>NZ_JBHTIU010000001.1:0-154853 GCF_042677205.1 Paenibacillus residui
GCCCGCCCGGTACTGCTGCCGCGGCGCCGGCTCCTTCGCCCCCAGCCGGGGCTGCACCCGGATTGGAGGCGGCCGGGAGGGCTGCGGTGACCGGCGCAGTAATGGCGGGCGCTGCAGCGGACGCAGGCAGACGTGCAGCGCCCAGAGCGATGACGCCCTCGGTGGCGCGCAGCGCCTGGTTCAGCAGTTGGCGCAGCTCCGGACGCAGGATGTCCTGCCCTTCCAGACTATGCTTAAGCTGGGCCGCCAACTGCTGCAGTCCTTCGTGCGGCGGCTTGCCGAACAGCGCCTGGTGAAGGGCCGTCACATTAGTCTCCGTTAGCGGCAATCCCCGCTTAACGGCCAGCATCGCCGCCTGGCTCCACTCTTCCGCCGGCATTCCCGCAGGCATCCTCGCTATCATGGCTGACAATGACGATACATTCTCTCTCGTCAACGGCACGGATGACTGCTGCATCCATAGGAGAAGCTGACGATTGGACACGGTATCCTTCAATCCAAATTCCTTTAACATTTCCAACAGGGGAGCTTCCGGTAGAAGAGTCCCGACACCCTGAACAGGCTTCAGTCGGATCTGGCCGGCTCTGGTTTCAGCCAATACTTGAAGGAAAGTCGATTCCCCCTGTTGTAATGGAGTCTCGAGTCTGGCTCTCAGCTTGACACCGCCGATCATGAGCATCGCTTCTTGGTCGGCAAGCAGCTGAAGCACGGTTCCTCTCACAATTTGCCCGGCTTTCAGCTCCAGTGCCTTGCCTTCAGTAGCCCTGGCTTCACCAATCCACTGACGCAGCAAATGGCCGATATTCACCGTTATCCCCCCCTTACTGACCTTAATCCGGAGCAATTTCGCTTCAATGTCAATTCATAATATAGTTATCGGCATAAATCCGGTAATATTGAACGGAGCCCTGTAAAAATACCCCACAAACATACATGACCTGTCGGTCGCATTTAACGCATTAATTTTTCGTACAACGGTGATGCGTAACCTTCGAAGCATATTCCGTCCGCTCTCCAACCGGAGGCGGCGTCAAAACCTTTCTCTAAACGCGGTTGATCTTCTTGCTTTTCTTCGATAAAGGTTTAAATAGTACTTTGCGGGAAGCCCTGTTAAAAACCCCAACAAAGTCACGCCCTAACCTTCGAAACGTATTCCAGATGCTTCGCGGGGAGCCCCGGAAGATGAATTATCACGGGATTAGAGGCAGCTTTCTATGCCGATCAGGAAACTGTTCCATTTTAATACTCTATTAACTTCAATTTACTAACTAAGTAAAATAGGGATATTAAAATAAAAATTGCTCCTGAACGTTTAGAAGCCTGCCGAGAAATGATTTACGGTGCATGGGACACGGACCGTATTCCAGGATGGCTTCCCGATGCTGTTTGGTGGCATATCCTTTATGTATAGCAATTCCGTATTCGGGAAAATCGGTGTCCCAGTGAAGACACATCCTGTCGCGGGTGACCTTGGCTACAATGGAGGCGGCCGCTATGGACTGGCTTAATGCGTCCCCGTGAATAATCGACAGCTGTTTAATATCGCAATCTATTTTCTCCGCATCGATTAACAAATGATCCGGCTGAACATCAAGCTGTTCCACCGCCTTCTTCATTGCCAACCGTGCCGCTTGCTTAATATTGATTTTGTCGATCATCGCTGAATCTACCTGTCCTATGCCAACAGCCAAGGCACACTCCATAATTTCTTCATACAGCCGTTCCCTTTTGCTAGCGGTCAGCTTCTTGGAATCATTAATTTCTTCGATCATTCGACCGGGAGGCAGGATAACCGCAGCGGCCACTACATCGCCGAATAAGCAGCCTCTCCCTACCTCATCCACACCGGCAATCAGCCGGTAATGCTGATTCCAAAGCGCTTGTTCGTACTCAAGCATGAATCCCCCTCCTCTCGACCATTATACCTTGTCCCTCCTTTGATGTGCTACATCCTTGATAAAACTCCGGCTATATAATCTTCATTTATCTTTAAGGATTACGCCATTACGCCCCCCTGTCCCCACGTCTCAATCAAAGATTAAATCATCGTTTATGATCCTCCCGTTACGTACTCCGGATTTACGGTTTCCCTCTGGTTAACCTAAAATATAGTTACATCGATCATTATTTCCCCCTCTTTATCGCTCCCCCTCCGTTTAGTGCCTGTCTCCTCGTTGCTTGCTATCATCCCTGCTTGACCGTTATCCCCTTCGCTCAGTGCCTGCTTGCCGGGACAAATTCTCTTTCCCCATACCTAGGATCACTGTCCCTTTTACTCAGGTACTTTGGGCAGGATTCATATCCCTTTTCCCATGCCTCTGACCGTTATCCCCTCGGCTCAGTTGCACTTGGCTGATGAGTACTTCTAATCCCCATAGCCTTGAACTTTCTCAGGTCGCTCCAGCTTCGTCCGGGTCGGCTCGCTATCTATCCCATACCTGTACCGATCAATCGAATTCCCGATAACCGTATCGTTCGTTTCCTGACTTAAGGGGATATCTGTCAGAAGGCTCGGCAAGAAGGATCGCGAAAAAAGAACGCCTGGTTTTTATTGATGATTCATCCAGCTTAAAAGTCTGAAATAGCGGCCGAAGCGAACCCATGCCACTATACCCGATCCCCCTCCAGATACACCATGTATCGCGATATTATACCGACTTGCCGGTATATATCGGACTTGGGGCCGAAGCCCGAGGATTTGCAGCGAATTCATCAGGAAATGAAGCATTATTGGTCATGGCTGGAGGATATGGATTCTTTATGCAAAAGATTGGAAGAATCCCTATGATCGGTATTCCATACCGCCGCTGTTTTGGCATTTCCACCTGGCCGGCTGGCGCAGGGCTTGACGCTCCGCCAACTGATCGGCTTTCAATGTTCCGCATTATTATAATGAAATAAAGGTCACGGGGATGTGGTCAAACCCAATCCATTCGGAGTATTTAGTGGAAACCCGCTTATCTCTTTTATAAAACCTTTTGTTTTGTTACTATACCTTTATACAAATACTAAACATTTAGTATTAAACACTTAGTATCATAACGGAGGGGATGAATATATGACACGAGCTATGGTATTAGGGCTTCTCAAAACACATGGTCCGATGTCGGGATATGAAATTCAACAAATGATGGAATCGTCACAGACAGATATTTGGGCGTACGTCAAACCGGCTTCTATTTATCATGCATTGAAGAAGATGCAAGAAGAAGGAAAGGTAGTCTTGGAAAAAGTCGAAAATACGGGGCTAAGAACCAGGTCCATTTTTCGAATCACGGAAATTGGCGAGGACGAATTAAACCAGCTACTGATCAATTCATTCTCTTATTCTTCTGTTGTTTTCCCGGCAGCTTTTTATACAGCGCTTACCTTTATGGAAAATTTAGATAATGAAGAAATCTTAAACAGCTTAGAGAAGCAAAAGGAGGAAATTATAAATATCTTCAATAAAATGAAAGTCGGGTATGAGTTAAAACAGAAAGCATTAGGGAAAATCCCGGATCATATCCATGTTATTTTTAACAATATGTATGAGCAATGCGAGCTGCAGCTGAAGTCTATAGAAGAAATAATAAGACTTATTAGGGATGAGAAATAAAATGGTCCGAAACCTTAAATCATCTGTTCTAGTTGTAGTGATTCTGGCCATATTTGCAGATATGCTTATGTATGGCTTAGTTGTGCCGTTCTTACCCGTTCATGCTGAATCTTTAGGCGCCACACAATCAGAAATAGGTTTGTTATTCGCCAGTTATGCCCTTGCATTATTTATGGCTACCCCGCTTTTTGGTGCTTTATCAGATAGAGTGGGCAGAAAAAAGCTGCTGGTTTCAGGCCTTATCGCACTGGCTGCAACAACGTTAATATATGCTTTCGCAACAAGTTTCTGGGTGCTTGTGTTAGCACGTTTGCTGCAGGGATTGGCTGCGGCAATTCCATGGACAGCCGGATTAGCATTGCTGGCAGACGTCTTCCCCAAAGAAGAGCGGGGCAGAGCTATGGGCTTGGCGATGTCTGGTCAAGCAGCAGGGGTGCTGCTGGGCCCTCCAATTGGAGGCTGCCTTTATGAAGCTGGCGGATACCACTTTCTATAGCTACAGGGATTGCACTTATTACAGCGATCCTATGTATGCTTTTGCTCCGCAATGTCTCTGAAACAAGGTCGGAGAGCTTTACATCGCCCTTTCAAATACTGCGGAACCGCCATGTTTTAACCATTGCGGGGGTTGCCGTTGTTGGCGCATCGGTATTTGCAAGCATTGAGCCTACATTGCCGATTCACTTCAATGAAAACTTGGAAATCTCACCGGGTGTTATAGGGCTTTTGTTCGTTGTGGTAACTCTTGGTTATGGGTTGGCCGCACCACTCATTGGATCTATTTCTACTAAAATCGGGCATGTCAAGACCATAAGAATTGGGATTGTAATGGCAGCCATTGTCCTTCCACTAAACGCTTTGCCAACTCTTATTTGGTTGCAAGTTGTTACTTTAGTTCTGTTGGGAATTGCTCTTGGAATGGTTCTGACTCCTGCACTCCCTAAATTGGCAGATATTTCTCAAGAGACAGGTTCTGCTTCACAAGGCCTGACTTATGCTGTTTATAACACAGCCTATTCATTTGGTATGATGGCTGGACCGGTAGCCGCGGGTACATTAACAGATGGGCTGGGGCTTGTGACGGCATATTCGGCAATGGGGGTTCTTTTCCTGATATACTTATTTCCTCTGACTAAAATAAAATCTTAAGCAATGTCTTCACCGAGAGGTGTATAAATGAAAGATTTTATATTGGGTTTATCTGAATTTATAGTACTGGAAGACATTCAAGAAAACGAAAAGGATATGCTGATAATCGTTGAAACGAAATCTCCCCCTTTGTCTTGTCCTCATTGCGGGCGCCGAACGAAGCTTTACAAACATGGAAGCAGAATACAAATCATATTGGATTTGCCCATTCGTTTAAAGCGCGTGGGCCTTCAACTGAACAGAAAAAGGTATAAGTGCCGCGAATGTGGTTCTACCTTTTGGGAACGCCTTAGCTCGGTTGAAGAAAAGCGAAGTATGACTAAAAGACTGTTGAAATCCATTGAAGAACAGTCATTGTTCAAGCCTTTTACAGAAGTCGCAGAATCGGTTGGTGTAGATGAAAAAACCGTTAGAAACATTTTCAAGAACTGTGCGGTATTGAAAAAACGAGAATATCATTATTGAAAAGAAAGAGGCACAGCTCTTAAGCTGTGCCTCTTTCTACCGGGAAATACATCATTATTCGCCGGGATGCTCCAGACTGATCCGCCCCAGTTTGCCGTCCCGCAAATCTCTGAGAAACAGAGCCGATGCCTTCTCCAGGTTGACGGTTCCTCCGCTCTGCAGGCATCCTCTGCGGCGGCCGATCATTTCCATCACTTCGATCACCGGTTCCGGCTCCGTTAGATCCCCCGGGAGGCCTTCCAGCTGGTACCGTTCGCAAAGCGCCTGCGGGTAATGCGGAACCATATAACGAATGACGTGAAAAGCGACATCTTCCGGATGAATGACTTCATCCTTGATGGAGCCTATCGCCGCCAGCCGGACCCCGACCTGCTGGTCTTCGAACTTCGGCCACAGAATACCGGGCGTGTCCAGCAGCTCCAATTCTCCTGCAATGCGAATCCACTGCTGGCCCTTGGTTACCCCCGGGCGGTCCCCGGTAATCGCCGCCTTGCGTCCAGCGAGCCGGTTAATCAAAGTTGATTTGCCGACATTAGGGATACCGACGATCAGCGCACGGATCGGTCTCGGCTTCATTCCTTTGCGAATTTGGGCCTCCAGCCGATCCTTAAGCAGATGCTTGCAGCGGGGAATGATTTCTTTCACGTTCGTGCCCGAAATGGAATCGATCGGAAGCGCGTCCACGCCGTCCCGCTTCAGCCTTTGCACCCATTCGGCTGTTACTGCCGGATCTGCCAAGTCCGCTTTGTTCAGCAGAATCAGCCTCGGCTTGTTTCCGAGAATTTCATCAATCATCGGGTTGCGGCTCGAGATCGGGATTCGGGCATCCATCAGTTCAATGGCGAGATCGATCAATTTCAGCTTGTCCTGAATTTGCCGTCTCGCTCTGGTCATATGTCCAGGAAACCATTGAATGGTCACAGGATCACCTCATTTTTTTCGCGCGGCCATGCCTTTACTTATGACTCACTACACTGATTTTGGAGAGCGGCCAGAAGATAACATCGGCCCGGCCAACCACCTTGTCATACGGTACCGGACCTACCATAGGTGCGCGGCTGTCCTGACTGTTCGGACGGTTGTCGCCCATTACGAAGATATGACCTTCCGGAACGGTCATCTCCGCAAAATCCGAATTGTAGTAATCGCCATTCTGGAGTTCTCTGGCAACCGCTTCCTGAATATATGGTTCCTCAAGTTCTTCATTATTGACATAAATTTTGTTGTTTTCAATCTTGACGGTTTCTCCAGGCAGCGCAATCACCCGCTTAATATAATCCCTGCCCTGTGGTGCGTGAAACACAATCACTTCGCCCCGCTGCGGCTTGCGTATGCTGTAGATGATTTTGTTGACGATCAGCCTCTCTCCGGTTTCGAAATTGGGCTGCATGGAAGGGCCCTCCACAATAAACGGAGTGAATATAAACCAGCGGATCAACAACACGAGAACCGCAGCAATGATCAGCGCCTTTGCCCATTCCCAAATTTCACTCTTTACCGGAGTAGGGTGATCGGAGGTTTGTTCTTGTTCCATGATCCGACACCCGCTTTCTGTAATTCATTCCGATTTTCAGGAGAGGGTCTGGACGGCCCCCGTTACATTAATCATGTATTTCCCTAATCCTAATTACGATCCGCATGCTTCCACAGCCAAGTGGTTAAAATAACTCCACTAATTGACACATGGCCTTCGAAGCGTATTCGTTAACAAAAGCTCCTATCAAACCTTTCGAAGAGGCTTCTTCCAAATCCATCCTTATCGGAAGCTTGTCATGCCAATATGAATCTTTATGTACTTCATATTAACGCTGTAAGGAACTTAAAGATTCCTATATGGTAAACGAAAAGGGGCTTGATAGCAAGCCCCCTCTACTTTTCTTATCGAATTTCCTTAATTCTGGCGGCTTTTCCGCGAAGTTTGCGCAGGTAGTAAAGCTTAGCGCGACGTACTTTTCCTCGGCGTGCCACTTCGATTCTATCGATTTTCGGAGTATGCAGAGGGAAGGTTCTTTCCACTCCGACACCATACGAAATTTTGCGGACTGTGAACGTTTCGCTAATTCCGCCGCCGCGTCTCTTAATAACGACACCTTCAAAAAGCTGAATCCGTTCGCGGGAACCCTCGATAACTTTAACGTATACCTTCAGCGTATCCCCAGGACGGAAACTTGGAATGTCTGTGCGCAGCTGTTCTTTCGTAATTTCCTGAATAATATTCATCTAAACTCCTCCTTCCACACAGATGTTCATACCGCAACTTATTTTCTGATTAATGCCGTTACGCGGTAGAGGACCATCTTGATAAAGAAAACCACAACAGAAGATATTCTACCATATCCAACCACAGAATTCAACACAATGAAGTGTATTGCAGTCAAATAGAATTAGAATCGGTGCGGAAGCTGAAATCGAGGCGGTCCCGTTTAAAGAAAGCACTTCCTCATCTTCCCGCGCTCGCTTGGTCAGCCTTTAACCGCGCTGGAATAAGCTCCTTGAATAAAGTACCTTTGGAAGAAGACGAATACGGCCAGGATAGGAATCAAAGCAACCATCGTTCCGGCAGCAACCAGACGGGTATTGGTTACGAACGTTCCCTTCAATTTATAAAGTCCGATCGTCAGCGGATAGAGCTTATCATTTTCAAGAACCAGATATGGCCACAAGAAGTTGTTCCAGGAGCCAATGAAGCTCAATATCCCGAGAGTTGCCATCATTGGCAGCACCATCGGCATCAGGACGGACATCCAGATCCGCCATACACTGGCTCCGTCCATAATTGCGGATTCTTCAATTTCTTTCGGAATCCCAAGAAAGGCCTGCCTCATCAGGAAAATTCCGAAGGCGGATACCGCTCCCGGTATAATGACTCCCGCAAAGCTTCCAATCAGGTTCAGCTTATTCAGAATGAGGTAAACCGGAATCATCGTCACTTCTCCGGGAATCATCATCGTGGCGATAATTATCAGAAAGATGAAGTTCCTGCCTTTAAACCTCATTCTGGCTAGCGGAAACGCAGCCAAGGAACAGAAAATCAGCGGAAGCAGAACCCCGAAGAATGCCAGAACGATACTGTTCCATAAATATAGAGGGATGGGAAGGGAATTCCACACGGTCAAGTAATTTTCAAAGGTGAAGTTCTCGGGAATCAGCTTAGGCGGCATAGAAAAAATGGTTTCGTTCTGCCCTTTCAGCGAAGTCGAGAGCGTCCACAGGAAAGGAACGATCGTAATAATAGCCAGCAAAGTGAGAAAAAAATATGAAACCAGGGTATGAATAAATCTGCGTTTGGAAATTTTAGGTTTGGCCATGACGGATCAATCCTCCTTCTCTATCAAGCTTCTGTTAATGATGGACAAGATCAGGATGACAGCAAACAGGATGAAAGAGATCGCACTGGCGTAACCCATTTCCAAGTTGACAAACGCTTTCTCGAACACCATATAAACGACTGTGGTGGAGGCTTTGAGCGGGCCGCCCTCAGTCATGGTCAGCATCAGCGTAAATTCTTTAAAGGCGGACATCGTAGACATGACCGCAACGAAGAAAATAATCGGCCGCAGCAGAGGCAGAGTAATGGAAAAATGCTTGCGAAAGAATCCGGCTCCGTCCAATTCCGCCGCTTCGTACAAATCTTGGGAAACGGATTGCAGACCGGCTAAATAAAACAGCATATAGTATCCGAGCCCTTGCCAGATAGTCACAATAGCCAGACTGGGCATAACCATGTTTTTGCTGGTCAGCCATTTCACAGGTTCTAACCCGAACAGGCTCAAAATATAGTTAAAGATACCATCGCTTTGGAACATCCATTGCCACAGAAATGCGGTAACGACTACCGAGACCAGAACAGGGAAATAGAAAACCAGCCGGTATATTTTAATTCCGATCAATGCCTGATTGACCAGGATTGCGACAAAAATCGGAAAGATAATCAAAGCCGGTGTTACTAAAATCCAATAGTAAAACGTGTTCTTCATCGCGTTCCAGAAATTAGGGTCTTTGAAGGCGGCGATATAGTTATCCACCCCTACCCATTGGGTCGGCTGAAAAATATTATAAGTGGTAAAACTTAAGAAAAAGGCTACAACAGCGGGCAGTAGGCTGAAGGTGAACAACAATATTAAAGTTGGCGATAAGAAAAACCATGCATGTCTTGTTTTGTACATTAGGACACCTCCGGAAAAGATTCATCTAGCTGTGCTTGGCACAGCTAGATGAACAAAACTGCTCTTATTGGTTTAACAAACGGTTCACTTCGGCCTCTGCATCCGCCACTGCTTGAGCGGGATCTTTTCCTTCCAGCAATACTCTGTGGAACTCTTCATTGATCGTTTTGTTAATCTGGCTTACATTTTCTACAGGCGCCAGCATATCTACAGATTTTTCAAGCTGCTGCGCTGCAAGGAATCTGCCTCTTTCCGATGGTTCTTCAGAGTTCTCTCCCTCAGTGAAGAACGGATCTTTAGCCGCTTCTTTAACGGAAGGAAGAATAGCGACAATTTTGGCGAAGGCCAGCTGGTTCTCCGCATTCGTAATAAATTGGGCAAACTTGGCCGCTTCTTCCTTATGCTTGCTCTTCTCGGAAACCGCAATATTCATAATGGCAACGTGGGATTGTCCTGTGGAGCCTACCAGGTTGGTAGCCGCTGCGGATTTATTATATACTTCCGGAGACAAGTCATTGATTTGACGGAACAATTGTGGTCCGGTTTGCCAGAAAGCTAATTTTTCCTGGGCGTACCATTCCTGAACTTTAGCTTGCCCTAACAAAATTTCTTCAGGAATTAATCCCGCGTCATATCTTTCTTTAAATTTCTTGAAAATCTCTACCGTCTCCGGCTTGTTGAAGGCGGCCGATTTGAAATCGTCGCTTACGATGTTAATGCCGTATCTGGGCAGATAGAGATGAATATCTTTAATCGAGTGCCCGTAGAACCCGGTCACTTCTTTAATGGCAGAAGACATTTCCCAGGCTTCCTCTTCCGTTGCCGGCGGATGATCAAACCCGGCCTTGGCCAACAGATCCTTGTTGTAAAGAATTACGGAATTGGAGAGATACCATGGCAGAGCATACGTTACTCCTTCGAATTGTCCTGAAGTCCATACTCCTTCGAAGAAATCTTTCTTCGCATCCGGCAGAAGCTCGTCAATATTGGCTACTGCGCCGAGTGCAGACAGCTTCTTCAAGTAGTCGGTATTCAGGTTCAACACGTCTGCGAGCTGCCCGGAAGCGGCTGCAGTAAGCGTTCTTTGTTCCACATTATCGAACGGAATATCCTGCCATTCAACCTTGACTCCCGGATTTTGTTCCTCGAATGCTTTGATAACCCCATTGATGTAGTCATCGAAGGTCGGGCTTAGCGAAATCGTCCAAAACGTTATCTTTTTCTCACCGGCTGCCGCTCCCTTGTCCCCGTCTCCCGGTTTCGAAGAACCTTCTCCTCCGCCACCGCCGCCGCAAGCGCTAACAAGCATGACGAGTGCAAGCAACATTACGAGCCATTTTCCCTTTTTTAATACCAACACTGTTTCCCCCTTTTTATTTAGGCCATGTTCTAGTTGTTCTGAAACCGATTACTTATTGGTTCCAGTTGATCAGATGGAAATTTATTCCACCGAATCATAACTATTTGAAAAATACCTCCTCCTTATATAATATCCGATAATTAAAATACTGCAATGACTTTATATTAATTTTTATTGCCAACTTTATTAGAAATGCTTTTATTTAAGTATATAAGAACAAAGTCCTTAAAAGCGACCTCCTAATACCGGAAAATGCATCACCAAAAAAAGCCTAATCCATACAAAAAAACCATCTACTTGCCTCCGGCAAATCCGAGGAAGTACATGGTATGCAGCCGTCCGGGGTTCTTTTCCCCTGGGGCTTATGGGACTTTTTTAACGAAGACCCTATTTCGGATGGGACAGAAAGCTCCTTGGAAGTCAAGCCTCGCAGCTTTCCGTACGGGGCGGCTGCCTTATTCGCGGCTCGCTTCCCACTCCTTTATCCATCCTTTTTCCTCCTTGGTAAGGGGAATGTTGTCCAGCAATTCAGGACGGCGCAGAAAGGTCCGGTGCAGAGACTGCTGTCTCCGCCACTTGTCAATGTTTCCGTGATGCCCGGAGAGCAGGACTTCCGGAACCTCCCAATCTCTAAACTTGGCAGGCCTCGTGTAATGAGGATATTCCAGTAATCCCGTACTGAAAGAATCGGTTACGGCAGAGCTTTCATTCCCGAGCACCCCTGGGAGAAGCCGAGTCACACAGTCAATGACGGCCATGGCCGGAATCTCTCCGCCGGTCAGCACATAATCGCCTATGGACAGCTCATCGGTGACCAAATAGCGGCGAATTCTTTCGTCATAACCCTCATAATGGCCGCAAATAAAAATAAGATGCTCTTCGGCCGCCAGCTCCTCCGCTTTACGCTGGGTAAACGTCTCCCCTTGAGGACACATCAGAATGACACGCGGCTGGGATTGCAATCCGGCCATCCGTTCTTCCACAGCGGCAAAGATAGGCTCCGGCTTCAGCACCATTCCTCCCCCGCCGCCGTAGGGGTAGTCATCCACCGTATTATGCTTGTTGTTGGCATAATCGCGGAAATTGATCGTCCGGAAGGAGACAATCCCCTTCTCCCGGGCTTTGCCCAGTATGCTTGACCCGAATACGCCCTCGAACATTTCCGGAAACAACGTCAGAACATCTATATTCATTCTAATCCATCATACCTTCCATTACACGGATCGTGACCCGCTTGCCGGCCACATCGACATTTATCAAGACATCATCAATAACGGGCACCAGGACCGGTTTGCCTTGGGGACGGTTTACCACCCACACATCGTTGGCTCCGGGAGACAAGATTTCACCTATCGTTCCCAAAACCTCCCCTTCCTCCGTCTGAACCGTGCATCCGATGATTTGATGATAATAATATTCGCCTTCTTCGAGCTCAACCAGATCCTCTTCCGTTACTTTGAGCATCCAACCTTTATATTTCTCCACTTGATTAATATCATCCAGACCGGAAAATTTAACGAGATAGACGTTTTTCTGAGGACGCCCGGATTCGACAATGACAGGCACCCGTGTTGTCATCTCTGCATCGGTGAGCACCAATCGGCTTCCCTTGCGAAAACGAATGTCGGGAAAATCGGTTTGGGGGACGACTTTCAATTCTCCCCGAATGCCATGTGTATTAATGATTTTTCCCACGTTAAACAATTTTCCACTCATGAATGACCTCCGTAATATTGGATTAAGAAGATACGGGAAAAGGGCTAGGTGACCCTACCCCTTTAATCCGTTCGCTTCCGTCAGGAGACAATCTCCACCGAAACGCGCTTATTCTCTTTAACTGCTGCCGATGTTACTACGGTCCGCAGCGCTTTGGCAATGCGCCCCTGCTTGCCGATCACCTTGCCGACATCGGAAGGATGAACCGTAAGCTCATAAACGGTCGCATGCTCTTGTTCCACCACATTCACCTGAACTTCTTCCGGATGATCGACCAGTGCTTTAGCTATGACGGATATCAGATCCCTCATGATAACCCTCCGAACAGACGGAATTATTTTTGATGCCGAAGCTCGTGGAATTTGGTCATAATACCAGCTTTGCTGAACAAGCTGCGAACGGTATCGGAAGCTTGTGCCCCGTTCTGGAGCCATTTCAATGCTTTCTCTTCGTCAATCTTAACGTCTGCAGGTTGAGTCAGAGGGTTGTAAGTACCGATCTCTTCGATAAAACGGCCATCACGAGGAGAGCGAGAGTCGGAAACAACCAAACGGTAAAAAGGAGCTTTGTGAGCACCCATCCGCTTCAAACGAATACGAACTGCCATGGATCAATTCACCTCCTTACAAGATTTCCGGGCTGCGCCGGCGGTTATTCAACCGAAGGGGAACTTGAAGCCTTTACCCAATTTCCCTTTCAAGCCTTTGCCGCCCTTGCCTCCCATCATGCCGGAAAATTGCTTCATCATCTTGCGCATATCTTCAAATTGCTTAATTAACCGGTTAACCTCCTGAATGGAGTTTCCGCTGCCGAGAGCAATTCTTTTGCGCCGGCTGGCATTAAGCAATTCCGGTTTACGCTTCTCTTCGGTCGTCATCGATTTGACGATCGCGAGTGTGCGGGCCATTTTTTTATCATCGATCTTGAAATCCTTCATACCCTTCATTTTGTTCATTCCGGGTATCATTTCAAGAAGCTGGTCCAAAGGTCCGAGCTTCTTCATCTGCTCCATCTGCTCCAGAAAATCTTCGAAGGTAAACTCCGCATTGCGGAGCTTCTTCTCCATTTCTTTCGCTTTCTCTTCATCAATGCTGGACCGGGCCTTCTCGATCAGTGTGAGCATATCGCCCATTCCCAAAATCCTCGAGGCCATCCGGTCCGGATGGAAAGGCTCCAGAGCATCGATCTTCTCGCCCAATGCGGCGAATTTGATCGGGCATCCCGTTACCGCTTTAACGGAAATGGCCGCCCCGCCGCGGGTATCCCCGTCAAGCTTGGACAGAACAACGCCGGTCAATTCCAACTGCTTGTGGAAGCTCTCTGCTACATTCACCGCATCCTGGCCGGTCATGGCGTCAACGACCAGCAGAATCTCATGCGGCTGAACCTCCGCCACAATCTGCTTCAGCTCGTCCATTAATTGTTCGTCGATGTGCAGACGTCCGGCCGTATCGATCAGGACGTAGTCGTTGCCGTTCTCCTTGGCATGAGCGAGCGCCGATTTGGCGATCTCCACCGGGCTGACCTGGTCCCCCATCGTAAATACCGGAGCCTTGATCTGGTCTCCCAATACCTGAAGCTGTTTAATGGCGGCGGGACGGTAAATATCACAAGCTACCAACAGCGGACGGTGATTCTGCTTCTGCAGAAGCTTCGCCAGCTTCCCGGTTGTCGTCGTCTTCCCGGCCCCCTGCAGTCCGGCCATCATGATGACGGTCGGCGGCTTATTCGCCTTGGCCAGTTTGCTCTGGGTTCCGCCCATCAGCTCGGTCAGCTCTTTATTGACGATTTCAACAACGACCATTCCGGGCGTAAAGCTCTTGAGCACTTCTTGTCCCACGGCCCGTTCCTTAATTTTGGCGATAAACTCCTTAACGACCTTGAAGTTGACATCGGCCTCCAGAAGCGCCAGCCGTACCTCGCGCAGTGCCTCATTTACATCGTCTTCCGACAGCTTCCCCTTGCCTCTCAGCTTACCGAACACATTCTGAAGCCTGGTAGTTAACCCTTCAAATGCCATTTACGCCACCTCCTGACCTTATACCGCTCGAATCTATGTTTTTAACTACTCTTAATATCCAATATTACATGATCAGTCGACAAGACGCATCTTCTCCAACAAAGGTGCCGCCTTGCTCCGAAGATCGGGGCTCGCCTCGCCCAGAAGGTCTTCCAGACGGTTCAGGCAATCCGTCCGCTGCTCATGCTTCGCCAGAAGCCGCAGCTTCCGCTCGTACTCTTCCAGCATCAGCTCTGCTCGCTTGATATGCTCATATACCGCTTGCCTGCTGATAGAAAATTCGGAAGCAATCTCTCCAAGCGAATAATCGTCGTGGAAATAACAGGACAGAAATGTTCTCTGCTTCTCCGTCAGAAGCTCCGAATAAAAATCAAACAACAGGTTGATCCGGTTTGTCTTCTCCAGCATCGGATGCTCGGGCATGGCTTCCACCCCCGTCAAGGAAAAACACTTTACACACTTTGCTTATTGTAACCGACCCGTTTATTGTTGTCAAGCGAATAACCTTGACAGCCATACCATTCTGCATCCGATACCTGAATCGTCCGCAGCCGTCGATCGTGGCGGCATCCTTCAGCTCAGTTTCCGTGTGGAATTCGGTTTACCGATCCTTCCGGCTGTATTCTTTTGCCAATTTATGATTTAACGGATAAATCCCCCTGGTCATAACAAAATAATAGAATATGAAAAATATCGGAGGGAAGAAACTATGAAACGCCGCCATCTGTATCTAATTGCACTCAGCTTGCTGCTCATCGTTGTTTACGGATGCGGTATCGGCAGGGAAAAAGATAACAGCTCGCAGCCATTCGGACCGGATACGACGGATTCGCTCCTGTCCAAAGTCGAACAGAACTCTGAACGGACACAAGAGCAGGCCGTTCTTCCTAAACTGCCCGCAGCCTCTCCCGTTCCGGAGAAACAGGCAGATCCCGCTCCGCCCGCAACAGAACCGCCGAAGCCTTCAACCGGCGGCAAGGAGAACCGTTCACCGGCTGAACCGAAAGCATCGCCGTCTGTCCGGGAGCAGCCTCCCGTTCCTGCAGCGCAGGCTCCTCAACCGTCTGAGCCGGACAAGCATAAGGAGAAAGCTAAATTAAGCAAGCCCAAGCCTTTGCCCAAGCAGTCCGGTGAAGTCGCGGCCGGGAAAAAAACGACCCGACAATCCTCGGGCACGTCATCTCAACTGACCTTGTCCGAATTAAGGGCTAAATATCCCGATTCCTTTCGGCTCAAGGGCTCTTCCAAAGGAAAGAAGGTCGCTCTGACCTTCGACGACGGACCGGACCAAAGATTCACTCCGCAAGTATTGGATGTTCTAAAGAAGTACAATGTCAAAGCCACCTTCTTTCTGGTCGGCTATCGGGCGGAGGCCAATCCGGCAGTCGTGAAACGAATTGCTAAGGAAGGGCATGTCATAGGAAACCACTCCTACAATCACCCGAATTTTCCCAAGCTGCCGGTCACCGTCTTTGAACAGCAAATCAATCGGACCCAGAACATTCTCAGCCGTCTGATCGGCTATGAACCGAAATATATACGCCCTCCTTACGGAGCGATAAATGAAGAACAGCTTCAATGGGCGATTAAGAATCAATTTCTGATCGTCAATTGGGATGTAGATTCGTTGGATTGGAAAGGGCTTGACGCGAAGCAGGTTTCCGCCAATATTCTTAATCATGCGCATGCGGGAGCTATTATCCTTCAGCATTCCGCAGGAGGCGACGGCCAGAACCTATCGGGAACTATCGAGGCCCTTCCCGGAATTATCGAGAAGCTGCAGGCGGACGGTTATGAGCTTGTTACGATTCCCCAGCTGCTGAACATGTCCAAGAGCAAATAGTGCGGGTTTTCCATCGGTTAACCAATCGTTTGAATGATATGTACAGGAGCTATAGAAACAGCAGCCGGAAGAAGAGGGACTCCGGCTGCTGTTTACTTAATCCAGAATGTAGATTTGCACATTTTGTTTGCCGAATTTCATCGCCTGCTGCCGGGAATCGGGAACGAAAACATCCACCCGGTTTCCTTTGATCGCACCGCCTATATCGGTAGCTGTAGCTACCATTCCTCCTGCCGGAAGCCCGTCATAGGAATAGCCGGTAATAAAGACCTTCGACCCCAGCGGGATGACGGCAGGATCCACTGCAATACTACCGACCTTCAGAGGATTTCCGAAATAATCACGTCCTGCGTAGCCTCCGTTTTCCTCGGCCGATGCCGTATAGGCAGACGCTACCGCAGGAATTGCTTTCTTATATGTTAAGGTTTGCCCGGTCGGAGTAACGATGACGTTTGCTTTCACCGGTACAGCGCGCATCGCCGGAGCCGATTTGCTCTCCTCCTGCTTCGGTTTGTCCGCTTTGGCTTTAGGAGTGGATGCGGCCAAAGGCTGGGCATGGACAGCGGGAGCGGGCGAACTCTGCTGAACGGGCGGAGCTTCCTCCTGAGCCGGCGCTTCGGGTGCTGCAGCCGCTAAAGCATCCCCCTGCGGTTGATCCGCCTGCTGCTCCGCAGGAACAGGCTGCGGCGCTTTAACCCACTGTGCGAACTTCATCTCCCGAGGATCCGTTCCATGGGCTTCGGTTTCGTTCCATTTCAGGGAGGCGGCGGATACGGTCGTAGCCAAACTGATAGCAACGGTGATCACGGCAATGATTCGGAACGGGACTTTGGAAATCAATCGATTCATAGACAAGGTTCTCCTTTAAGTACTGCCGACGAGGTTAGCTGTCGGGTTAGGATTGAGGATACAACCCCGCGTCTGTCGACGCTTCACCCCAAGCGGAAGACGATATAAGCTTTTTCCGCAAAAAACATCCCCCGTACTTATCTTTCATAACCGATAAGTTTTGGCATTAAGGAGGCTACCATACTCGTATTGGAATGAACATCCACAGAATTTGGCAAACGGTAATGTATGCGCTACACATCACGTAATTATGCATACCGTGAAATATTTTCCACATATCTATAAATGTGAATTTTATGGATCTACTGGTATTATTAGGTCTTTTTCCTATTCTCCAATTGTTCCTTGAAAATTTGCAGTTCCTTCATTTCCTCCGGAGTCAAGGCCGCCAGCTTCTGCTCCAGCCGAAGCTTTGCATAATGATATAGCCCGCCGTCCAATTTCGTTTTTTCGCGAATCAATTGGATAAGCTCCGGCGGGATATTTTGCTGCTGCGGTCTCTTCTCCGTGACGTTCCAGTATTGGTAAGAAGACTGCTTCCAATCGAATAAACGGTTCATCAGAAACAGGCTTTCGTTAAACATTTCCGTAATTCCAACAAACGCATAGAAAGTGTCCAGATGGGTTATAGCCTTATCCAAATCGGGTATAAAGGGGTTGGCGAGCTGGGATGCTTGCGGATTCCAACTGGCGAAATAGGTCTTATTGTTCGTTAAATAATCCTCCAGGCTCATTTGAACGACTTGCGAATGCAGCGGATGCTCAGGGACCCTTCTAATATAATAGTACAGGGAAAGCACCTGCTCCACCGGTTCTCTGAGCATGGTGGCATAAATCGCCGGCTTCGGAATATAGGCATGAAGACCGAAAAAAAAATGTCCAAATATACATTTCACCTGCGAATGGGAACCCCTAATCATGTCCGGCAATTGACTTGCAGCCCGGACATAATCATCCCATTGATAATAAAAGGTTAACAGTTCCTCGGCCCTGTACTGGTTTAGCAGAATAGTATACATGGTCGTCCCGGCTGTTTTGGGAATATGCATGTATAGCAAAATTGGCTTTTCCTTCTCTTCCATCCTGTCCTCCTCCCGTTCCAAGCGGCTTGCCGCCTTTATTTCCGATTACATATCGATGCCGGAGAGAACTGTTATATAAAGGACCGTCTCCTCAAAAAATCCAGGATCAGCCGTGCCCCTTCCTCCTTGCTGCATTGTTCGGTATCCACTGTGACATCCGGATTTACCGGCTCCTCATATTCATCCGAGATGCCGGTAAATCGAGGCACCTCCCCCCTCAGCGCCTTGCGGTAAAGCCCTTTAACATCTCTGCGGATGCATTCCTTCAACGAACAGCGGACATAAACTTCAATATAGGGGTCAAGCTCTTGCCGCAAGTAATTTCGCATAGACTGATAAGGAGTGATGAAAGAAGCCAGCACAATCACTCCGTTTCGAGATAGAAGCCGGGCGACGAACGCCGCTCTCTCTATATTTTTCATCCGATCCTCTCTGGAAAAGCCTAAATCCGGAGCCAGATGCCTGCGCACGTCATCTCCATCCAGAACCTCGACCCGGGCACCCGCAGCAATCAATCCGGCTTTTACAAGCCCGCATAGCGTAGTTTTGCCCGCTCCCGATAGTCCGGTAAACCATACGGTCACCCCTGCGGACATCAGATCTCCTCCTTATGGCCTCTTCTATGCTTTACAGCGATTACCGTGCATGAATATGATAGAATATGACAAGACAAGCAAAATGGAAACGGACATCCATGGAGCCCTGTAAAAACCACTTCGAAGCTTATTCCGGGTACTTAGCGGGGAGCCCCGGAATTAAAAAAAGCTCCTAACGGAGCATATCGAGGATGAAACGCAGATCCTAATATTCCTGGCGAAAGGATAAGCGGCTATCACTGTCCTTTGGACAGGCGCGTTCACCAATGAAATACAAGAACAGGTAAAGTATAACTTATACATTTATTTAAAAATAGGACCGTTTCAACGGTCCTTCAAATCATCTTTACCATTTATCGCGCATAACCTCATCGCGCTTCTGCTTGAACTCCTCTTCGGTGATCAGCCCTTCTCTCCGCAATCTCTCCAGCTTCCTCAGCTTTTCTTCAAAATCAACGCCTGCTTCCTCCATACTGCGGTTCAGCGGCCTGTCCGGTCTGACATCCACTTCCCATTCCGCGGCTCCCTGGCTGGAAAACAAATTATAACCGTGGTACCCGGTAATGGCTATCGCAATGACCGTCCATAGCACTCCAAATATTCCCCCCGTAGGCATAACCATCGTAAATCCGATAATCACGAAAACAATTCCGACAATCATGCCAAGTAAAGATGCGGGCCTGCTTGGACGAACCCGGCCTCTGTAGAACATCTCGCCTCCCCCTTTCCGTCTCCCATTACTTGGTTACCTTATTATACGGAACATATAGAATCCGGTTGCAAAGGCGGGCCCTTCATAATCACAGGCCATTTGGCTATTCAATGTTTTCAACAACCTGAAAAACTACAGCTATACTGTAGGTGAAAGATATAGGCTAAAAAAAATCGCCGCCCCTTATTGGGAACGGCGATTTCCAAGTCCATGTTCAAGCTTGGGTTTCTTCCTCTACAGTTTCTTCCGTGATTAAGCCGGCGAATAAGGCATGCACGAACTGTTCGGAATCGAACGGCTCCAGATCGTCCATTTTTTCCCCGAGGCCGACCAGTTTAACCGGAATGTTCATTTCTTGACGAATGGCCACTACAATTCCGCCCTTCGCCGTACCGTCGAGCTTCGTCAGCACAAGGCCCGTCAGGCCGGTCTTATCCCCGAATAATTTCGCTTGGCTAAGCGCATTCTGTCCGGTCGTGGCATCCAGCACCAGCAGCACTTCGTGAGGAGCGTCAGGCACTTCCCGGTTGATGACCCGGTAAATTTTATTCAGTTCTTCCATTAAATTGACTTTGTTCTGCAAGCGGCCCGCCGTGTCGCACAGCAGAATATCGACTCCCCGCGTTTTGGCCGCCTGTACGGCATCGAACATGACTGCCGCCGGGTCCGAGCCGGCTTGCTGCTTAATCACATCGACTCCGACCCGCTGGCCCCACACCTCCAGCTGCTCAATCGCTCCCGCCCGGAACGTATCCCCGGCGGCGAGAAGCACCTTCTTGCCCTGCTGCTTAAAGCGATGTGCCAGCTTGCCGATCGTGGTCGTCTTGCCGACACCGTTCACGCCGACAAACAGGTAGACCGTTAACCCATTGTCAGACACTCTTAGCGAGTTGTTCTCGTCCCCTTTAAGAAGCTTGACCAATTTCTCCGAAAGTATAGGCTTCAGCTCGGCGGCATCTTCAATCTTCTGCTTGCGAACCTCCGCCCGCAGATCGTCAATCAGCTCCATCACCGTATTGACGCCCACATCCGCACCGATCAGAATTTCCTCCAGCTCTTCATAAAATTCTTCGTCAATTTTCTTGCGGCGAAGAATTAAATCCTCCACTTTCTCAACGAAAGCGTTCCTCGTTTTGGCCAGGCCTTCCTTAAATTTATTGGTCACCGCTTCAGTTTTGCTAGAAATGCTTTCTTTTAGTTTCTTGAAAAAACTCATTGAATTTCCTCCAGTTCGGACTTGTACTCACCTTTAGGCCGAAACGGCCTCATCTTCCTCCAGCTTAACGGAAACCAGCTTGGAAACTCCGCCCTCTTCCATCGTGACTCCATACAGAACGTCGGCTTCTTCCATCGTTCCTTTCCGGTGTGTGACGACGATAAACTGGGTTTCGTTGGAGAATTCCCGCAAATATTCCGCAAACCGGGATACATTCGCTTCGTCCAGCGCGGCCTCCACCTCATCAAGAACACAGAACGGAACCGGCTTTACGCGCAATATAGCAAATAACAGGGCAATGGCGGTCAACGCCCTCTCTCCGCCGGACAAGAGCTGGAGATTCTGCAGCTTCTTGCCCGGGGGCTGGGCAACGATTTCAATTCCGGTCGCAAGCGGGTTTCCCGGCTCCGACAGGATGAGATCCGCCCGGCCTCCGCCGAACAGCTTGGCGAACACAACGACGAAATGCGAACGGATCGCTTCGAACGTACTGCGGAAACGGCGCGACATTTCCTCGTCCATCTCCTTGATGACCTGGTAGAGCGTAGCCTTCGCTTCCATCAGGTCCCCTTTCTGCTCGCTAAGAAACTCGAAACGTTCACTGACCCGGCTGAATTCTTCGATCGCTCCCAGATTGACCTCGCCGAGCCCCGAGATGGACCGCTTCAGCTCTTTAACCGTATGCTGAACTTCTTCAATGTTATCGGGAAGAGGATAACGTTCCTTGGCCAGCTCATAACCGATTTCATAGTCCTCGGACAACTTCTTGAGCAGATTGTCAAGCTCCACATCCAGCCGATTGGCCCGAACCTCGGTTTGATGAAGCTGTTCCTCCACCCGCTTCAGTTCGTTCCTCTGCTCTCTTGTTTTGCTTTCCTCCTGCTCCAGTTGTTGAATCCAGTTGGCCCGTTCCGCCCGTTTGAACTCGATCGTCTCCAGGCACTCCTGCTTCTGAATCTTCAGCTGATTGAGCTGCTCCACCTGCTTAACGCTTTGGTCTTCAATCTCGCTCAGATCCTTGTCCATCTGCAGGAGCAGATGCTGGTTCTGTTCCTGCTCGCTCTGCGATAACTTGAAATCTCCTTCCAGCCTCCGATACTGTTCCACCAGAGACTGCTTCTCCTGGGACAGGGAAGCCGCCTGTACCTTAAGCTCGGTTAATTGGCCCAGCAGCTCTTCCTTGGCCGATTCGCTCGCTTTACGCGCAAGCTCGGCTTTCCGGATAGCCTCTTGCAGTTCCTGCTCTCTCCGGGCAAGCTCCTCGAGCAGCTCCTCCGCTTCCCTTCTGCGAGTCTCGAATTGCTCCCGCTCCTCGGTCAAAGCCTGCTTGTCCTGTGTATAGAGGGTGTAATGCTCCTCCATTTTCTTCGCTTCGTTGGTCAATGGAGCAAGCTCGGCGGCATACTGCTGCTCTTCGATCCGCTTCTGCTCGCCCTGCTCGCGAAGAACTTCCAACTGCTCGTTCTCGGAAGCCAGCTCCGCCTTCAATTGCCCGGATTTGCCGACCAGCAGCGACAGTTGGCTTTGCGATTGGGCGATTTCCTTCTCCAGCTCCTCTATCTGGCGCTGCCGCCCGAGTAAGCTTGTCGATTTCTTATGCTGGCTGCCTCCCGTCATCGAGCCTCCCGGGTTAACGATATCGCCTTCCAGCGTCACTACCCGGTAACGGTATTGACAGCGGGCCGCGATCCGGTTAGCCTGCTCCAGAGTCTGGGCGATGATGACATGGCCGAGCAGGCTGGTTACGATCGACGTATACTTCGGGTCATAACGAATCAAATCGGCGGCAATGCCGACGAAGCCATCGGTACTCTGTACGGATTTGCGGTCCGATTCCCCGATTGTTCTGCCGCGGATGACGTCCAGCGGCAGGAAGGTTGCCCTTCCCAACTGCCTTTGTTTCAGGAAAGAGATGGCCTCGCGGCCGTTAGCCTCATTCTCCACGACAATGTGTTGAAGCGCACCGCCAAGCGCCGTCTCTACAGCAAGCTCCACTTCCGCCGGAACCTGGATCAGCTCCGCAACGGCGCCATGAATCCCGCGCAAACCGCCAGGCCGCTTGGTCGCCTTCAGCACTTCCTTGACCCCATGCATAAAACCGTCATAGTCGTTCTGCATCTCTTTCATCGTATCTCTCCGGGACACGATGGAGTCAAGCTTCTGCTCCCACTTGCGGACGGTCGCCTGAGTCTGCTCCAGCAGACTGGTCTTCGTCCTCAAGCTTTCGAGCTTCGTACTGTATTGCTGGCGGATATCGGCAAGCTGCTCCCCGGCCGCGGCAAGCTTCTGTTCAAGCTCCGCTTTGCGTTCGACGAGCCGCTCCCTCTCCTCCGTCCATTTCGCCTTTTCGTTCTCGAGCCGTTCCGCCCGGCGCTGTATAGTTTCCAACTGCTGCTCGGCATAGCGGATTTCGTTACGGCTCTGGGCCATACGGTTTAACGTCTCCAACAGCTCCGCCTTCAGCTCTTCCTCGGTTTCGCTGCTGATGCCTCCTTCAACCCCCAGAAGCCTCTCTTCCTCCGAAGCCAACCGGTCACGGCAATCCTCGAGCTGCTGGGAGATTTCAACAATCTTATCCTTGGTTTGCTTAAGCTCTTCCTGCTTTTCGGCGAGCCGCTCCGCTTGGTGCCGGATCGTCTGCTCCAACTGCGCCCGATTGCCGATCGTATTCTTCCTGCGCTCTTTTAATACTTCTCCATGGCCCTCGCACTTTTCGGAGTCTTCGCTAATTTGCAGCAGCTTAGCCTGCAGCTCCTGCAGCTCCTGATCCAGTCTCCCTGTCTCCCAACGGTGCTTCTCCAGGAAGGCGTCATGCTGGTGAACCACCCCGGCCAATTCCATCTGCTGAGCCCGCAGCTCGTCCAGCTTCTGCTGTGTCTCGGACCAGCTCTGGTGGATGTTATCTATTTGATACACATAAACGGAAATTTCGCTCTGCTTCAGCTCTTCCCTTAACCGCTTATACTGCTTAGCCTTCTCGGCCTGCTCCTGCAGAGGCCCGATCTGATCCTCCAGCTCGGAGACCAGATCATGAATGCGAAGCAGGTTCTGCTCGGTTTCGTCCAGCTTCTTTTCCGCGTCCTTCTTACGGGTCTTATACTTAACAATCCCTGACGCTTCCTCAAATATCCCTCTTCGGTCCTCGGATTTCGTGCTTAATATTTCTTCAATCCGCCCCTGCCCGATAATCGAATAAGCTTCCTTACCGATTCCCGTATCCATGAAAAGCTCGGTAATATCTTTCAGGCGGCATGGTTGTTTATTGATGAGATACTCGCTCTCCCCGCTTCGGTGCACCCGACGGGTGACGGTCACCTCGCTGAAATCAAGCCCGAGAGCATTGTCGGAATTGTCCAAGGTTAAGGATACTTCCCCGTAATTAACCGCTTTACGGGAATCGCTTCCGGCGAAAATCACGTCCTCCATCTTGCCTCCGCGAAGAGATCGGGCGCTCTGTTCACCCAAGACCCAGCGGATTCCGTCGGATATGTTGCTCTTTCCGCTTCCGTTCGGACCCACGACGGCGGTAATTCCTTGTACAAATTCCAATTCGGTTTTGTCGGCAAACGATTTGAATCCCGCCAGTTCAATCCGCTTTAATAACATGGTCTCACCTCAAAGCTATTGTATCATAACCTGTCGCAATAAAAGAGGGGAACTTGCTTCAGCAAATACAGGTCATATTGATTATTTATGGCCGGATTTATCCATTTCTCATGGAAAAAGAGCGAAGCAGGCGGCGGCCATGACCGTCCCTGTTCGCTCTCCTCCGATGCATGCCGGTTTGCCGGCGGTTCATCTGACCTTGACATTCAAGCTGAGCAAGGCCTGTGCGGCGGCTTGCTGTTCCGCCTCTTTCTTGGAACGACCGCACCCTTGGCCGAGCAGCTTGTCGCCCATCTTCACTTCCGCGATAAATTCCTTCTCATGCGCCGGTCCCCGTTCCTCGACTATCCGATATTCCAGGAGCCCCATATTATGCTGCTGTGTATGTTCCTGCAGTTGGGTTTTGTAGTCGAGAATTTGCGGCTTCCCTTCTCCGGACAGCTTCGGGAACACATGCTGGCGAAGAAACACTTTGACCGCTTCCAAGCCTTGATCCAGATACAGGGCTCCGACGAAAGATTCGAAGACATCCGCAAGCAAAGCAGGCCGGGTTCTTCCCCCTGTCAGCTCTTCCCCTTTGCCGAGCAGCACGTAACTGCCGAAATCGAGCTGTTCGGCAAACAGGACCAAAGATGGTTCGCAAACGATAGAAGCTCTGAGCTTGGTCAATTCTCCCTCGGTCCGATGAGGAAACGTATCATACAAGTATTCCGAAACCGTCAACTCCAGTACCGCATCCCCCAGAAATTCCAGTCGTTCATTATCCTTGCTCCCTGCGACCCGGTTCTCATTCACATAAGAGGAATGGGTAAAGGCTTGGCGCAGCAAAGACGGATTATGAAAACAGATGCCGAGGGCGGACTGGAGCTGCTTTAAATCCCGATTCATCGAAAACACCTGCTTTGTTAGGTTATTCTTCGTATTTCCTCAAAATAATCGTTGCGTTATGACCTCCGAACCCGAACGAGTTGGACATCGTTATTTTAACGTCGGCTTTGCGTGGAGTGTTGGGTACGTAATCGAGATCGCACTCCGGATCCTGATTATCCAGATTAATCGTCGGCGGAAGCATGCCGTGCTTGATGGCCAGCCCGCAAATGACCGCCTCTACTCCCCCGGCCGCGCCCAACAGGTGCCCGGTCATCGATTTGGTCGAGCTGACCGCCAGCTTGCTTGCATGCTCTCCGAACGCTTCCTTGATGGCCTTCGTCTCCGAAATGTCACCAACCGGCGTCGAAGTGCCGTGAGTATTGATATAATCAACATCTGCAGGTGTCAATCCGGCATCTTGCAGCGCCTTCTTCATACAGCGCGCCGCTCCATTCGGATCCGGATCGGTCATATGATGAGCGTCTCCGCTCATTCCGTAGCCGATCACTTCGGCATAAATTTTCGCGCCGCGCCGCAGAGCATGCTCCAGAGATTCCAGAATGAGAATTCCCGATCCTTCGCCCATGACAAAACCATCCCGGTCCTTATCGAAGGGCCGGCTTGCCTTCTCCGGCTCGTCATTGCGCGTTGACATGGCCCGCAGAGCACAGAATCCGGCCATGCCGGTCGGCGAAATGGTCGCTTCCGCGCCGCCGCAAATCATGACATCCGCGTCACCGCGCTGAATGATCTTGAACGAATCCCCAATCGAATGGCTTCCCGTGGCACAAGCCGTCACAGCCGTCGTATTGGGACCCTTCGCCCCGGTGGCCATCGATATTTGTCCGGAAGCCATATTGGCAATCATCATCGGGATAAAGAAGGGGCTTACTCTCTTGGGACCTTTCTCCAGCAAAATCTTGTGCTGCTCCTCCCAAGTGGTTAAACCGCCGATTCCCGATCCGACAATAACCCCGACCCGTTCCGGATCGGTCTGATCTCGTATATTTAAATCCGCATCCTGCAAAGCCTTCTGGCTGGCCGCCAGTGCAAATTGCACGAAACGGTCCATGCGGCGCGCATCTCTTTTATCCATATAATCTTCCGGGCTGAAATCTTTAATAGATGCCGCAATGCGCGTGGGATACTCGCTAACATCGAAGCTCTCGATCAGAGAAACACCGGACTTACCTGCCATCAAATGATCCCAAAATGTTTCGAGCTCATGACCGAGTGAAGTCATAATCCCCAAACCTGTTACAACCACCCGCTGTGCCATGGTTTCACCTCTATACTTAACATTTATGGCTGATTTCCTGTGAAGCGGCAAGGCAGGATAAGTCCCGTTGTACTAGACCAAACGGGACTTACCGGCTTATTGCTTATTAGATTCTATGTAGGCGATAACTTCTCCCACGGTTGTAATCTTCTCCGCATCCTCGTCGGAAATCTCCATATCGAACTCGTCTTCCAGCTCCATAACCAATTCCACTACATCTAAGGAATCAGCGCCTAAATCGTCTTTAAAAGATGCTTCAGGGGTAACTTCGGATTCCTCCACCCCAAGGCGATCAACGACAATTCGCTTTACACGATCCAAAACATCGGACATCCCGGCTCACCTCCTCTTTGGTATTATACGAAAATTAGCACCAAATTACCATAGAATCGTAAACAAGCTTTTACTAGAAATGAGACTTTCGGCAGAGCGGTTCTTTTAACGACCGCAGCCGTCTCCCAGACTTTTCATTTCCTAGCAACAGAAGGAAGCAATCCGGCGGTAACCGCTAAACCGTGACTTGACTTCCGACTGATGGAGAAAGTTGCAGGCACACCGGTCCCGGCAGAGCTACATGTACATTCCGCCGTCGATATGAAGCGTCTGTCCGGTCATGTAGGCTGCATCATCGGAGGCCAGAAAACGGACCGCCTTGGCAATTTCCTCCGGCTGTCCCAGCCTCGCAAGCGGAATCTGCCTCAGCAGTTGGTCCCGGGTCTCTCCCTGCAGCTGGTCGGTCATATCCGTCACAATAAATCCGGGAGCTATTGCGTTGACTGTAATACCGCGGGAGGCCAGCTCCTTCGCCGCCGTCTTGGTCATGCCGATGACACCGGCCTTGGCCGCGGCGTAGTTAACCTGTCCCGGGTTGCCCAATGAACCGACAACGGAAGAGATGTTGATGATCCGTCCGGACCGCTGCTTCATCATCGGTCTGGTCACCGCCTTCAGGCAGTTGAACACTCCCTTGAGATTGGTGGCGATGACTTCGTCGAACTCGTCTTCTTTCATACGCATAATTAGATTATCCCTAGTTATTCCGGCATTATTCACCAGAATATCCAGGCGGCCGAATTCCTCCACTACCTGCTTGACCATTTCTTCGACCTGGGCGGAATCCTTCACGTCGGCTTTGATTTTCATCGAGCGCCGGCCGAGAGCGGTAATCTCCTTAACCACCTCTTCGGCAGCGCCCTCGCTGCCCGCATAATTAACGACCACATCCGCCCCGGATTCAGCCAGATGAAGAGCAATGGCCCGGCCGATCCCTCTGGAAGCCCCGGTGACGAGGGCGATTTTTCCTGTCAGCATCAAGTTCCCTCCTGTTTCACAGATTGTAATCCGATTAGTTACCTATTGAGGTGTTGCAGCAAAGACGGGTGTTAACTACAGCTCGACCAGAGCCTGGTCAACCGCCTCTTTGCTGTTGACGGACAGAACCCGGACTGACCGGTCGATTTTCTTGATCAAGCCGGCCAGCACGGTTCCCGACCCCAATTCGACGAACGTATCCACCTCTTCGTCGATAAGCCGGCGAATGCTATCCTCCCAGAGAACAGGAGCGCATACCTGCTCGACGAGCAAGCGGCGGATCTCCTCCGGATCGGTTACAGGCTGGGCGCTTACGTTGGCGATGACGGGAATCCCCGCCGGATTCATCGGAACATTCCGCAGCGTATCCGCAAGGCGCTCGGCCGCCGGTTTCATCAGCGAGGAATGGAACGGACCGCTGACCTCCAACGGCAGAACGCGCTTGGCCCCCGCTTCCTTCCCGTGCTCGATGACCGCCTGAACGCCTTCCTTGCTCCCCGATACAACGATCTGGCCGGGGCAGTTCACATTCGCGGGCTCCACTATCCCCGCTTCGCGGGAAAGTCGGGCACACAAGCTCTCCAACGCTGCGCGGTCGGCACCCAGTACAGCGGCCATAGCCCCTTGGCCTCCCGGCACCGCGGATTCCATATATTCTCCGCGCAGCCGGACGATCCGGACCGCATCTGCGAAGGACAGCACTCCGGCCACGACCAGAGCGCTGTATTCTCCAAGACTGTGTCCCGCCACATAATCCGGGGTGGGAGCAGCCTGGCGTAACGCTTCATAATAAGCGATGCTTGTCGTAAGCAGCGCGGGTTGGGTATGATAAGTTTTCTTAAGCTCCGCTTCGGGCCCCTCGAAGATCAGCTTCTTCTGATCAAATCCGAGCACCTCGTCCGCTTCATCAAATATTTTCCTGGAGTCCGGGTTCGATTCATATACATCCTGCCCCATCCCCACGGATTGGGCTCCTTGCCCCGGAAAGACAAAAGCTAATTTCCCCATCGTCCGTCCCCTTTCCACAGTTCATAACGTTCTCATGCAAAAGCGGTCGCCCGCCGTTTCCCGGACGGTCCCTTATGCAGCCAACTTCCTGATTCTCGGCGCCTTGCAATTACCAGATAAGCACCGAGGCCCCCCAGGTCAATCCGCCGCCGAAACCGACGAGAACGATGCAATCGCCTTCCTTGACCCGTCCTTCCTCCACCGCTTCAGCGAGGGCGATCGGTATCGATGCGGCCGATACATTCCCATACTTCTGTAAATTGATCATGCATTTATCCTCGGGCAGCTCCAAGCGATTCAGGGCCGCCTGAATGATTCGAATGTTCGCTTGATGCGGAACCAGCAGATCAATTTCCGATTTGCTGATTCCGGCCTTGTTCAATGCTTCTTCAGCGGCTGAGCCCATGATTTTGACCGCAAATTTGAATACTTCCTTACCCGCCATATAGATATAGTGCTGCTTCTGCTCCAGGCTGGCTGGGCTGGCTGGGCAGCGCGAGCCGCCTCCGGCAATTTTCAGCAGCTCTCCGCCCGAACCGTCGGCTCCAAGCTCGAACGAACGGAAGCCTCTTCCTTCAGCGACCGGACCTAGCACAGCCGCTCCCGCGCCGTCTCCGAACAGGATGCAGGTATTGCGGTCGGTATAATCCGTAATTTTGGACAAGCATTCTGCTCCGACAACGAGAGCATATTTATAAGTGCCCATGGCAATAAAATTGGAGGCGTTGGCAAGCCCGTAGATAAATCCCGAGCAGGCGGCGGACAAATCGAAAGCGGCGGCCTTCTTGGCGCCAAGGCGATCCTGGAGTATACAGGCCGTCGAAGGGAACGCCATATCCGGCGTGATCGAGGCTACAAGGATCAGGTCTAATTGTTCCGCCGTTATCCCTGCTTGCTCCAGAGCCACTTGGGCCGCTTGGAAGGCCAGATCCGACGAAGCTTCATGCTCCGACGCCAGCCTTCTTTCCTTAATTCCGGTGCGGGTGGAAATCCACTCGTCATTCGTATCGACCATCTTCTCCAAATCTTGATTGGTAAGTACTCGCTCCGGAACGTATTTGCCCGTCCCGATAATGCCAACCGGTGTCAACTTCATCTAATACACTCACTTCCCGCTGCTAATTTCGGAGGAGATGGAAGCGACCAGATCGTTCTGCAGGGCCATTCTCGCCTGGCGGACTGCGTTCTTGATCGCGTTGGCGTCGGAAGAGCCGTGGCTTTTCAGCACCAGCCCGTCAATTCCGAGCAATGGCGCGCCTCCATGCTCCGTATAATCGAGTTTCTTCTTAAATTGGGTCAAGCCCGGCTTCAATACCGCCGCAGCCAGCTTGGTTGTGAAGCTGCGGGTGAATTCCTCCTTGATCGCGGAAAAAATCGCCCCTGCGGCTCCCTCCAGGCTTTTCAATAATATGTTACCTACGAAGCCGTCACATACCAGCACGTCGCAATTTCCATTCAGAACATCGCGAGCTTCCACATTGCCGACAAAATGAATGGGCGCCTCGGCCAGCAAAGGATAGGCGGCCTTGGTCAATTCGTTGCCCTTCATTTCTTCCGTTCCGACATTCAACAGACCTACCCGCGGCTTAGCCAGTCCATGCACCTTGCTCCGGTATACACTGCCCATGATGGCGTATTGGAGCAAGTTGGTCGCGGAGGAATCCATATTGGCGCCCAGGTCGAGCGCCAGCACCCCTGTCCCATCCATGGTCGGGATCATCGGAGCAAGCGCCGGCCGCTCAATCCCGCGGATCCGGCCGACAACGAGCAAGCCGGTCGCCATCAACGCTCCCGTATTGCCTGCCGAGATCATGGCATCGGCCTGCTTCTGCTTGACCAGGGTGCCGGCGACGACCATGGAGGCGTCTTTCTTCCTGCGGACGGCCTTGACGGGCTCATCATCCGCCAGGATGACGTCTTCCGCATGGTGAACGGACAGGTTGGCGGGCTTGTCCTTCAACAGGGGCTCCAGCTTCTCCGAATGTCCGACGAGAACGAGCTCCACGTCGTTCCATTCTCTGGCAGCCGTTAAGGCCCCTTCCACTGTGGCCCGAGGAGCGTGATCCCCGCCCATGGCATCAATCGCGATCCGCATTCAGATAGCCTCCTTCGCCGCGCTCTTTCTTCGAATGATAAATTAAGAAGTTTCCTTGAAACACAAGTTCGTCATTGACATAGGTAAACACTTCTACTTTCGCCTTCCCCCTCGTCACGGTTCGGACATAGCATTTGGCTACGCATTTCTCCCCGAGCATCACCGAACGGATAAACCGGATATCCGCGGAGGCCGTCAAAGCGATAGCGTCGTTAATCACCGCTACAGCCAAAGAATTCGCCTGCGCGAATATATGATGGCCGCGGGCGATTTTGGTCCGGGAGAAGACATGCTCTTCCCTGATTTCAAAAATCGATATTCCGCTTTTATCCAACTGCAAATCGATAATTTCTCCGATCACTTCGTGAAGCGGCAACGAGCGGACCTGATCATACGATTGTTCGGCCATCAGTTTGATGCGCTCCCTTAATTCAGGGATCCCCAGCTCCAGCCGGTCCAGCCGGATCGTCTGGATGCTGACCCCAAACCGCTTGGTCAGTTCTTCGTCCGTAACGAAGGGATTATCTTCAATCGCCTTCATCAGCTGCTGCTGGCGAAGCCGTTTAGGTATGCGTTCTATGGTGCCGCACCGCCTTCTTCTCAATGATTATCCGGAGTTACCCGGCCGGTTTCTATCCGGTTATTACTTCATTTTATTACCTGGTGCTAATCTGTAGTATATATAATTCTGGGCCAAATGAAAAGAGAAGCGCGAAAACAAAAAAAATAGCACCCCACCCGAAAAGATGAAGCACTACTTCAAACGATTATTGTTTGATAATTTCTCTGCCTTTGTATGTTCCGCAAACTTTGCATACGCGATGAGCCACCTTAAGCTCTCCGCAGTTTTCGCATTTGACCATGCCAGGAACAACTAATTTAAAGTGAGTCCGGCGCTTGTCACGACGGGTTTTGGATGTTCTCCGCTGAGGTACTGCCATGGATTTCCACCTCCTTTAACGTGGGATAAACCATCGCCGCCTTGGCGCGGCAATTCAAGTTTATCTGGCTATATTAGATTCGCCCGTTAGGAATCACGGCACAATCTAACGAATCTGCTCATTGTTGCTTGAAATAACCCCGGAACTTATAAGTTCTTTACTATTTGAAAAAATCGGCCAGACCGGCAAGCCGGGGATCGATTCTCTCCACCTTGCATTGACAAGGCTCGGTATTCCGGTTACTCCCGCATACGGGACACAGCCCCCGGCATTCTTCTCCGCACAGCGGGGCATATGGAAGGGCAAGCACAACGGCCTCTTCCAAGTAAGGGATTAAATCTACTTTATCTTCGGTCACTACGTGGGCATCCTCCAGCTCGCTCTCCGGCAGTAATTCGGCCGATCCCGCGAACAATTCCCGGAAAGGTATGACCAGCGTTTCCCGAACCGGATCGAGACACCGGGAACAAGCCATCTCCAGGTCCAGAGCGAGTTCTCCGGAGACAACGACCATGCCGGATTCCCCTCTAGCTTCGAGGTCCGTCTTGAGCATTCCAAAGCTGCGCAAGTCTTCGCGATCCTGCAGCAGGCCGGACAGATCCAAGGACTCTTTGATCTGCACAGACTTCTCTTTGGCGATCAAGTCCTTCAGATGAAGCAGCATCATTATTCACCCCAAACAAACAAAGTTAATTATAGCGATAGTGCCGATCTTTTGTCAACATTTTCTGTCCATGCTATATTAAAATACAGTAATCGCGGTTCCCGGCCCGGCCGAAATGACGCTGGCGCGGCGAAATCGTTTATAGTGTTTGCCGCAGGACTCCGGGATGGCCTCGAACGGATGATCCGGACCGGGCCGCAGCCTGCCTGACGCTTAACCCGATCATAGCAGGTCCTGCCGTGATGAGCAACTGCAGAAAGGAGGAAGCTTCCTGAAAACTGTCGGTCTTATTGTTGAGTATAACCCGTTGCACAACGGACATGTATATCATTTCGAGCAGTCCAAAGCCGTTACCGGGGCCGATGCGGCGATAGCCGTCATGAGCGGTCATTGGCTGCAGCGCGGCGAGCCGGCCCTGGTGAACAAATGGGCGCGGGCGGAGATGGCTTTGCGGATGGGCGCCGATGTCGTCCTGGAGCTGCCCGTCGCCTATTCTTCCCAGGCCGCGGAATGGTTCGCTTACGGCGCCGTGCGCGTGTTGAACGATTGCGGCGTAGTGGATTCCCTATGCTTCGGCAGCGAAAGCGGCAGCATCGATTGGCTGTCCGGTCTGGCGGAACGTCTATACATAGAGCAGGATGACTTCCAACAGCGGCTCGCCCGGCGGCTGGAGGAAGGAATGAATTATCCTGCCGCCTACAGCGCCGCCATCCGGGACTGGGTCGGTGAAGAGGGCGGACGTCTGAACGAGCCCAATAACACGCTCGGGCTTCATTATTTGATCGCCTTACGAAGGCTGAACAGCCCGATCATCCCCGCCACCATTGCACGGCACAAAGCCGGCTATCATGACCGGAACGCTTCCGACGCACACATCGCCAGCGCAACGGCCATTCGCCAATGGCTGGGCAGCGGCCGGCAGAAGGCCGGACTGGAGAAAATCCGCTCCTATGTTCCTTCCTATACGCTGGAGATTCTGCTGCGGGAGCTGGAAGCCGGACGGGCGCCGATTAGCTGGGGCCGCTACATGCAGCCGCTGCTGAACCAGATCGTCACCCGCTCCGCGGACGAGCTCCGGCTGATCCATGAAGTCAGCGAAGGACTTGAGCACCGCATCAAGCGCTGCCTGGCCGGTTGGCGGCCGGACAAGTCCGAAGCTTCCACGGTCGGGGAAGCCGCCTTCGAGGCCCTCATCGAGCAGATGAAGACGAAACGGTATACGCGAACGAAGCTTCAGAGAATGCTTGTACGGATTCTGTTGAATCACCGAAAAGCGCAGCTTACCCGGGAATCGCTGGCCGGCGGGCCGGGATATATTCGGGTGCTCGGCTTTTCCGCCAAGGGCCGTTTGCTGCTCCAGAGAATGAAGAAGAAGGCGGCCTGTCCCGTCCTCGTCAAAATCCCGGGAGAACGCCCGCCTTTTCTGGAAATGGACATTCAGGCCGCAGGCGCCTACTCTCTCGGATATTCGCAGCCGTCTTCCGCCGAGCTGCTGCGGGACTACTATCAGGCTCCTTTGCGCATAGGCTCCGAATAAGCGGTTTTCCCCGATGCTTCCGCTTTGGGAGGCAATGATTTCAAATACTCCAGAGCATCATCCATCGTTTTCACAGGCACGATCTTCATGCCGGTTTTGAGCTTCTCCGCCTGCTCCTGGGCGATCGTCGCATTCAGAATCGGCTTGAAGGCTTCTCCGGGGCCGGGCAGCAGGTCCTCCGGAGCAAAGAAAATATCCGCTCCTTGCCGATGGGCCGCCACAACCTTGAACTGAATCCCCCCGATCACTCCTACGTTCCCGTCGGAATCGATTTCCCCCGTCCCGGCAATCTGATAGCCTTTCGTAATATCTTCTTCCACAAGCTGATTATAGATTTCCAGCGAGAACATCAGTCCGGCCGAAGGGCCTCCGATGTTTCCGGCCTTCACTGTAACCTGCTTCGCCTCGTCCTCGGGCTTAACCTCCTGCTGGGTACCGATCGTGACGCCAAGGCCGCTTCTCGGCTTTCCGTCCTGCGTTCCTTCATCTGCCGGAAGCTCGGCCAGCTTCAGCGTCTCCGTCCTCGTCTCCGTTCCCCGCCGGAAGGTGATACGAACTTCTTCTCCAGGGGCTTTGCTTTGCAAATAAGCGGTTAATTCGGAAGCGGCTGCAGCCTTATGCCCGTCCACGTCCTCAATGAGGTCGCCCGCCTGCAGTATTTTGTAAGCCGGCATATTCTGAAGAACCTGCAGCACGATGACTCCCGTATTTTCTATCCGGTAGGGAACCCCCGCTTTCTTGTACGCAGCCTGGATAGCATTGCTTTGGGAAGTCGTCATATTATATTCCTGGCGCTTATTATATTCCCGGTCGGTCTCTCCCTTGCGGTGAACCTCTTCCTTGGGACGAAGCTCATGAATATCGCTCCATTTGGCATAGAGGTATCCGATCAGATTGGAATCGCTGACCCCGACGGTCGTCAGCATGAAGGAGCCGCTCTCCGGCTGGCCTCCCTGCTTGATTTCGATCATCGGTCTGACGTTTTCCGCCGATCCCGGTTTATAAATGTAGTATGGCAGCGGAATGAAATAAAGCAGGCAAAAAACAATAACCCCGACCAAAACCGGGGCCAAATACCAGCGGACCGCGGAATTCCCGCGCCGCCTCAGCTTGTCATTCCGGTTCCATCCGGATGCTCCCCCTTGAGTATGATCCGCCAACTCGATCCTCTCCTTTCCATATACGAGGCAGGCTTGTTCTATTTCCCCGCCGCTTGGCGTAAACATGTAGCAGAAACGCGGGACGGAGGTGATTTTAATGCGAAAATGGATTCCGTCGGACAGCCGGTCGTTCACTATTCTACTCGGAGCGTTAGCTATTATTCTTGTAATGTTCATTGTGATCTATCCGGATCAAATATTTAAATCTTCCTTGCACGGATTGACCATATGGTGGACCTTTGTATTTCCCGGCCTGCTCCCATTTCTTATCCTGTCCGAGATCATGATTGGCCTCGGTCTCGTCCATGCCTTGGGAACGCTGCTGGAGCCGGTGATGAAGCTTGTCTTCCGGCTGCCCGGAGCAAGCGGCTGGGCTCTGGCCATGGGGCTGACTGCCGGGTTTCCGGCGGGAGCCGATGTCACCGGCCAGCTCAGACGGGAAGGTGTGCTCAATGCCTCAGAAGCCCAGCGGCTGTTAGCCGTGAGCCATTTATGCAGCCCCGTCATCATGATTGCCGTCGTGGGGGTAGGTTTTCTGCAAAGCCCGGAGGCCGGCTTCATGATCGCCGTCGTTCACTATCTGTCGGCATTGGCGATGGGCATTACGCTGCGCTGGACAGATTCATCCGGGAGAACTTCCGTCCCTTCCGGCTCAAGCACCGAAACCGCCGGCCGTAATCACGGGTGGCTCCGCCGTACGGCCGGGTCCTTGCGCTCCGCCCATCGGAAGGACGGGCGGACATTCGGCAAGCTCCTGGGAGATTCCGTCACCTCCGCCGCACAGAAGCTGCTCGGGATCGGCGGTTACATCATCCTGTTTTCCGTGCTTCATCGCATCCTTGTCCTGGCATTGGGCCCAATAGTCTCAGCAGAGCCGGTGAATACCCTGCTGTCGGCCTTCCTCGAGCCCCACCTGGGGATGTACGGAATGAGCCGGCTATCGTTTCCGCTGCTGATGACCGTAGCCGTAATTGGTGCGATTCTTGGCTGGAGCGGGTTGTCCCTGCATGCACAGGCCCGCAGCCTGGCCGGCAACAACGGCATTCGCTATTCGCGATTTATCCTTGCCCGGCTTCTGCATGGAGCTTATGCCTTTATTCTGACCGTACTTCTCTGGAAGCCGCTGACCGCCACTTTCGGGGTCGTCGGGACCTTCGCTATGACGGATACATTGGTCAGCCCGCCGAACGCTGCCGGTTCGCTTCTGTCCGACGCGGGCGCCTTCTGGACCCAGGGGCTGAAAATATGGCCGCTGCTTGCCAAGCTGTATGTTTTTGTTGCGGGTATCTTTGTGCTCCTCATATGTATATCACTGATTAATCGCGCTTATCGTAAGAAAACCGGCTAGCCAAAAGCCATTCAAAGGATGGTCCTTCTGTCCTTTTCGAAGCATTAGTGCGGCAACATCCGGCCGCGTCGATGAATGACCAGTTTACCAATACAACAACCATCTACCGAAAAGACGGGCAAAAGTGCATGTCTTTCCGCGAAACGGTAACAAATACCCGGAAAGACGAGCGAAACTGCAGTACAATAAACGGAAATAGCCGAAGATATGCAAAATAGTTAAATTTACCTGCACATTTGCATGTCTTTGGCTGATTTAATGGAAATCCTCGCAAAGACCTGCACTAATGCCGGTTCTTGCCTGCCGATAACGATCTGTCGGCTTTCCTCGGCACATCGAGACAAGGATACATAGCCTCTCAAAGAATCATCGTATTGGTATGAATGATTTCATTCGCCGCAACTTCTAGCGCGTCCCGAATTTCTGTCTCAAGGCCTGCTCCACCACTTCGGGCACGAGATCGTTTACGGGGCCGTGAAACTGGGCGATTTGCTTGACAATACTCGAGCTTAAGTACGAATACTGGCTGCTGGCCATCATGAAAAAGGTCTCGATATCGGAATTCATCTTCCGGTTAAGAGCAGCCATTTGCAGCTCATACTCAAAATCGGATACTGCCCTCAGGCCTTTGACAATGACTCTGGCGTTGCGCTCGCTCATATAATTTATAAGCAAGTCGTCAAAGCTGTCCACTTCCACATTAGGCAGATGTTCGGTCACCTGCTCCAGCAATTGTTTACGTTCCTGAATACTGAACAACGGCGTTTTGCTGGAATTTTTCAATACCGCCACAATGACTTTTTCAAAAACCTGCGATGCTCTCTGAATAACGTCCAGATGACCGTAAGTGACGGGATCGAAGCTTCCCGGACAGACGGCAATCGTATGCTCTTGGTTCAGTTTATTCATGCTGGTCAACTCCTTCATTCGTGTGCGAACCGCTCTCCGGGATTTCGCTTACATATCGATAAACATAAATGGCCGTATCTCCATAGACGGAGTGGCGAACCTGGGACAGGCCTCCGATTCGGGCCTCATAATGCCGGGAGGCATCGCATTCGATCAGCACCGTTGCTCCGGGCTTCAGGAGTGCCAGCTCTTCCAGCATCCGCGCAAGCTCGTCCAGCTTCTTCATCCGGTAAGGAGGATCCAGCAGCACAAGATCGAAACGCATCTCCCTTTTGGCCAGCGCTTTGAGCGCCCGCGTTGCCTCGTTGCGGTAAATTTCCGCACGGTTGTCCAATCCCGCCGACTGCACGTTCTCGCGAATTACGTCAACGCTCTTCTTCTCCAGGTCGACGAAGATCGCCCGGTCCATCCCCCGGCTGAGCGCCTCAATTCCAAGCCCGCCCGTCCCCGCGAACAAATCCAGTACCTGTCCTCCGTCGAAATAAGGGCCGATCATACTGAATATGGCCTCTTTAACCTTGTCCGCCGTAGGTCTCGTTCCGGTGCCGGGTACTGCCTTCAGCGGCCTTCCTTTGGCTGTTCCTGAAATGACTCTCATCCGTTGACCCCTTTTTTTGCGTATGTCATTCGTTGCTATATTATCACATATTGTTGCCGCGTTTTACAAAAAAATTTTTATCCCGGATGTATATTTTCACGGCAAAGGGTCAATCCTGACAATATCGACATTAGAGTAATGTCGTAGACAACCGCGGAGAAGGCTTACGTTTCCCCATAAGCTCTTCGTCCGGTTTCTCCTCTCCCATGAAAAGGGCGTCCCGCAAGGGACGCCCGATTTATTTTTCCAATCCGATTCCGACTTACCCTATATTCAAATAACTTCCGCCTTTACAAAATACGCATGCTCATAAGCATAATAATCATCGGAACGGTTCTGAAAATAGCTTTCTTGTATATCGGCCGGGCTTAATTGCTCCACCATCCGCAAACCGGCCGGTTCCAACTCCGAGGCCAAGGCGGTAGGATCCATTCCTGTAACCATAGGCTCGCCTGCCTGACGCAGCATGCCCAGCATTAAATTAACGCGGTGAGCTGCCGTTTCAGAATTAAAGGCTTTCTTATCCCAATAATCAAAAATAATTCGGCTGCCCGCAGGACTGATTTTCGAAATGGTCCGGAATGTCGCGAACACCTTGTCGAGCGGCAAATAATGCACAACTCCAAGCCAACTGAAGAAGGTCGGCGCCTGGGGATCGTAGACGGTATGCGCCAATTCCTTGTCCAATGGATGAATCGTAAAGTCTACCGGGACGAAATGGAGGTTGGATGGAATGTCCAGTTCCAGCTCGGCGAGCCGTTTCCTCTTAAAATCCTGCGTAGCCGGATGATCGATTTCGAAAATTTGCGTTTGCGGATAGCGTCCGGCATTTCGCAGCGCAAAGGTATCCATCCCGGCTCCCAGAATAACGTATTGAGTCACTCCTTGCCGGATAGCTTCCTCCAGATGATCTTCCGTATATCTTGAACGGCTGAGAAACAGCGAGGTCGGAAAATACAGCTGGACCATCGATGCTACGGCCATAGCCGGGTCCGGACTCTCAGCTGCCCGCCGGGGGTCTATCTTGGACAGACCGGCGACCATGCCGTGATCGAACGCGGCAAGGTCCTCCTCCGTCAGCAGACGGGGGGCCATAAAATCGTCAAAAATTTTAGGTTCGGCATGAATCGCATGGTGGGCTCGCAGGTAGGCGCTCATCAGCGCGGTTCGTTTAATACTGGAATTGTCCATTCCCGTTCCTCCTCGGCATGAGCTTATTTATCCACCATTATACAGGAAATAAATAGAATATTGGTAATTTTTTTGAAAAACGCACAGATTTCCGGGTATAGCAATTTTACGCAAGGGGCTTAAGCTTGCAGTTGGCTGCTCCGGCCAAGCGCGGCTCAAGCAGAGCAGAAGCATGCTATATTCATCCCTGCTTCAATAACATGCTCCAGCATAATCGATTCGTAACCTGCAGAGGTCTTCACTATAATCTGTTCAGGACCCAAGCGATAGATCCTTCCTGCCACTTGCCGTATTCTATCCGGATCTTGTATCAGCAATCGTATCGGCGCCTTGTGCTCCATGGAAAACCGGACAAGATCACGAATCAGGCAGCTTGCCCTATCTTCTCCCGATAGAGCCGGCTTTCCCGTACATGGCTCCGCCTCTTCCTCTTCCGGCAGCGTCAGCGTCATCGATCTGTACCATAAATGGAAGTCTGTTCGCCCGGCATTATTCACGCTGCTGCACCTGCCTTCCCTTCTTCTTCTCCGCCCATTAACAGAACGTACGTTCCTATTATAGTTTACCGGGTACCATTAAGCAAGAATAATATCGGACTACATCGCACGATCAACCTAAATGGTTTAATGATAAAGGACACCGGAGACTTTAATCGGTCGGAAGGTGCACATAATACAACTAGCCCCCCGCGACATCATCGGATGATGGAACGGAGGGCTTATTTTCCTGCATTCAATTACGGCAAGAAAAAACTGATCACAAGGGTCAGCAGCACAAAACTGGTCAACAGCACATACAAATAGTCCTTTTCCGCCAGAAAGACAAATAATGAAATCGCCACGCGCAATACCGGAGTCAGAATGAGCAGAAACAAACCCGCCATCATTAAGGCGAAAGGCTTCAAAGCCGCTACCCCCGTCACGATATCGGATAAAGCGGTCGGGTAAGCTCCCTCCGGATAGCCGCTGTCTCCCCTCAAGATAAAATAGATCAAGCCGGCCAGAATAACGGCTCCGCTAATCGCCACCCCCGCCCTCAGCCAACGGCTGACGGCCAGCTCCACCTCCGCCGCGCGATCCCTTGTCTGCGGCTTTCCAGTTATTTGCCCCTGCTTTTCAGTCATAGCTGCCCCCCACTCCCTGCACGATCATCTGTATGGCCACATAAGCGAGAATCGGAATGAACAATTTGCGGATGGTCTTGCTTTTCAGCTTCTGCATCACCTTGGTGCCGATCATCGCTTCCATTAGAACCCCCAAGGCAACAGGCTCGGAAATAACGGGATCGATATCCCCCCGGAAGAAAAATACGCCGGCGCTCGCCGCTCCCGTAACCCCCATCATGAAGTTGCTCGTCGCACTGGATACCTTCAACGGCAGCTTCATGAATACGTCCATGGCCATCACCTTGAAGCTTCCGCTGCCGATGCCCAGCAGTCCGGAGATTACACCGGCGCCGTACATAACGCCAAACCCTCCGTAGACGTTGCCTACATTGTACGGAACGGTCTGCTGCAGAGCTTTGTCGTAGTATTCTCCCTGCAGCTTCAATTTCCCCGCCATGGGATGAAGCGGGACTTCTTCCGGCAGCTCGTCTTTTGTTTTCTTGATCATGGCCAGGACGGAATACAATAGAATCAGTCCAAAAATGATATACAAAATACCGGGCGCCATTAGCCCGCCGATAAATGCTCCCGTTATCGCTCCGATCGTTGTCGCTACTTCCAAGAACATTCCGACTCTCACATTTGTTATGCGGTCCCGAATATACGCAATGGCCGATCCGCTGGAGGTCGCAATGACGGATATGATGCTCGCGCCAATCGCATGCTTGATATCCACGCCGAAAAGCAGGGTCAGCGCAGGGGTAACGATAATTCCGCCGCCCAAACCCAGCACCGACCCCACCAACCCGGCCAGCACGGATATCCCCAAAATCTGAATCGCTATTAAAGCCACATTATCCCCTCCCGAAACAAAGCAGTGGATACCCATATGTATATCATATACTTTACATTCGATCAATATATAAAAAATAAATTTTACAATGTAAATAAAAAATAGACGATTAAAACACCTTAAACTAAAGGCAAATAGCCATTCCTTCAGCACAAAATGTTATAATAAAAGCTAAATTCAACCTTAAGGAATGATGATATGCAATTTAAAAACCTGGATAAAACCGATACCCTGATCTTGAAATATTTATCGGAAAACGGGCGCTTGAGCAACGCGGAGCTGGGGCGTCTCGTGAACCTGACCCGCGCGGCCGTTCGGGAGCGGATCAACGAATTAATCAACGATGGGGTCATTGACCGTTTTACGATCATCGTTAATCCTCTTAAAGCGGGGAAAATGCTGTCCATGTTCTTTAATATTGAAGTGGAATGGCCCAAGCTGCAGCAGGTGGCCGATGAATTGATCGCTGCGGAAGAAATTACGAACGTGTATCAGATGAGCGGCAAACCTCACCTGCATGTTCATGCCCTGCTGGACAATCCTGAACACGTGGAACAATATCTCAAGAAGCTGCAGGCGATTGAAGGCATCGTGGATGTTCAGAGCGAGGTTCTGATCGCACGGTATAAAGAGCGGGGAGGCCTGCTGATTTAAATTGATCGGTCTGACAATAAAGAACGGCCGCCGTATTTCCGTCGAGATTATCTCTGTCGACGATACGGCGGCCGTTTATCCGTTATAGAATCAGCTTGCTTTCTTTGGCTTTCTCCAAAAATTTGTCGCTCGATTTGTTAAATGTTTTCTTCAGGGCGACGCCCATTAGAAATGCGATTCCTACATAAATGAATAGAATAAGCGCATGCTTCCCGGCGACGCTCCACAACAATCCGCCCACCGCCTCCCGCATTATGGTGATAGCATGCGTGAAGGGCAGGAACGGATGAATTTTCTGGAAGAATTCCGGTGCCATCTGGATCGGGAATGTTCCCCCGGAACCGGACAGTTGAAGCACCAGCAGAATGATCGACAAAGCTTTGCCCACATTGCCGAATACGGAAACAAGCGTATAGACGATCATTACGAATACTGCGCTAATCAACAGCCCGAACAATACAAACCAGACCTTGTCGACTACATAGGTTTTCAGCAGGAAGATATCCCCCAGCGTAACGATAAGCGACTGCCCCAGCCCCAATGTCAGGAAGGTGAAGAAACGGCCGAAATAAACCTCGTAGCTCTTATAGTCCTGCTTGTTCTCCACATCGGCCCTTAACAGCGAGACGAGCAGCAGAGCGCCGACCCATAATGACAAGGTAGTGAAAAACGGTGACATGGCCGAACCATAGTTAGGAATCGGGAACAGCTTGTGCTCCTCAAGCTTAATCGGATGGGAGAAGAAGTCGCTCTCCTTGTCGGCATCCAGGCTTAACAGGTCCATGATCTGATCGAGTGTCCCGTTCTTCTCAAAATCGCGGATCCGGTCGGCAATCTCCTTCAGCTTGGTTTGGGCGGCGGGAAACTTATCGCGAATTTGAGCAATTTCCTTCTGCCCCAATTCGACTCCCTCACCGGCCTTCAACAGAAGGTTCTCAATATCCGGCAGTGCCTCATTGGCTTCGTGAATAACGTTGTTGGCCTTGCGCACCGTTTGCTGTGCAGCCGCAGACGCCTCATCGAAAGCCGGAGCGAGCTTGGTCTCGTACAGCTCCAACAGCTCCCCGACCGATTGATCGATTTGCTTGGACAGCTCGTTGACACGTTGAACGAGCTCCGCTGCAGGCTCTCCGCCTTCCTCTACCGCCTCATAAGCCTTGGCCAGCACTTCCTTCAATGTATGGAGGCGCCCCTGTATGGCTTCCAGCCGTTCTGCAGCATCGCGCAGCGCCCCATCCTTCACGGCTGTCTGGGCTTGATCCAACGCACCGATCAGACGGCCTATAGCGGCCTGGCCGCGGTCGATTCGGGCCATCCCTTCCAGCAGCTTCGTTCTCACCTTGCCGGTATCTACAGACAGAATCTTGTCCGTCAGGGCGACGGTCTTCCGCGCTGCTTCCTGCAGCTTATCCATCTCCGCCCTTACTTGCTTGTCAAGCTCCGCCGCTCGGTTCAACGCCTCCTGCAATGCCGGAATGACAACGGGGTCATAGGCTTGAATTACCTCCCCAAGCAGGCGATCCGTCTCCTTGAGCAGCCCTGTGATATCCTCCAGCAGCTCCTTCGCGGGCTGCTGTCCGTTCTCGATCAATTGCAGCGCTTGATCCAGTCTTTCTTTCGTATTCTCCAGACGCTTCTGGACTTCCTTAAGCACCGTAACGGGATGCTGCAGAAGGTCTTTGCCCGTCAATGCGTCAAGCCGCTCCAGCCCGTTGATTAATCGCCCTGTTACCGTAAGGCCGGCATCGACCCATGAGGTGACCTTCTCCAAATCTTGTTTGGCACGTTCGGCATCGAACGGCATATCCAGCAGCTTCTCCACCGCCTGCTCGCCCGCCTGAACCTTCCCCTGCAGTTGAGTAAGCCCTTCTTTAAGCTTCGGCGCTCCCTGCTTTGCCTTCTCGACAGCTTCCTGCAGAGCGGGAAGAATTTGATTGTCGTGAAGCTGAATAAGCTGGCCGATCAGACGATCTGCTTCCCCGGCAAGGTCATGGATTCGTTGAATCAGCTCCCGTGCCGGTTCTTCTCCCTGATCAAGCACACGGACTGCGGCAGCCATGGCATTCTTTAATTGCCCCAGCCGGTCATGGGCCGTGATCAGCGCCTGGATAGCCTCCTGCAGCTTTCCTTCCTCCGTCACCAGAGTATCGATCGATTTCAACACATCCGTCAGCCTTTCCAACCCGGCCGAACCTTTATCGATAAGCTCCATGGCCTGCCCTAATCCGCTTAATAGGGTATCCGCGTTGATATCCGAAGCGATCAGCACATCCGTCAGCTCGCCCGTCATGTGGGCAACCTCCTGAAGCGTCTGCAGATCGGCCTGAATAGCCGGGGCATATCCCCTTATGACACTGTCCCCTTCGTAAAGCAATTGCTCGAATTGCTGGCCCAGCGTCTCGGCATGCTGCCCTATCTCCTTAACTTTGCCCAGCCCTTCATCCACCTTGCCCACGATAAGCTCGGCCTTGTCCAGATCCGTCTGCGCAAGCTGGATCATCCGCTCGATTTCCGGCAAATCGGCCTCGAGCTGGAAGACCAGCTTCTTCATCCGCTCCATGGCAGGAAGATTTTGTTCGATTTCTATACCCATCTCGTTAAAGGCTTTGAATATCGCGCCATTGGCCACCTTGACGAAGTGGCTGCTGACGTTCTCGACAATGCCGGATGCGCCGGCCGATGTCACCTTGGGCGCAATGGCATTTATTTTTTCATTAATATAATAATCCAATTCCGGCTTCTCCGGGTTGCTCGTCAAGACGGATGTAATCTTCTCCGAGAAATCTTCCGGGATGACGATTCCGGCATAGTAATCGCCTTGCTCCACCCCGCGCAGCGCCTCTTGCTCGTCTACGAATACCCAGCCCAGCTTATCATTTTCCTCCAGCGATTTAATAATTTCATCGCCAACCCGCAGTTCCTTGCCTTCCAGCGTCGTCCCGCGGTCCATATTGGAAACGGCAATGGGGACGTCCTTCGTATTGGAGTAAGGGTCCCACGAGGAAATAATGTTAAACCAGGCGTACAGTGACGGTAAAAAGACAACAGCAGCTATGACGATCAAAGCTGCCGGATTCCTTGCTATATTTCTTAAATCTGTACCGAAAATTTTAAAAATGTTTTTCATATTGTCCAATCTCCCATTTTTCTCTCTCTATTGGCCGTACAATGCTCCGTCTCTCCATCCGCGAAGTTCATACGAGCCGAGTCTCCCGTCTGTTAATATTAAAATATAGTACCTGATAGATTTCCAGAACGCAACGAGCCGAATAGGGAGAAAACCCTCTGGTAAAGGAGAATAATCGGACCGAAAGCTGTTTTTTAGACAAATTTCGCAAAAAAAAAATAGCGCGGCAAAAGCGGCGCGTGGGCGGCATTCGTTTTCGTGCCGCTTATCCTTATTGGGATGGTGGCTTCGTACCAAGCTACCGGCTGTTCATCACTTTAACGACGTCTACGTTCCTTCCGCGCAGCGTGTCCACAATCAATTCGATAAATTCCTTGGACGTGTTGGCTGCCACAGCTTGCCGGTAAATATTCACCAATTCTTTGCTGTCCAGCGTTTCCAAAGCCGATGGCCTTGGAGAACGATTATAGTGATTCCTGATGACCTCCACCCAATCATATGACTTAACGGCATGGAAATGATTCGTTATATTTTTCCAAGATGCTTGTATGGTTTTCTTGGAGGCTTCGGCAACATCGGTCATGATGTCTTCCTCCCCGACGTTCCCTGCGGTCTCTCTCTCGTTATCCGGCGTCTGAACATGCTTTCCACCAGACACTTAACCCCTCTCCCTTCGGGAAATTTCTTTCTGATATCTTTTACTTTAGTCCTAGCATAACATGAGCCCACCGTCCCGTCTTTACCGTTTCGCGCTCCAAAAAAAGCTTTACATATTGTGGAAAATATGCAATAATATTTCCTTTGCTTTCGGAAAAGGATCGAATAGCGCCAATGAGAAAAACTCCTATCGGAGTATTTCATGGATGAGCGACCGCGTTTAAAGGATGTTTTTATCGCCAAATAGAATTTGAAGTTATTCAGGACGCATAACTTATAAATTCTATTGTGGTAAAAAAAGCTCCTAACGGAGCCTCTTCGAAGACGAATAACCCGGTTTTAAAGGAGACCTGAGGGAAAACCAACATCGCATCCGGGTCGGTAAAGACATCGCAAAGACGAGCAAAAATACATTAAAATCGTGCCCTTTTCCAAAAAGAAGGCGAAAGACGCTCAAATGTGCAGGTCTTTTTCAAAAAATGGGGCCATTTCGCAAAAAATCGCTCCAAAGACCTGCATTATCGCTTTAGAATCAGGTATGTGGCGACTTTTCTCCAAAAAGACGTGCATTATCGCTTTAGAATAGGGGGAAAATTCCGGTGCTAGCGGTGCTGAAAAATCGCAAACTGGATTTTGGGGCAGCCCCTTGATTGAAAGAAGAGCTATCCGCCAAAACGTTCGGTTTTAAATAAGGAACTAAATAAGCTCTCGAAACTTATACTTTTTAATGTGGTTAAAAAAGAGCCCGACCTGTTTCAGGTCGAGCTCTTCTTGTTTTCCTCCATATATCTTTTGATCCGCTTTTCATTCGATTCGGAAACGGTTGCGAAGGTGCCGGCTCCCTCGAAGCTGACGATCTTTCGCTCGGAATCGTAACCGGACACATTCTTGAGATTAACGACGTTGGAGCGATCCAATCTCTCAAAACCGCTCGAATGATAGGCGGCATAAAGATCGGAGAGAGTGGTGGGGACGACAAATTCGCCTTCTTTAGTATGGACGTATATTGTATTTTTATGATTGGAGAAATACAATATTTCTTCCTCCTGGATTTCACAAGAAGAACCGTCATTTTTCAGAACACGCATGTACTCCCCACCTTACTATCCTTTACTGCTTTTTCATAAGCTCTTTAGGCGCTTGCGGGCTGTGAAACATCGGTTTAAGGATTGCTGCAAATACGACTGCGCAAGAAGCCAGGACGGAAGACGCGCACCGGGCTACGATTTGTCTCATAGCGTTCCCCCCTTTCTCCATGGTATAACTGTTAAGGACTGAACCAGAAAGGCCAATCCAATAACATGCGAGCCAATAATGAAGTTGGAGCTGACCAAACCTATGGAAGTCCATTTTAATAAAGGGTACATCTTGGCGGGAATAGCGACGTTAGCATCCGGACGCGGGGCAAAAGCGATCATAACGGTCAGATTCGTGAGATTAATCAGGAAGAGCAGCGTTTCCGGATAGACGGGCACATGCGGAATTCCGGCACACAGCAGCACCGAGACGATATTGCAGGCCCACACCGACTTGAAGTGGGTGCCGCCCGACGCCATTCTTAGACCGCCTAAACCGATCAGGACCAGCAGTGTAGATGCCAACTCGCCGGTAGACCATCCGATAAACAACGAAGCAGCGACAATCAATCCGGTATTAAGCAAAATAGCCAGCGAATACTGCATGACCTCAATGGAGTGAGTGCGGTCCGGATCGGCCTTCTTGATCGCCACGGCAATTCTATATGCTAAAGTGTTCATCTTCGCCTCTATCCTTTTTGTAAGAAACGTATAAGTACCCATATAGAATGACTGCATTGGCAGTTGGCACTAGAAAAAACAAACCCGATAGGTAGTTGGCAAAATACATCGTCAACAGAACGATCAGGACGGAAGGAATGTTCAGTATTAATAAAACCTTTTCCCACGTCTTAACTGCAATTTTCCCATTGGGCTTGTCCGGCACGAAATCGAAGCCCTTGCGCTTTGCCGATAGGAAATAACCTGTTCCGATGGCCGTGGCCGCAGAAAGCGCCTGCAAGACGAACGTGCTGATGCTCAAAATATAAGGAAGGTCGCCATCAAACAATCCGGCATTATCCATAATGAAATAATAGAGCGTTTGAATCAGCATATAGGCCTGATACGCCATTCCCGTCAAAATCGCGGTATAAAAAACATGAATTTTAAAGAGCAGCCATATAAAAGAAAACATGAGAAGAACTTGCACGACAACATCCACTTGCGGAAGCTCGTAGACTGTTCTCAACACGTAAGAAATGAAGGACATGATGAGACTCGCAAAAATCATTTCTTTAGGGAATAAATCAATTTTAAACAGTTTAAAAATCAGATAAAACATGGCATAATTTTCTAGCATAGAGAAACCGATGTACAGCCATAAGTCCATCAATCCGAAACACTCCCGCTGCCGACAAAGTTCGACTTTTTTCTATATCCAATATACTAGATGGAAGATGTTTCTACAATAGCCTTTCCCGTTCTTTCAGTGTAAAACCGCCTTTTTCTGCCTCTTTTCCGACATTTCGGTTAGTAGTATAATCCTATTATGCTATGGAGTGACGATTTTCCTATAAAAACCGTCTATGGAATGGATAGAAAGCGGGTAAAAAGATGACTTTGGATGAAGTTATGGATCAGCTCAAGCTTCTCGGAACCGAGCAAACCAAGAAGACATTCTCCCGGCATGGGGCGAAGGAACCTCTCTTCGGCGTTAAAATAGGAGATTTAAAGCCGTTGGTCAAGCAGGTGAAGAAAGATCAGGCTCTGGCCTTGGCCCTATACGATACCGGAAATCATGATGCTATGTATCTCGCAGGGCTTTCCGTCGATCCGAAAGCCATGACCCGGGAACAGCTGCAAAATTGGGTAGAGCGAGCATACTGGCATATGCTTGCCGAATGCACGGTGGCCAACGTGGCTGCCGAGAGCCATTATGCGCTGGATCTGGCCAGGGAATGGATGGCGTCAACGGAGGAAACCGTCGCCTCCTGCGGCTGGAGCACCTATACGTCCTACTTGTCCGTTACTCCTGACGAACAGCTTGATTTCGCTGAAATCCGCCGTCTATTAAAGCAGGTGGAGAAGACGATTCATCAGGAAAGGAACCGTGTCCGATATACGATGAACAACTTTGTCATTGCCGTCGGAAGCTTTGTGGTGGGGCTTCATGAAGAGGCTCTGGAGGTCTCCGGGAACATAGGGAAGGTTCATGTCGATGTCGGACAGACCGCGTGTAAAGTGCCTTTGGCTGCGGATTATATCGAAAAGGTGAAAGCCAAGGGAAGGATCGGAGTCAAGAAAAAAACCTGTATCTGTTAAACGGGACTTTGCTCAAAGGAAGGCCAGCCAACCTTAAACGGTCGGCCGGCCTTTATCAAATTGCTCGATCATCCGGTTGCCGGCCAGGGTGACTGTTCTGCGAGCGTGTCATCCCCAGCCGAGGCATCGGCAAGATCCTCCAAATCTTATTTTACATAAGATTGCAGCGGCCGTTACTCCACCGCCAATTTTCCTCTGTTAATCAGTTCGAGCTGCTCCTCCGAATAGCGGCCGATTTTATTTTTGGCCTGCACTCCGCTTAAGGTAATATCATAATTCTTCTTGATATATTGATGAAGCTTCTCCATGTCCTTCTCCGAAAGCTCTGCCAGTTCGCTCTTGCCGTCGATCTGGCCGAGAATAATCCCGATCACTTCCCCGGCCAGCGAAGTATTCGGCTGGATTCGGGCGCTTCCATAAGCTACTGCGGATGCCCCGACATTCTTCCCGGCCGTGAGCACGTTGGAATAGCCTTTTAACTGGAATGCCCGCAGCGGCATCCCATATTTATCGGGCTTGCCCGTGCTTGTCCCCCATGGATTCGCCTGGTTGCCCTGAAGATCAATCGGATAGCCCGCTATGCTTACGTTATCCCAAAACATGGCTCCGCCCAACAGATCCGTCGCCTGCAGAACATATTCCGTTTCGTAGCGGGTCGAATCACGAATATAGAGGTAATCGGGATAGCCATTGACCTCGGCCTTCTCCCATCCCGGCAGCTGCTGCCGCAGGTGCTTGACCACCCGGTCCGTTTCGGTCTTCCCGGCTTCCAGCGCCTCCTGAATCCGCCGATCATCGGACGGATCCACATTGAAAACAAGAAGGGCGTTAATCAGCGCTTCCCCATCCCGCTGATTAATGATGTTTAATCCGCGCAGGAACACATCCTTCTGGCTGGATGAGTAGCTTTTCCCAATATTTCCGAATCCGTAAGCAAACGTACCGGTGAGATAGGTGTTCGAACCGTAAATTTCTTCCTTCTTATCCTGGCTCAGACTATTTATTTCTCCGGCAAACTTCTCCCAATCCACCTGGCGGAATTTCATCATGATGGATGCGGCCATATAATCCGTCGCTTCCCCGCCGAACACCGTCTCGATTCCTGGAATCCGCGTCGTCTCCAATCGGCTGGACAGGGCGCCGAAATCCGTATTCTCCACCCAATACTTGGCAGACACCGTCCTCTCTTCCCCTCCTGCAGTCCGATAGGTGAGCGATTTGATTGTTTGCTTGGAATGGGCATCCGGCTCGCTATCGATTTTCACAATCTGGATTCCCGATTCGATCGGTATCCCTTCGGCAATCGATTGGAAATAGTCCACGAACTCTTCTTTCTTGCGGATTTCCCCTTGTTTATAACGGTCAAAGAGCTCCTTGACGCGCCCTTGCAGCAGCGATTGGCCGGCATCATCGAAGGGCTCGTCCAAATACAGCATCTCTCCCTGAATCAGCTGTCCGCCCGGCTGCTTCCGCGGATCGAGAACCATCACGTTAAGCCCTTCATCCGCAGCCGCCCGGGCCAGATACATCCCTTCTATTTCGGAACCGATCAGCACGATATCCGGGTCCGAGCCCCGGTCTTTGCCCCCAGGCTTCTTCTCTCCTTCACAACCGGCAACAAGCAGTACGACAAGCGACAACAGCCACACGACACGTTTCACTCCAAATCCCCTCTCCCTGTTCACTCTCTCTTGGTACAACTATGCAAAAGGATAGCAAATCCGGCGCCTGATTTCCAGCGAACGATCCGGCCTGGGCGAGTAAAGATTCCTGGAGAAAAAAATGCCGCTCTCTTCCGTTAGCAGAAGGGAGCGGAAACAACAGACGGGAAACCGATCCGATCCCCATAGACCCTTTCCCAAGGCTGAACAACAAATCGCCAACCTATATGACGCCCGGATATCCAAAGTTCATTGGTCTGCATTCATTCGACCAACTAGTTCCTTGATATACTTTGACAGGCGGATGCTAATTTCCGCACGCATAACATCCCGGACCATTCCAAAGCGATCCTCGTATCCTCTGCAAATAAAACGGTGATATATGACCATATCTGCCTGTTCATCACTAATGATTTTAATATTGCGCTTGGACAACTCACGGCGCAGACTGTACAAATCCGTACTTATTTGATTCATGAGTGCCCGGCCTGCTGTCAAATAAAGCTGCTTTAAAAGGTTGGAATGATTCTCTATATCTTCGATGCTCTTCTGCACCATGCTTAACATGTAAGGCAGCAGGATGTAGTCCCGGATCATTTTGAACTCCTCCTCTGTAGGTTGTTTACGGGAGTTCTTTTCGCGGCGATTTTCGTATTGTTCTTGATGCTCAGTGAGCAGCATTTTGGACTTCCATCGTTCATTGCCGTCCAGTTTGCTCATTTGTAATGGCCTCCAATCTGTTCCGCCCTCTCACGGGCCACTCCGGACCGTAATAATGAAGATACCCGCATAATAGCAGCACTGCCGTATCTATCCTTGATTTCATCCGTTGCTCTCTCCAGATTGTATGCCTTGATCCGGTCCTCGAAAAAAGTGAGCTGAATGACGTTATCGTCGGTCAACTCCGTCAGTGCAATATTCAGGTGGCTAACAGGCATGCCGCTCCAATGTTTATGGAAAATTCCAAGAGCTGCAGCAGCGACTTCATGCGAAAGGGAGGTCGGCTGCGGAAGGGTTACCTGTCTATTAAACGATGCCGACCTCTGGCCGTCTGTTTCCATGGCTCCCACGGATACAACTCGCCCGATGTAACCCAGTCTCCTGCTGCGGCGGCAGACTTCCACCACCAACTCGAGCAGTACTACTTCAATATCTTCAAGCTTCCGATAAAGGCTACTTCTGAGCGTCTTGCCGTGACTAACCGATTTTAATTTATTGCGAATACTCGCCACGACAGGGCTAGGGTCTATTCCACGTGCCGTTTGCCAATAATATTCCGCCTGTATATCGCTTTGCTTGCCCATCTCTTGACGCATGCGCCGTTTAAAGACACCCAGTTCCTGACGCGCAATGTCGCCAATCGTGTAGAGACCCATGCGCGTAAAATGGCGAGTCATCCGGGAGGCAACCATAAACATTTGATGTACCGGCAGCGGCCATAATACTGATTCCAAATTGTCGAAATCAAGTTTGAAGATACCTTCGGGCATCTTTTTGGCAAAATTATCAACAGCCATCTTCGCCAACACTTTTGTTGGTCCGATTCCACAACGGGTCCAGACCCCTGTCGACAGCAGAACGCGCGTTTGAATCTGGCGGGCGATCTCCTCCGGAGCCCCGAAATAACCGATAGAGCCCGTAACATCGAGAAACTGTTCATCGATCGAATAAGGTTCGACTTGATCTGTAAATGATTCGAAAATCTCGGTAATGAGCAGGGACACCGTGATATAGGTCTGCATTCGGGGCCGTATGACGACCAAATCGGAACATTTCGCAAGCGCCTCGCCCACTCTTTCGGCTGTCGTCACGCCGCGTGCTTTGGCGACCGGGCAGGCAGCCAATATGATACCCGATTTTCTGGAGGGATCGCCTACGGCTACCGGCTTATCCTTTAAGTCTGGTCGGGCTGCTTTTTCAATCGAGGCATAGAAGGACTGTCCGTCAACTAACATAATGGTTCGCTCTTGATACATGACATTTCACTCCTATAAAGTCACGATTCGGAGATCGCCTCTCACGCACCCTCCGAATAAGAACATATATTCTTATTATATACAGAATGTATGTTCGTGATGCAATGAGAATAACTGGAAAACCAAAAAAACGCTAATCCCATTTCTGGTTAGCGTTTTCCGTTAGGGTGGACCGGCTCATCTATTCATTATTCCCAAACAACAAATCCTCGAATTTGCGGTGGATTCCGATGGTGCCCTGAGCATCGTAGTTGGATAAAATCACCAATGTATAACCGCTAAGCATATACATGTTCAAAAGCGCGCTAACACCGGGAAATCCGCCGTTATGACCGACGATCCGCTCTCCGTGCTTCCGGATATCCATAAAGCCATACCCATAGTGCTTCTTCATATCCGGTCCGTAAGACTGAAATTTGTCTGTTATGGCCAGAGCGGTCCATTCCGGGCTCAGCAGCTTATTCCCGCGAAGGGCGATGTCGAACCGCAGCAAATCCTCCACAGTAGAATATCCCCCGCCGGCCGGGCCTCCCTTAACGGCATGGAGGAACCAGTTATTGCGCCGAGGCTCCCCCTCCTTCGTTCCTTCGCGAGTATAACCCGCAGCCAGATTGGGGACATCGTACTCCAGATCATAACAATCTGTATCGGGCATATTGGCCGGTCCATAAACGTTTTCTTTGACAAATGTAAAGTAATCCTTCCCTGAAACCGACTCAATGATGGCACCCAGAATGATATACCCTGAATTACTATAAAACCATTGGGTGCCCGGTTCGAACAACAGAGGATCTTCGATAAAAAGCGGAAGGTAATCCTCCACGGTTTTGAGTTTCGTGAAGCTGGCCTCATATTTATCATTCCAGTAAAGTCCGGTTCCCGACGTATGCGTCAGCAGATGGTGGATAGTAATTTTGTTAGCCGGCTCCGGCGGAAAATGAGGCAAATATTTTCCAATCAAATCATGGACATGCAGCAGGCCGTCTTCAGCCAGCCTCAGGATGGCAACGGCAGTAAACATCTTGTTCACCGAGCCGAGATTAAATTTGGTATCCGTTCGGTTGGGAATGCCGTATCCCTTGTTCGCCAGGCCGAAAGCATTTTTGTAAACCGTTTCCCCATGCTTTGCCACCAATACCGCCCCCGAGAATTGATCCTCGGCAACCAGGCTTTCAATATGAGCATTAAATTTGGCCAGGTCCATATCCGTTAATGTCATGGTCATCCATTGTTCCTCCCCTATGAGTTTGTCCGACAACGGGTCCCGGATTTACCTGCACATTCGCATGTCTTTGTGGCTCATTTTAATCAAAATCCCTGCAAAGACCTGCACAGTCGCCGGTTCTTGCCGCTCTTTAACGAGGGGTTGGCTTTCTGTGATGCTTTATCGTTGGACAGGTAAATTATTACATTTTTCATTTTATCAAAAATTGCTTCCGCTGAAAACAAATGGTTTTCCTTTTTAAATGCTTTTTTACGACGGGCTGCTCCCATAAACAGAAGGCGGAGTTTCCTCTGCATCGGAAACTCCGCACTTGTATATTTCATCCTGCTTCTATAGTCAGGAGGTCACCTTCAATTGCATGTATCGGGCAAATTCCACCGCGGGTAGCGGCTTGCCGATCAAATATCCTTGAACCTCGTCACAATGATGCCTGGTTAGAAACTTAAGCTGCTCCTCCTCCTCTACGCCTTCCGCAATCACCCGCAAATTCAAGGCATGTGCCATATAGATGATCGCCTTGATGATCGCCGCATTATTCTCTTCTCCCAGTGACTGGATGAAGGATTGATCAATTTTCAGCGTATCAATCGGGAAACGGCGCAAATACCCTAATGAGGAGTAGCCTGTCCCGAAATCATCAATGGAAATCGATATACCGAGCTGCTTGAGCTCCTTGAGCACATCCAGGGAATGCTTCGTATTCCGCAGCATAATGTTTTCCGTAATTTCCAGCTCCAAATACTTCGGCTCAAGCCCGGTTTCCTCCAGAATTTCCTTCACTTTTCGGGCAAAACCGGCTTGCTGGAAATGGATTGCGGAAATGTTCACCGCCACACGCATCGGCGGAAATCCCGCTTCCTGCCATTGCTTGTTCTGGCGACAGGCTGCCTCCAGTGTCCAATAGCCCAGAATGGAGATTAGTCCCCGCTCCTCCGCCAAAGGAATAAACTGGCTGGGAGGAATGGAGCCGAGCTCGGGATCGGTCCAGCGTACAAGAACCTCCATGCTGTAGATATTCTCCTGCAGCATGTCCATCTTCGGCTGATAATGGAGCTCCAGGCCTTCGGACTCGATAGCTTTGCGCAGCTTCGTTTCCATCAGCAGCAGGGATGCGTAGTCCTTATTCATGGCAGTCTGGTAAACGGTCACCATGCTTTCGCCATACTCCTTCGCCCGGTACATAGCAACGTCCGCATGCCGCACCAGTGAGTCCATATCATCGCCATGATCCGGATAGAAACTGACGCCGAGGCTGACCGTCACGAAAAATTCGTGGCCCTGAATAATAAAACTCCCTTCAAACAGCCTCAAAATATCGGCGCTCTTCTGTAGCGCCTCATCATTATTGTGCACCGGAAGCAAAATAGTGAACTCATCCCCGCCCCAACGAAACAGCCGCGAACGGACAAAAGACAGCGTCTCCAGCCGCTCTGCGACTTCGATTAACAGCATGTCTCCTACGGTATGCCCCAAGCTGTCGTTCAAGGTTTTGAACCGGTCTATATCCAAAAACAAGAGAGCCAATTTCTGGTCCTGTTCTTTAGCCTTATCGATCTCCTCGGTCAGACGCTCCTGAAACATTCTTCGGTTAGGCAGATTAGTAAGCGAATCATGATACGCCATATGCCGGATCGTCTCTTGAGCATGCTTCAATTCACTTATTTCGTTTCGGATAGCGATAAACTGATAGGGAATGCCTTTGTCATCAAGCAGAGGAACAATTGTTGTCTTTACCCAGTATAGGCTGCCATCCTTGGCCCGGTTGCAAATTTCTCCATGCCATACCCGACCGCTGCGGATCGTCCTCCACAGCTTAGTGAAGAACTCCTTGGGGTGATACCCCGAATTAACTATCCGATGGTCTTGTCCAAGCAGTTCCTCTTTAGAGTACTTGGAAATCAGGCAAAATTGATCGTTCACCGAAATAATTTTGCCCTTCCGGTCGGTCACCGCCAGAATAGACGATTGATCCAGAGCATATTTAATATCCTGCAGCTCTTTGACCGTTCTTTTTAATTCAAATTGATAGTCCTTCTGATTCTCTTGACTGTTCATGAGTTCCTCCCCCCTAACCTGCTTCAGGGAACGGGCATTCCCTTCATCTCCCTTTATATACGCAGCAAAGCTTTAATTGGTTTCGATGCAAAAAAATAATATACCCCCTTTTTTCTTATAGATTTTAAAGGATATTACGAAGACTTTATACTTTCTCCATGAATCTGTTGATTTGTTATATAAAAAAAGTGATAATAAACACGTAAGGCAAAATCAGAGATTACCAGTTAACCGCTGGTTCTCTTATAGCTAATACTACTTACCATTTTTTAAAAAGAGGAGGTTATTACATTGGCTTTCGTTATCACCTCTCCATGTATCGGAGAAAAAGCCGCAGACTGCGTGACATCCTGTCCGGTAGACTGCATTCATGAAGGCGAAGATCAATACTACATTGATCCGGATACCTGTATCGAATGCGGTGCTTGTGAAGCCGTTTGCCCAGTAGCCGCTATTTTCCATGAAGATGATGTACCGGATGACGAGAAGGAATTCATCGAGAAAAACCGACTATTTTTTCAAAATAATTAATAGCATCGTACACATAAACAAACTGCACAGATTCACAAGTCTGTGCAGTTTGTCATCTTACCCGTTAATGCGTTCCTCTGGATATGGCGGTCGCTCCGGTACAGGTCAGCTCGACAATGCCATATGGCCTCATTAGCTCCGTCATCGCCTGGACTTTGTCCGCATCTCCCACTATCTCGATAACCATCGTATCCGATGATACGTCGATAACGGAACCGCGGAACGTCTCGACAACCCCGAGGATCTCCGGACGGTCAGCCGGCTGCACGTTCACTTTGAGAAGAGCGAGCTCCCGCGACACCATCGGCTTCGCGCTAAGCAGCCTTACTTCCAGGACGTCAATCAGCTTCAGCAGCTGCTGCCTGATTTGCTCCAGCGTCCGTTCATCCCCTGTGGTCACCACAATCATCCGCGACAAACCGGGCTCTTCGGATGTGCCTACGGTAATGCTCTCGATGTTAAAACCTCTGCGCCCGAACAGTCCGGCCACGCGCTGCAGTACCCCTGGCAAATCATTGACTAGAATGGATACCGTATGCTTGTTCACTGTTCTCCCCCCAATATCATTTCGTTAATGGCTTTGCCCTGAGGAACCATCGGGAATACGAATTCTTCCTGGGAGACAACAAAGTCAATGAGCACCGGCCCCGGGATTTCCATCGCTTCCTGCCATGCCCTCCGCGCTTCCTCCTTGCTTGTCGCCCGCAGTCCCTTGATCCCGTAAGCTTCCGCCAGCTTGACGAAGTCCGGACTTCCTGCCAGATCGCAATGGCTTAACCGGCCTTCATATACGATTTCCTGCCATTGCCGGATCATTCCCAGCACCCCATTGTTAATAACGACAATTTTAACAGGGATCTGATGAATCGCGCAGACTGCCAGCTCCTGGGCACACATCTGCATTCCTCCATCTCCGTTGATGGAGATGACCAGTTTATCCGGATTACCGATCTGGGCCCCCATGGCCGAAGGCAGGCCAAATCCCATAGTTCCAAGGCCTCCGGATGTAATCTGTGAGCGAGCTCTCCGAAACGGGAAATATTGAGCGGCCCACATTTGGTGCTGTCCAACATCGGTTGTGACAATCGCTTCTCCTCCGGTCATTTCCCCAATCATTTGAATCACATATTGAGGCTTCAGTTCTTGCTCCGAATCTTTGTAGACGAGAGGATATTCGATCTTCATCTGCTGGATGCGGCGGAGCCACGATTCCGCTCTTGCCGCCCGCTTCGCCTTCCGGTTCGCTAGGTTCAATACGGCCTTAATGTCGCCGACCACCGGATACTGCGTCTTTACATTCTTGCCGATTTCAGCCGGATCAATATCGATATGGGCAATCGCTGCGTGTGGTGCGAACCCGTCCAATTTCATCGTTACCCGGTCGTCGAACCGGGCTCCGATCGAAATGATCAAATCGGCCTCCGTCATTGCCATATTGGCGGTGTAAGTCCCATGCATCCCGGGCATTCCCATCGACAGCTCATGCCCGCTCGGGAAGCCTCCCAAGCCCAGAAGCGTCGTCGTCACCGGAATCTCCGTCCGGCTGACGAATTCCAGCAGCTCGGCGGAGGCGTCGGCGTATACTACCCCTCCGCCCGCGAGAATGACCGGGCGCTCCGCCTGTTCAATGGCATCCAGCAATGCATCGATCTGGGCCTCGTCCGCTTCTGCAACCGGCCGATAACCGCGGATGCTGACCGTCTCGGGATAGACAAATTCGGCAAGAGCGGCGGATACGTCCTTGGGAATATCAATGAGCACCGGTCCCTTCCGTCCTGTATTGGCAATGTAGAAGGCTTCCCGGACCGTCCGGGCCAGGTCCTCAACGTTCCGGACGAAATAGCTGTGCTTCGTAATAGGCATCGTAATACCCGTTATGTCCGCCTCCTGAAACGCATCCGAACCGATCAGCGGACTCGGAACATTACCCGTTATAACTACCAGAGGAACGGAGTCCATATAGGCCGTAGCGATTCCCGTGACCAGGTTGGTCGCCCCGGGGCCCGAAGTGGCGATGCAGACGCCCACCTTGCCGGTGGAACGGGCATAACCGTCAGCCGCATGGATCGCTCCTTGCTCATGCCGCGTCAGCAGATGCTTGAAATCCGGATTGCCGTGCATGGCATCATAAATGTAGAGAACGTTGCCCCCGGGATAGCCGAATACGCACTCGACCCCTTCAAGCAATAAAGACCTTAACAAAATTTCAGAACCGGAAATACGGTCGGGCTGCAGCAGCCGGTTGCGGAGATCCGCTGTCGAGCCTGCCTCGGAATAAACGATACTCATGAAACTCATCCTCCTCATTCATACTGTTTTTTATCGATAAAATGCCCCCACAAACATACACGACCTGTCGGTTAAATGTGGGACGTTGTGCCGAGAGGCGAAAGGGTGGCTTGATACGGAAATTGCTGTATTATCCCAGACTTTTCACTGGAGCGCTCGGGATCGATTCAAGATAGATGTATAATCGCAGGAATTTGTTCCCGCTTTAATACGTCTAAATCTTCCTCTGAGCGCTGCCGCTCTTGCCGACTTTCCAAATATATAAAAAAACCTTCCGTCCCCGCGCTCTAAAGCGCTGCGGGACGAAAGGATTGCTCGCTTCCGTGGTACCACCCGGATTTACCGGCACTTTCGCAAGTTCCGGCCTCCAAGGGTTGGAATCAGCCCCTGCCGGACGTCACGACAGGAATGAAGATTCCAACCCGGCACGGTAACGGGTGCCAACCGTCTTGCCCTACTACCTTCGGGCATGAAGCTCCGAGGTGACATCGTCGTAAAGGATTATGGCGCGGTCTCAGCTTCTCCGCCGCTCTCTGTACATAAGAGCCTCTGCGACTTTATCCTCTTCACAGCTTGTTCTGCTATTCCTCTGTCCGGATCGAAATAAAGCCCCTCACAATGTGACATATGGCCATCTAAGCTTATTCCGTCCGACAACTGACAGGGCCGCCGTCTAACCTTCGGCCGCTCCTTCTGACTTTACTTCGAAAGTGGTTTAATCCCTATATTGCAGGGAGCCCCCGGAATGGAATTACAAATTCTAAATGAATAAAAAAACCCTTCCGTCCGCACGCTTATTCAAGCGCAGCGGGACGAAAGGGGCTCTCTTCCGTGGTACCACCCGAATTCACCGTCATCTTGCGATGCCGGACTCGACAGGTCGAAGCTGCTCCCGGAGGTTAACCCGGTTTAAGCTTCTACCGATGCACGATAACGGGTGCCAATCGTTCCTTCCTACTGCACTTCGTTTCGGAAGGAAAGCTCCGAGGCGACATCGTCTAAAGGATTATGGCAGTGGTTTCAGCCGTTCCACCGCTCTCTGGCAACATAAGAGCCTTTAACACTATAACCTCTTCATAGCTGTCAATATGAATGAATAAAGCTATTATAAGAAAATTCCCTTAATTCGTCAATCCTATTCATTTCGCAAAGATGGTTAACGAAACATCCCCCATAATTTGATTAAATGAAAGGTGTTGTTGGGATCTATTTTCTGCGCCAGGACAAAATTAACAATTTGACTGGATTGTTTCTCGGACAAATTTTCGCCTAACACCTTGGCAATCCGGCTCAGCAGCCCTCTGACCTTCGCACGGTCTTGAAGATCATGTTTATTAACTCCATGGAGCACGGCTTTAACGCGCTCCTTGACCAACGGATTTTTCATCTTCATCTTGACGCGTTCCACCAATTCCCGGTCAATGCCATATTGCTGGTAGCTCATCTTCTCCCCTCCACAGAAAAGTCATTCTCTATTCTATGTCGGTTTTCCGCCGAATGTGCCTGTTACCCGCTAACTTCTTCGTCATTCTTCGCCCGCACTCCCGTTTTTCGACCGGCTAAGGAAGATGGACCTTATATCATTACCATAAACAAACGTGCAACGACAACGGACACCAATAACTTTATTCTTTGGCCGGCCAAGCTCATTTCGCTTGTTTTGACCCGAATAAGTGCATTGGTGTCCGTTAAAATTGACGCATATTAGCTTCGGCCGAAAAAACAGATTCGGCCTATATTTAGAGCAGGGAGCCGTACCTTCTATCGAACCCGCCCTTCTAATCGAACGGGCGGCCGCCAAAGACCTGCTCCCGCTGCAAGTAATCGCGAAGCGGCAAGTAACGCGCAGCCGTCCAGAACTCCGACTGGGCGACAAGCTTGGCCGCATCTTCTCGCGCATACTCCAGAATTTCGTAGTCGCTCATCAGATCCGCCACCTTAAATTCAGGCAGGCCGCTTTGTTTCGTTCCGAAGAAATCGCCCGGCCCTCTAATTTCCAAATCCCGGCGCGCGATTTCGAAACCATCGTTAGTCTCCGTCATGACCTTGAGCCGTTCCCGGCTGACCTCGTTCTTCGGATCGGCAATCAGTATGCAATAAGACTGATGCTCGCCCCGCCCGACCCGGCCGCGGAGCTGGTGAAGCTGGGACAATCCGAACCTGACCGCATCGTATACCACCATAAGGGTGGCATTAGGGACGTCGACCCCAACCTCTACGACCGTCGTAGATACCAGCACCTGAATCCGGTTATCGCTGAATTCAGCCATCACCTGTTCCTTCTCCTGGTTGGACATTCTGCCGTGCAGAAGTCCAACCGACAAATCGGGAAAATGATAAGTAAGCTGTGCGTGAACATCAATCGCATTCTGCACGTCTAGCTTGTCCGATTCTTCGATTAATGGACAGATGACGTAGGCCTGACGGCCCGCGGCCGCTTCTTTCCGGATAAAGCGCAGCACGCGCTCCAGCATATCGTGGGGTACGGAGTAGGTTTTGATCGGCTTGCGGCCTTTGGGCAGCTCCTTGAGCGTAGATACATCCATATCGCCAAAGGCAGTAATCGCCAGCGTGCGCGGGATGGGAGTTGCCGTCATCGTAAGAACATCGGGGTTAAGCCCCTTGCGGCGCAGTATGCTCCGCTGGTTGACCCCGAACCGGTGTTGCTCGTCGGTAATCACCAATCCGAGACGGCGAAACACAACGTCCTCCTGAATCAGCGCATGGGTGCCGACGACAATGTCGGTCAGCCCCATCTGTATGGAGGCCAGTGCTTCCCGCCGCTGCTTCTCAGTAAGGCTTCCTGTAAGCAGCGTAACCTCTATGCCGTATGAGGCGAACATCTTCTCCAGCGACCGCTTATGCTGTTCGGCCAGGATTTCCGTCGGCACCATCAGCGCACCCTGAGCCCCCGCCTTCACCACGGCAAACAGGGCGACAGCCGCCACTACCGTTTTACCCGAGCCGACATCTCCCTGAAGAAGCCGATTCATCGCATAGGGTTGTTTAAGGTCCTGCAGGATTTCGGCAACTACCGTTTTCTGAGAATCGGTAAGCACGAAGGGTAGAGAGCGGACGAACTGCTTCACCGCCTGGGAATCTACCGGATGGGCGATCCCATCGGATTTACCCCGGTTCAAGGCACGGAAAGCTTGCATTTTCAACTGAAAAAGAAACAATTCCTCATATACGATCCGTCTCCGCGCCTTCCTGCCCTCCTCCCAATCCTTCGGCTGGTGGATAAGAGAGAAGGCCTCACGCCGGGATATGAATCGATAGCGGGCAACCAGTTCCTCCGGCAAAATCTCCTCCACCCACTGCCCATATTCCGCTAAGACTTGACGGATAGCTTTGCGCAGCCAATTCTGGGTGATTGGCCCGGCCACCGAATAAACAGGCTGCAGCGTACCTGTTCGCGAAGCTCCGCCCCGATCTGGGAATTCGTGCTCCGAAACGGTTATCTGCAGCCTGGCCTGCTCCCACTTGCCGGTGAGAACAATCCTCGTACCGGACGTCAGTTGATCCTTGATAAAATGCCTGTTAAACCAGACCGCCGTAATCACCACCTGATCGACCAACACTTTACAGGCCAGGCGGGACTTCTTGCGGCCGTACATCTGTACCAGGGGAACCCCATATACCGTTCCCTCAATCGTAATCTTCTCGCCGTCCTTGACACCGGCTAAATCCCGGATATGGTAATCTTCATAGCGATAAGGAAAATATTCCAGAAGGTCGTATGCTGACTCTATGCCAAGCGCCTTAAGGTCTTCCGCTTTGCGGGGACCTACTCCGCGTACTTGACGGACAGCCAATTCCCTGAGATCCATAACGGCTACACCGGCAGCATGAATACCGCTACCGTCCCCGGACCCGCATGCGTGCCAATGACCGGTCCAATCGACGTATAGGACAAATGCTTCACTTGGAAGTGGCTTTGAATGAGCGAGCTCAACTCCTCGGCCGCCGGCAGGGAGTTGGCATGAGCAATAATCGCCCGCACGTCCTTCCCGGCAAATCCGTTTTCCTTCAGCAGTTCGATAATCCGGGCCATCGCCTTCTTCTGTCCTCTGGCCTTCTCGATGGAAGTAACCTCTCCTTCATCATCGATCGACAGAATCGGCTTGATATTTAACAGTGATCCCAGGAATGCCGCCGCTTTCCCGATTCGGCCGCCCTTCTGCAAATATTCCAGCGTATCGACCAGGAAGAACAAGCCAGTGCCTTCCCGCGTCTTGCGGATTAACTCCAGGCAGTCCTCCTTGCTCTTGCCGGCCTGAGCCGCTTCTGCCGCCGCCACAGCAAGCAGACCGAACCCGTAGGACGCGGACTTCGAATCGATAATCGTAATATCCGCCTGCTCCTCCAGCAGAGACTTGGCCAGAACCGCAGACTGGTAGGTTCCGCTCATTGCGGAAGACAGATGAATGGAAATAATTTGCGCTTCGGGGTCTTCTGCCAATATTTTCTTGTACATGTCGAGAAAATCGACGGGCGAAGGCTGGGAAGTCGTAGGCAGGGTATTCGATTGGGCCAGCAATTCATAAAACTGCTGCGATTGGATCGTCACCGCATCCACATAGGTTTCATTCCCGAAATGCACTTTGAGAGGCACCATTTCTATTCCGAGTCTCTCCCGCTCCTCGACGGGAATATCCGCGGTGCTGTCTGTTACGATGCGAACTTTACTCAATCCGTTCACCTTCCCATTTATCGATATCAAACGTTCATTACTCTACGGAAAATAAATAGAAATAGAGCGGCTGTCCCCCGGAATGAATTTCAATCTCCACCTCCGGGTAGGCTTCCTCCAAGTAAGCTTGAATGGCGGATGTCAAATCGTCCGTTGCCTCTTCTCCGGCCAACAGCGTGACGATTTCTCCATCCTCGCTAAGCATCTCGTCCAACAGCTGCTTGCAGGTTTCCAGCAGATCGGGCTTGGAGCTGACAATTCTGCCATCGAGAATACCGAGGAAATCCCCTTCGTTAATCTCCATTCCGTCTATGGAGGAATTACGCACCGCATGGGTTACCTGGCCTGAGCGGACCCGGCTCAAGGCATCTTCCATCGCCGCCGCGTTCGAATCGGCATCGGCTCTTTCCTGGAAGGCCAGCATCGCAGCCATTCCCTGCGGAATCGTCTTCGATGGTATCACAACGACTTGCTTGTCCTCCACCAGGTCTCTGGCCTGCTGGGCAGCCATCACAATATTGGAATTGTTGGGCAGAATAAATACCGTCTCCGCCGGCACCTTCCGGATAGCTTGAACGATATCCTCCGTACTCGGATTCATCGTCTGGCCGCCGGCAATAATCTCATCCGCCCCCAAGCTTTCGAAGATGTCGGATATTCCTTGCCCAACGGATACGGCGACGAAACCGTATGGACGGAGCTCTTCCGCCTCCACTTCTTCTTCCGCGGGTCTCTCCTCTTCTTCGGCTTTAGGCGAAGCATAGGTCGTGTCGGATTCGTCAGCGTGAAGGAGATGGGAATGCTGTTCGCGCATATTCTCAATTTTAATCCGGGTCAGATCGCCGTAATTCATGGCGTAATTCATTACTTCTCCCGGATATTCGGCATGAATATGAATTTTGACCAGATCGTCATCGGCCACAACGAGCAGGGAATCCCCGAATTTCTCCAGATCCCGGCGGAATTTGCTCTCCTCAAACTGATACCCGGGAACCTTCCCCGGCACAAGATTGACCATGAATTCGGTACAGTAACCAAACTCAATGTCTTCCGTGGCCAGCTTCGACTGGGCATTAGCCGCCTCGTGCAGCGATTGGCCTGCAGGCTGAACAGCCTTGTCCCTCGCTTCGGGTTCCGCATCGTAATCGAAATCCCCGGTAAGAGCGGCAAGCATTCCCTCATAGATCAAAACGAGACCTTTGCCCCCGGCATCTACAACTCCCACCTGTTTAAGCACCGGGAGCATGTCCGGAGTCCGGTTCAGCGTCTCCTCCGCCTTGTTCAGCACTTCTCGCATCAAATCTGCCAGATCATCGGTCCTCCGTGCATAAGACAAGGCATGTTTGGCTGCTTCACGGGCTACGGTCAGGACCGTGCCTTCCACAGGCTTGACCACCGCCTGATAAGCGGTATCCACCCCTTGCTGGAGAGCTTGGGCGAACTGCTGTGCGTTAACCGTGTCCAGATCGTGAACCGACTTGCCGAATCCGCGAAAAAGCTGGGAGAGGATGACGCCGGAATTCCCGCGCGCCCCCATCAGCAAGCCTTTGGAAAGGGCCTCGGCTGATTTACCGACCTGATCGCTCTTCCTTCTCTGCAGCTCTTCGATGCCCGATGACATCGTTAAATTCATATTGGTGCCGGTATCGCCGTCCGGCACAGGAAATACATTGAGTGCGTTTACCGTGCTGACATTGCTCTGCAGCCGCGCAGCTCCGGACCTCATCATATGAATAAAATCCGCACCGTCTAGAAAATTAAAGCGCTTACTCAAACAAATTCTCCTTCCTGGGCTAGCGGGTTACACGAACTCCCTGTACAAATATATTAATATGATTAACCTGAAGCCCCACAATATCGTTCAGCACATACTTCACCCGGTTCTGGACGTTATGAGCGACTTCCGATATTTTAGTTCCATAGCTGACAATAATGTACAAGTCAATTTGCAGTTCGTCCTGATCCCGTCTCACTTCCACGCCTCGACTTAAATTCTCCTGGCCCAACAGCTCGGAGATACCATCCTTCAACTGCTTGCGGGAAGCCATGCCGACGAGACCATAGCAGTCCAGAGCAGCGGAACCCGCTATGACGGCAATTACTTGATCATCTACATTAATGCTGCCGTATTCGTTAGCTACTTTAATTGGCATGTGAACCACCCTTTTCCGAAAATATTAGGGACTAAGTCTCATTGTACTATAATAAATACAAGAAATAAATGCAAATCGGCGTTTTTCTGCCGTTGACTGACAACTTTCTGCTATGCTATCATATTGTAGTATGTTCATCTAACGAGATTGATGATTGTGGACGTTGTTTGAAGGCGTCAGAGGAGGTGGAATCATGGCTCGCAAATGCTTCATTACTGGTAAATCGCCGAAATCGGGACATCATGTATCCCATGCCAATAACAAAACCAAACGTACCTGGGGAGTTAACGTGCAGAAAGTAAGAATCCTCGTGGACGGCAAGCCGAAGCGTGTCTATGTCAGCACGCGCGCGTTGAAATCCGGCAAAGTTACCCGCGTATAATCAATAAGCTCTAATAGACAAAAAGCACCTTTTTACGAGGTGCTTTTTTTTCGCCCGAAAGAAGGTATGATTAATTTTTGCTGAAAGTATTCAGGATTGCTTTGACAAACCCTCCTAAAAACTTCGGGAGTTTGATCGTATAAAATTTCATTCCTACCCCTCCTAACCAGTTTGTCACCGAAACGGCTTCGAAACGATCCTTCTTACGGCACCGCCCGCTTCCATCCCCGTCTTCCTTGTGCCTAATCATTACTATTACTATATTCCGCCTACGACAAAAAGTGCCTGGCCGAACCTGAGTGCTCCAGTTTTTTTTGTGTCCCGCTGCGAGGATAACGGCTTCGCCGGGTATTCAATAGACGACAGCCCGTCGGTCAATCAAATTTCGGGGACCCCGGTCATACTCTTGCTTTTTACAGCCATCCGAATAGAGACTCCTCTTCGCCCGCCATCAACCTAGCTTCCGAATGGGCATAAAAAGGGGTTACAAAAGCCACCCGGCTTCTGTAACCCAGTATATTCCGCTATTCGACTCATGATTCCTGCTGTTTCACTGAACCCCTTCCAAAAATTGCGGCGGGACATACCATCCGTTGGCGTAAGCAAATAATACGTAGGTAGGAGGCAGCAGGAAGGAAAATACCAATGTCAACAAAATAAAGGCTATCTTCGGCCCCTTCGTTTCATAGGATTTAAAGACATAAATCCCGATCAGGACAGCACCGAGCGAGAAAAAATGCTTATAAAACCCGGACATAAAGACAAAAACCGACATTAAGCAACCGGCGGCCAGACTGAGCAGAAACAGCAGCAATTTTCGCATCGTTAACGCTCCCCTGCCGAACGAATGCGGCGGATCGCCGCGGCGCGGTCCGGCATCCCGAATACCGCGCTGCCGGCCACCAGCACGTCGGCTCCCGCTTCAGTCACGAGCGGCGCCGTTTCCTCGTTGATCCCCCCGTCGACTTCGAGGGCGATCTCCCGTCCGGTCCGTTCAATCCTGCGGCGTAATTCACTGATTTTGGGCAGCATGGAATGGATAAAGCGCTGTCCGCCGAAGCCGGGGTTGACCGTCATAATCAATACAAGGTCCGCTTCCTCCAGAACATGGTCCAGAACAGACAGCGGAGTGGCCGGATTCAGCGCGATTCCCGCTTTCGCCCCTTCCTCCTTGATCATGTGAAGAGTGCGGTGGAGGTGCGGACAGGTTTCGGCATGGACGGTTATGTAATCCGCCCCCGCTTTGGCGAAGGCGGAAATGTAGCGTTCCGGCTTCTCGATCATCAGATGAACGTCCAACGGCAGAGAGGTGCCCGGACGGATCGCTTCCACAATGAGGGGACCGAGCGTCAGATTAGGAACGAAGTGCCCGTCCATCACATCCACATGAATCCAGTCTGCCCCTCCCTTTTCCACTATGTCGATATCCTCTGCCAGCCGGCCGAAATCGGCGGAGAGAATGGATGGTGCAATTCGCAGCTTCCCCAACATCAATACCTCCGTTTTTTGTCCCTGATTTCCGTGAGGAAAGTCAGGTAATGATTGTATCGCGTAGAAGCGATTTCATCAGCATCGACCGCCTCGCGGACTTTGCAGCCCGGTTCATGCTGGTGCAAGCAGCCCCGGAACCGGCAGCCTTCGGAATAGCTGCGGAATTCCCGGAAGCAATCCGCCAATTGCTCCGCTTCCACATTCATGAAATCAAGCTGGCTGAAGCCGGGAGTATCCGCTACCCAGCCATCCGGCTCCAGTGCAATCAGCTCCACGTGGCGGGTAGTATGCCGGCCTCTTCCCAATCTGTGGCTGATTTCACTCGTCTCCAGACGAAGCTCCGGCACGAGCGCATTAAGCAGCGAGGACTTGCCCACACCCGACTGCCCGGCGAAGACGCTGATCCTCCCCTGCAGGCGGGTGCGGATCTCCTCCAGGCCGGACCCGGCCTGCGCGCTGGTCGTCACGATCGGATAGCCGATCGATTCGTACAGGCTTCGAATATCGCCGAAGCCCGAATCGGAATGAACCATGCCGGCCGCAAGCAAATCGTGCTTGGTGAACACAAGCACCGTCTCCAGTCCGGCACTTTCCGTATGAACCAGAAATTTATCCAATAGCGGCAAGCTGATGGCGGGCTCGGCCACAGAGAAAACCAGAATGGCCAGTTCCACATTGGCTACCGGCGGCCGGATCAATTCCGTGGAACGGGGGAGGATTTCGTCTATCGTTCCTTCCCCGTTCTCCGTCAGCCCGTACACGACCCGATCCCCGACAAGAGGGCTTATATTCCTCTTCTTGAAGATCCCCCTTGCCCGGCATTGGATCCGGTCGCCCTCGCGGGCCTGACCGTCCGGCAGCACATAATAGTAGCCGCTCAGCGCCTTGACAATCATCCCTTGCGGCATCCTCATTGCCCTCCTTGTTCCGGCGGATTGGCGGATTCGTTCGGCTGCGGTGTCGCCGCAGCGGATTGATCGCCGGCAGGATCGGGAGTAGGAGTCGGGCTGGCCTGATTGAGCTTCATCCCTTCCTTCTGCTGTAGATAGTCGTTATAGGTGACCGTCTTCGTGTCATAGTGCTGGTCGTTGCGGAACATCTTAATGACCGCATTCCGCTCCTTGGTCACGATCACCGGAACATTCAGCAGCTCCGGCTTCGTTATATCGAAGGTCCGGTATTCGTAATTCTCATATTGGGCATCGGTAATAACGATCCTGAACGACGACGCACTGCCCTCTTCTTCCGGCTTAAGCTCCGGCAGGGTGACGAGCATCTGTCCCGCATCCTCCGGAGGGCCTGCGCTGACATAATAAATAATGTTGTTCGTTCCCGATTCGACCTCCTGATCAGGCTTGTAAGGCCATTGATCGAATATTTTTCCCTTAGGCTGGAGGAAGGTATGCTGCTCGGTAATCCCTTCCTTCCCTTTCACCCTGCTCAGGTTCTTCTGGAGCAGAATGGCATCTGCCTCTTCTACTGTTTTTCCGGTTAAATCAGGCATCTTGTGCTTTTCCTTGCCCAAGCTGACTACGATCTTGACCTCTACCTTGGCCGGGTCGAACTCCTCGTCCGGCTTCGGGGACTGCTCCAGAATGGTGTCCTCCGGCTGATCGTCATACCTGGTGGTTACATCAATCTGCGAATCGTCAATACCCATCTCCTTCAGCGTCTTCTGCACGTCCTTCCACTTCTTGCCGACGTAATCGTCCAAGGTCTTCAATTCAACCCCGTGGCTTACGGTAAGCGTGACTTCACTTCCTTCGACCAGCTTCATATTTTTGTGGCTCTGGTCAATGACATGGTCCTTCTCTATCGTATCGCTGTTTTCGTAAGTAATCTTTGGAGTGAGGGAGGCCTCTACCAACATTGCCTCGGCTTTTTCTACGTGCTCGCCTACTACATCCGGTACGAGAACTTCCTTGACGGCAAACTGCGCCTTCACATAGTAAATCCCTGCCAGCAATCCCCCGACCACGACCAGGAAGACAATCGTCCATATCCAGGGGGCAGCCCTTCTGCGCTTCTTGCCCTCCGGCTCGGAATCCTCTTCGAAACGGTCGGAACGGATCGCCGGCACTACCTTGGTCTTCTCGTCATCGTCACCGTCATCCAGGTCGGGATCGTCCAGCTTCGGTTCGTTCCTCCGCTCCGGAAGCAGGCATGTCTCGAGATCGCTCAGCATCTCCACCGCCGATTGATAGCGCTGCTCCGGCTTTTTGCGCATCGCCTTCAGAATGATATTCTCCACGCTTTGCGGAATGAGAGGATTCACCTTGCGCGGCTCTTCCACGTTCTCCTGCAGATGCTTGAGCGCCACGCTGATCGGACTGTCCGCGAGAAACGGGAGCTTCCCCGTCAGCATCTGGTACAATACTATGCCAAGCGAATACAAATCGGACTTCGCCCCGGCAGCAATCCCCTTGGCATGCTCAGGAGAGAAATAATGAACTGATCCGACGACGGACCCGGTCTGGGTAATACTCGACGAAGTTCCTGCCCGGGCAATTCCGAAGTCGGTTACCTTCACCCGGCCGTTCTTTCCCATCAGAATGTTATGGGGTTTAATATCTCTATGAATAATTTCATTCGCATGAGCATGGTCCAGAGCATCGCAAATCTGGGAAGCGATGTGAACGGCTTCCTCAACCTGAAGCGGAGCTTTCTGCTTAATCAGATCATTCAGCGTCATCCCTTCCACATATTCCATAACGATGTAGTGGACGTCCTCATCCTGCCCGACATCATAAATGCTGACGATGTTAGGATGAGACAGGGCCGCTGCCGACTGCGCTTCCCGGCCGAAGCGATGGATGAACTCTTCATCGTGAATATACTGCTGGCGAAGAACTTTAACGGCTACATGGCGATTGAGCAGCAGATCATGGGCTTTGTAGACGAGCGCCATTCCACCCCCGCCCACTCTCTCTAGGATTTCATATCTCCCACCGAGTATCTGACCTGTCACTTCTCAATCACCTCGCTTCCCCCGAAGGATTGGGGTCGTTGGCCATCAGAACCACGGTAATATTATCGTCTCCGCCGGCTTCCAGCGCCTTATGAACTAAGCGGTCAGCCTTCCCGTCCAAATCGGCATCCGATTTCAGAACGAGTTCAAGCTCCTCCTTGGGCACGGCTCCGCTCAATCCGTCCGTACAGATCAGGACAATATCTCCGTCGGACCATTCCGTCTGAATAATGTCCACATCCACCTCAAGCTCGGTCCCAAGCGCCCTCATCAAAATATTTCTGCGCGGATGCCGCTCGGCTTCCTCCTCCGTAATTTGGCCCGTTCTGATCAGGACGTTGACCAGCGAATGGTCCTCGGTCAATTGCCGGAAATGACCGCCCTGCAGCAAATACGCACGGCTGTCGCCGATATGCCCCAGAATCAGGCGCTCCCGGTCGGCCAGCGTAACGATGGCTGTCGTTCCCATACCACTGTATTCCACCGTTCGCGATGCCGCTTCGAAAATCGTGCGATTGGCCTCAAGCACGGCTTTTTTGACCGTTTGCCCGCATTCCTCGGGGCCCGACCCCGGCTGCAGAGTACGGACGAGAGATTCCTGAATGGTCTCAATGGCCAACTGACTGGCGATATCGCCGGCTTTATGACCGCCCATGCCGTCAGCGACAACCGCCAGCGCATAACCGTTACAATCGGCCATCACCGCAGCGCGATCTTCATTCACCATCCGAATCCGGCCGACATCGCTTCGGTTAGCTATCCTCATTCTTCATCACCTCTTACTGGTCTCCAAATGCTTCGCGCGAAGCTGCCCGCAAGCAGCAGCAATATCGCTTCCCTGCTCCCTGCGAATAGTTGTGTTGATCTTATGCTTCTCAAGAATGCGCTGGAAAGCAAAGATGTCTTCCCGCGGCGTGCGGACAAATTTACGCTCCACGACATGGTTAACGGGAATGAGATTGACATGGCAAAGCGGGATTTCCTGCAGAACCTGTGCCAATTCCTCCGCATGCTCCGGCTGATCGTTGACCCCGCCCATCAGAGCGTATTCGAAGGTCAGCCTCCTGCCCGTTTTGTTCACATAATATTTGCAGGCCTCGATCAAATCTGCGAAAGGATACCGCCGATTGACGGGCATTAGCTTGGACCGCAGCGCATCATTCGGAGCGTGGATAGAGATTGCGAGACAGATTTGTGTCTCCTCATCGGCAAATCTGTAAATATGGGGGACAATGCCGCTGGTCGATACCGTAATATGACGCTGTCCGATGTTCAAGCCTTTATTATGGGTCATGATGCGAAGGAAGGTCATCATCGCATCATAATTTTCGAACGGTTCCCCGATTCCCATAATGACGATGCTGCTCACTCTTTCTCCGACTGCATCCAGAAGCTGCTGCGCCTTGACGATCTGCGCCACGATCTCGCCCGGGGCGAGATTCCGCTTCAGTCCGCCCAGGGTGGAAGCACAGAAGGTACATCCGATCCGGCAGCCTACCTGCGTGGTCACACATACACTGTTGCCGTAACTATGCTTCATAATAACCGTCTCGATAGCATGCTTATCCCCAAGCTCGAACAGAAACTTGACCGTGCCATCTTTGGATTTCTGCTGGGCAATCTCCTTCAAGGTGACAAACTGGAATTCCTCTTCCAGCTTCTCCCGAAGGGCTTTGGGAAGATTGGTCATGGCCTCGAAGGACTCTACTCTCTTGACATACAGCCAGTCAAAAATTTGACCCGCGCGAAAGGAAGGAAGCCCGTTCTCTTTCATCCACTGCTGCCAGCCTTCCCATGTTAAATCATATACAAATGGTTTCATTATAGGATCACAACCTGTTTTTTCAAATATTGTTGCTAATCCCGTCTATTTTATCATAAAAGTTGGGATGGAAACACTTTTGCTGTCTGATCTGTTCTTACAGCGATAAGGACCACCTTATCAAAGTCGGAACTGCGTCCGTCGGAATGCAATGGGGATGACACGGCGCAAGACATAGAGATAGAACAAGTGCACCTTTATTCAGGTACACTTGTATGAAGTGGTCAGGCCTTTTTTTGCAGTCGGGCAATAAAAAAACCGTCGCTGTTATAATCTTGGGGAAGCAATTGCAGCATGCCTTCCCGCCACCTGCTTTCCGGCAGGTGCAACGGCTCTTGGGAAGGCGTCCATGCCGCCACAGAAAATTTCGGATGACGCTCCAGGAAGGAACGGATCTGCCCTTCATTTTCATTATATTCGATCGTGCAGGTGCTGTAGACAAGAATTCCGCCCGGCTTCAAGAGCGGATGCACCGCCTCCAGCAGCTCCTTCTGAACCCGCGCTACAGCATCGGTCTCGGACTCGCTTTTGGCCCATTTCAGATCCGGCTTGCGGCGGATCACTCCCAGTCCCGAGCAGGGAGCGTCCAGCAGAATGCGGTCGAATGTGCCGGGCGGGAAACGTTCGCTCAGCTTTCTCGCATCCGTAACGACGGTATGAATGCAGGTAAGCTGCAGCCGCTCAGCCTGCTCACGAATCAGCTTTTCTTTATGCTCATGAACATCGCAGGCGATCACTTCCCCATCGTCGTTCATTCTTTCCGCCAGATGGGTCGTTTTGCCGCCGGGGGCTGCGCAGCAATCCAGCACCTTCATGCCCGGCGAAGGCGCCACCGCATCCGCCACGAGCATGGAGCTCTCGTCCTGGATGGTCAATTGGCCGCTTCTATACCATTCGGTATCGGCCATATTTCCGGCTTGCTCTACTACAATGCCGTCGCTGGCCAGCCGCGATGGCTCAGCCTTCACCCCGGCCTCCCTCAACCGCTCCACCATTTGGTCCCGGCTGCTGCGCAGGCTCTGGACGCGAACGCTGGAGCTGGGAGCGGAATTGTTGGCTTCACATATCCTCTCGGCGGTTTCTTCGCCATACTGCTTCACCCAGCGCGCCACCATCCATTCGGGATGGGAGGTCGTAAGCGCAATCCGCCGAACCGGGTCCTCCAGCTCAGGGAGAACAAGCCGGTCCGCCTGGCGCAGAACATTCCTCAATACGCCGTTAACCATCCCGGAAATGCCTCTGTGGCCTTTTTTCTTGGCTAGGTTGACCGCCTCGTTAACGACAGCATGCGATGGGACACGGTCCAGATAATACAGCTGATAGAAGCTGACTCTCAACAAATTCCGCACCCACGGCTCCAGCTTGTCCAGCCCTTTGCTGACAAATTGCCCGAGGAAGTAATCAATCGTAGACCGGTGCTGGATAGTCCCGTAGACGAGCTCTGTCGCAAAGGAAGCCTCCAGGCGGTCCGGCTTATGTTTGCGCAGCATCTGGTTGAGCAGCAGATTGCTGTAGGCCCTTTCCCGGTCTACGCGTGTAAGGATATCCAGAGCGAGCTCACGGGCGGTTGGCTTTGCATGGGCAGGATGGGTTGGTTTCACCCGCGACGCCTCCTTTTATTATCATTCGCCCAGAACGGTGCCGGGTAGCAGTTGTGTTCCCCTTAACACCTGAGCGACTTCCATCGCCTTCTTGCCTGCGGGCTGAATGACCGTCAGCCACAGGCTTCCCTGGCCGGTAGCCACCTCAATCCCTTCCGGAAGAGCCTGAAGTATAGTCCCGGGTGCGGCCGCCGATTGCTTCTTCTGCACATCAGAGACAGGCTTGCGGCTGGCCCAGATCTTGAGCACCTCTCCGTTCCAGGTTGTGAACGCTCCGGGCATCGGATTCAGGCCGCGAATTTGATTGTACAATTCCGCAGCGGGACGGCTCCAATCGATCCGCTCATCCTCTCTGCGGATATTCGGGGCCTGAGTCGCCTGTCCATGGTCCTGGGGCACAGCCTGAATGCGCCCGGCCAACAGATCGGGAAGCGTGCGCTTCAGCAGATCGGCTCCGGCCAGACTAAGCTTATCGAATAACGTACCGGCGGTGTCCTCATCTTCTATCGGAACCTCCACCCGGCTGATCATATCCCCGGTATCCAGGCCCTCCGCCATATACATAATGGTGACTCCCGTTACCTTCTCTCCCCGCAGAATCGCATGCTGAATCGGCGCTCCCCCGCGATACTTGGGCAGCAAGGAGGCATGCACATTAATACAACCATGCCGCGGGAGCTCCAGCAGCGATTTGGGCACAATCTGTCCATAGGCCGCCGTTACAATCAGGTCCGGCTCGAGATCACGAATCTGCCCGACCGCCTCTGCCGCGCGGATTCGCTCCGGCTGCAGCACGGGAAGCCCATGGGCCAGGGCAACTTCCTTAACCGGAGGAGCGGTCAGCACCCGTTTGCGGCCCTTCGGCCGGTCCGGCTGAGTGACCACCGCCTTGACCGGATAATTATTTTCCAGCAGCATCTTTAAAGAAGGGACGGCGAAATCCGGCGTCCCCATAAATACGATATTCAAGTCAGCCTCAATCCCCCTCTTCCGATTCGCTGCGGTACGTCTTTTCAGCCAGATCGGTGAACAGGACCCCATTCAAATGGTCGACCTCATGCTGGATGCAGCGGGCCAGCAAGTCGGTTCCTTCCAGCTCGAATTCCTCTCCGTTCCGATTGAGCCCCTTCACCTTTACTCTCTGGGCGCGGCGAACATCGCCGGTCAGCCCCGGAATACTCAAGCAACCTTCCGGTCCGAACTGCTCGCCTTCTCTCTCAATAATTTCCGGATTGATCAGCTCGATCAAGCCGTTCTCATCTCCGACATCCATGACGATGACTCTCTTCAATATTCCGACCTGGGGAGCAGCCAGACCGACCCCTTGGGCGTCATACATCGTCTCGGCCATATCGTCCAGCAATTTGTGTATGTTCGGGGTTATTTTGGGAACCGGCTTAGCTTTTTCCCTCAGTACCGGATCCGGATCTTTAACTATGATGCGCAATGCCATAGGAGCACCATCCTTTATTCAAGTTCAAACATCGTATTCGCCCATCCGCCCGCTACATTAGTAAATACGGGTCGACATCCACGCTGATTTGCAGCCGTTCCTGCCTGACCAGATCGTCGAAGGAGGAGACCGCTTCGCGGACGCGTTCGGAAACAGACGTATCTTTCCGATATTTTATCAGACATTGAAACCGATATCTATCTTTGATGCGGGAAATGGGAGAGGCTACCGGCCCCAATACTTCCATATCCGACAGGACTCCGGTACGGGCCGCTTCCGCAGAGGCCATCTCCTTCACCCGGGCGGCGAACGTTTCCGCCGTTCTGACGAGCAGAGGAATCTGCTCATGCGACAATGTCACCAGGATCATCCGGCAGTACGGAGGATAATCCCTCAGCTTTCTCATCTCCAGCTCGGTGTGCACGAAGGAATGAAAGTCATGCCGACTGGCACATTGAACGCTGTAGTGCTCGGGAGTGTATGTCTGCACGAACACCTCTCCGGGCAGATGATGCCGGCCTGCCCTGCCCGCCACTTGAGTCATCAGCTGGAAGGTTCTTTCCGCCGCACGGAAATCCGGCAGATTGAGCATCGTATCCGCCGCAATCACTCCAACCAATGTCACGTTGGGGAAGTCAAGGCCTTTGGCTACCATCTGCGTGCCCAGTAGGACATCCGCCTGCTGGTTGGCAAATTGGGTCAGCCATTTCTCATGGGCTCCCTTCTCGCTGGTCGTATCAATATCCATCCGGATGACGCGGATTCCAGGGAACAGCTTGGCGAGCTCTTCCTCCACCCGCTGGGTTCCGGTCCCGAAGTAACGGATATGCTCGCTTGCGCAATTAGGGCAAACTTGGGCCTGCCTCTCGGCATAGCCGCAGTAATGGCAGCGAACCGCCTGCGAGCTTTGGTGATAGGTCAATGAAATATCGCAATGAGGGCAGCTTAGCGTATATCCGCAAGTGCGGCACATGACGAAAGTGGAATAACCTCTACGGTTAAGCAGCAGAACCGTCTGTTCCTTGCGCTGCAGCCGCTGTTCGATAGCGTTGTATAACGGCCGGCTGAACATGGAACGATTGCCGTCCTTGAGTTCGCTTCTCATATCTACAATATGCACCGGAGGCAGGGGGCGTCCTTCCACCCGGTCCTTCATGACCAGCAGACGATACTTGCGGCTGGCCGCCAGGGCTTCCTCATCCGCATCCGGATGATCCGGCTTCTCTTCCGCCGCTCTCGCATAGCTCTCGAGCGAGGGGGTGGCGGAGCCCAGCACCACCGCCGCACCGAAATAACGGGCCCTACGAATGGCCACTTCCCGTGCATGATACTTGGGGCTGTCTTCCTGCTTATAGCTCGATTCGTGCTCCTCATCGAGAATGATCAAGCCAAGTCTGGTGAAAGGGGCAAAAACCGCAGAGCGCGCACCGATGGCCACCTTCACTTGACCAAGCGTAATTTTGCGCCACTCATCATATCTTTCTCCTTGTGACAGACGGCTGTGCAGAACGGCCACCTGATCGCCAAACCTTCCCTTGAACCTCTCCACCATCTGGGGAGTCAGAGAAATCTCCGGAACGAGCACGATGGCTTCCCTGCCGAGGTCAAGGCACTGCTGAATGGACTGCAAATAGACTTCCGTCTTGCCGCTTCCGGTAACCCCATGCAGCAGAAATACCCGGTGAACAGAGTTCGTCAGGGAACGCGAGATCGAGCCGAACACCTTCTCCTGTTCCGGTGTGAGAGGCAGCGGGGCCGTCCGCCGGAAGTCCCTGTCCGCATAGGGGTCGCGGAATACTTCCACCTCCCGGATCGAGATCCAGCCTTTATCCGCCAATCCTTTGACCGTGCCGGCCCCGACCCCGAGCTTCTTGGTCAATTCCGCGAGCGGCACCGGATGCGGGTTGCTTCGCAGATAGTCGAGCACATCCTTCTGCCGGGCCGCCCTGGCCGGAAGCTCTCCCGCATACTGCTCCAGCAGCTCCGGCGGTTCGGGAGGATATACTGTAAGCAGCTTCTTCCGGCCGACCCGGTCGCGAATCGAATTCGTCTCGCTGAACCGGCCTTTGCGTATCTGCTCCTTGATCCATTCTCCCTCTCCCGGATAGCGTTGGATGAGGTCATCCAGCGGCACACTGCCCTTCGCTTCCAAATACCGGATCAACTCGAGCTGCCGTGGAACAAGAAAAGCCAGCTCCGACTCCTCATACGGTTCCAGCCGTACCAGCCGCTCGTATTTCGCTTTCAGTGCACCCGGAATCATCGCTTGCAGCGCGGTAATTTCATGGCATAGATAGGTGCGGCTGACCCAGCGCCCCAGCTCCACCAGCTCCGGAGTCAGCGGAGGGTGGGCATCCAGAACACCCGCAATATCCTTCAGTTTGCCGGCGGCCACGTCGGGCCGTTTCGTCAAGTCGACGACAAAGCCCTGAACCGTGCGATTGCCGAATGGAACACCTACCCTGCTGCCTACTTCCACCCACGGAATCAGCGCAGGGGGAACGAAATAGTCATAAGGGCGGTTCGTCTGCCGGGAGGGCACATCGACAATAACCTTAGCATACATTTAACGCTCCCCTCCCGCAGATGGGAGGCGTTCAGCCGCGAGCTTCAGCAGATGCCGGGCGACCTCGCGCTTGGACAGAATCGGCAGCCGCTCCACATTCCCGTCCTTGTCCAGCAAAGTAACGATGTTCGTATCCGTACCGAAGCCGGCTCCTTCGAGAGTGACATCGTTGGCCACCATCAAATCGCAGTTTTTGCGGCGCAGCTTGTCCAGCCCGTTCGCCTCCAGATCATTCGTTTCCGCGGCGAAGCCGATGACGTACTGCTTGGTTTTCCGCTCTCCGATTTGTTGCAGAATATCCGGATTTTTGACCAGCCGGATGGTCATTTCCTCGTCTTTCTTCTTGATCTTGACGGGAGAGGCTTCGGCCGGACGATAATCGGCCACAGCGGCCGCCTTGATAACAATATCGACGTCTTTCAGCCTTTCCATAACAGCCGATAGCATATCCAATGCGGAAACAACCGGAACGAACTCCACTCCTTCCGGTCTGGGCAGAGAGGAAGGTGCGCTGATCAGAACGACCTCCGCCCCCATCCCCCGGGCCTCTTCGGCAACGGCATAGCCCATCTTGCCGGAGGAATCGTTCGACAGGTAACGAACCGGATCCAGCCTCTCCACTGTCCCGCCGGCCGTCACCAGCACCTTCTTGCCCTGCAGGGGAAGGTCCGGCTGAAGCATAGCAACGATCGCTTCATAAATCTGCTCCGGCTCCGCCAAACGGCCTTTGCCCACATAGCCGCATGCTAACTGGCCTTCTCGAGGCTCGATAAAATGTACCCCCCGTTCTCGAAGGGTTTCCATATTGTTAAGCACCGCCGGGTGCTCGTACATATGTACATTCATCGCGGGGGCAGCAAGAATGGGGGCCGTCGTAGCCAACAGTGTCGTGCTTAACATATCGTCCCCGATGCCCAGTGCCATCTTGGCTAATATATTGGCCGTAGCGGGAGCGATAACGACCAAATCCGCATGATCGGCCAAATCGATATGGGAAACAACGGACGGGTCCTTCTCCTCGAACGTATCCGTCATGACATGATGCCTGGAAAGAGTCTGAAACGTTAACGGCGCTACAAACTTCACAGCCGATTCGGTCATGATCACTCTGACATCGGCCCCAGACTGCGCGAGCTTGCTGCACAGCGATACCGCTTTGTAGACCGCAATCCCGCCGCTTACGCCCAGCAGAATCGATTTCCCTTTCAAAATCATGCTTCTCATCCTTTCTCCACGTCCATTATAATCCGGCAAACCAGACAAGCTTCCTTCGTTATAAACATTATCTAGGCATTCCAGGCAGCAAGGATAAACGGCCGTCGCCGTCCTTAGGACAGGCGCGTTTACCGATGAAATATAAGAACAGGTATATGGCGAAACTTATACTTTTTTTAAATAAGCACCCAAAAAATGACGTGCCGCCTCCGAAGCATATTCTGTCCGCATCCTACCGGGGTTGGCGTTTAAACCATCCTCCAAGCTCCGTCACTTTATACAATTTCGACCTCACACCCATGCTTGCAGAAAAAAATAACAACCTCGAAGGGTTGTTCAAGCATTGCAGGCAGAAGATGCCGTTATTCGTTCTTATGATCTAGTTTCTCGTAATAAATATAATCGGCATATAATTCTTCCAGGGCGACTCCTACCGGCTTGTGTGATTTGGGATTCTCCAGCTCCGAGACGGCCCCCTCCCTCAGCATTCTGGCCCGCTTGGCCGCGGCCACCACCAGGGAATATTTACTGTCTACTTTGGTTAACAGCTTATCGATAGATGGATATAGCATTTACAGCACCTCTTCGATCCATTTTTTTATTTTGGGAAGATACCGCTCTTTCTTGCAGTGTTCGGCGACCATAATTGAGCGGATACGGTTGCAGGCAGCTTCGACCTTATCGTTGACAATGATGTAATCATAATGCTCGGATAAGCTGATCTCCTCCACTGCGGCCGTCATCCGCTTACGGATCGTCTCCTCCGATTCGGTGCCCCGGTTTGTAATGCGGTTCTGCAGTTCGTCTATCGAAGGAGGAAGCAGGAAGATAAAGACGCCTTCCGGGAACTTCTCTTTCACCTTAAGCGCTCCCTGTACCTCAATCTCCAGAATGATATCTTTGCCGGATGCCAAAGTCTGTTCTACAAATGCTTTAGGCGTTCCATAATAATTACCCACATATTCCGCCCACTCCAGAAGCTCCTCATTATCAATCATGGACAGAAATTGCTCCCGGGTCTTAAAAAAGTAATTGACCCCGTCGATTTCGCCTTCCCGAGGAAGCCTCGTGGTAGCGGAAACTGAATAAACGAGGTCTTTGGACATGGAGCGAAGAGCAGAGCAAACCGTCCCCTTCCCTACCCCGGAAGGTCCGGAAAGAACAATGAGAATCCCTCTTTCTTCGCCTCCCCACTGACATTCCTTATTCGTCATGATCATCTTCCTTGTTGGAGAGTCGGTGGGCCACCGTTTCCGGCTGAACTGCAGACAAGATGACGTGATCGCTATCCGTAATAATAACTGCCCGGGTACGCCTTCCATAAGTAGCGTCTATCAGCATATGACGGTCCCGCGCCTCCTGTATTATTCTTTTAATGGGTGCAGATTCCGGACTGACGATCGATATGATCCGGTTGGCGGAAACAATATTGCCGAACCCGATATTAATAAGTTTAATAGCCATTCTGTTCCTCCCAAAAGTTTTGCCCTGACATCGCCTTCTCAAACGTCTGTCTGGGTTCGTCAACAAGAAAACAAAGCATATCAACCGTTGAAAAAGCGGTTCGTGCCCCCTGCGCCGCAAGGATAAACGGCTATCGCCGTCCTTTGGACAGGCGCGTTTACCGATGAATTATAAGAACAGGTATAAGGTGAAACTTATATTTTCTTATATTTCAAGTAAACCCGGCAATGATAACCCTCTTATAAAGCTATTCCCTCTGCCGGGGGAGCCGGCTTTTCAATTATGCTAATCGCCATAAGCGCTATGCCTTCCGGATATCTATTTAAACGAGTGTGACAAGCAGCATATCTCTATTCTAAATTCTGAACCTGCTCGCGGATTTTCTCCATTTCCGCCTTCATTTCTACAACGAGTGCGGCAATTTCCGCCGAATTCGCTTTGGAGCCAATCGTATTGGCTTCCCTGTTCATTTCCTGCAGTAAGAAATCCAGCTTGCGGCCGGCAGGTTCCGACCCTTCTCCTATACGATCGAAATGATCGAAATGACTCTTCAATCTGGTGATTTCTTCCATAATATCGGCTTTATCCGCGATTAATGCCACTTCCAAAGCCAATCTTTGTTCATCTATCGAACGATCCTCTAATAAAGTGCTCAGTCGCTGCTTTAACTTGCGATGATAATCGTCAACGACTGCAGGCGCCAATTCCTCAAGAAGCGCAACCCGTCTTCTTAAGCTCAGTAATCGCTCTTTAATATCCGCATGCAAATGAGCCCCTTCTGTTTCTCTCATAGCAGCAAGCTGCTCCAGCGCTTCCTGAAGAGCATCCGTCATGGCCTCCTCGACCAGATGAATTTCGTCGGCGTCTTCCTTGAAAGCCAGCAGATCGGGAATGGACAACAGGTCCTGAATCGCGAGCTTCCCATCCAGCGAATATTTGTCCGCCAATTGCCGCGATGCGGCCAAATAGGCATCTGCAAGAGGCCAGTTGATCTCCGCCTTCTGAACGGATGCGGAATCCCGCTCCATAAGAATGGACAATTCCAGCCGGCCGCGAGTAATCTTCCCCTGAATCAGCTTCTTCAAGCGCTCTTCCATATAGCTCCACTGCCGGGGAATACGGACTACAGTTTCCAGAAAACGATGGTTGACGGACTTGAGCTCCAACTGGATTCCGTACCCGCCCGCCTGACGCAAAGCTTGTCCGAATCCGGTCATACTGCGCAGCATCTGCATCACATCCATACCATATTTTAATTGATTTTACTTGCCGGTACAAGGGGGTGAGAACGATTGGTCTTGCTCCAGACGTACCTTGTCAGCTCCGCGGTCATTTCATAGTAAAGCATCGGCGTCATGAAGTAAAATCCTTTAAAATACTTTAACGCTGTATCGATAAGCTCCTTGGCTATTTCGACCCCTTCTCTTCTTCCTTCTTCCCGTTCCAGCCCCTTCATCCGCTGCCTTACCTCGTCGGAAATCCGGATTCCCGGCACCTCGTTATGCAGAAACTCGGCATTCCTTCCGCTGACGAGCGGCATAATTCCGATAAAGATCGGAACGCGGATGTGCTTCGTCGCTTCATACAGTCTTTCTATCATCTCGGGCTCATATACCGGCTGCGTCATGAAATAGTCGGCTCCGGCCTCGATTTTCTTCTCCATCCGCGCCACGGCTCTCTCGATATATTTCACATTCGGGTCGAATGCGGCGCCGATGACGAAATTGGATTTATGCTTGAGAGCCTTGCCGGAGTAGGCTATTCCTTCATTCAATTGCTTCGCCATCCGGATCAATCCGAACGAATTGAGATCATAGACGGAGCTTGAGCCCGGCAGGTCCCCGAATTTGGCCGGATCGCCGGTCAGACAGAGAATATGATCCATCCCCATGGCATGCAGACCCATCAAATGAGATTGCATTCCGATAGAGTTGCGGTCCCGGCAAGCTATATGAACAAGCGGCCGGATGCCCAGCTTCTCCTTGACCAAATACCCGGTAGACAGGTTGCTCATCCGGGTCATGGCCAGCGAGTTATCGGCCATCGTGATCGAATCGACCCCCGCTTCCGCAAGCGCCGCCGCTCCTTCCATAAATTTGTCAATGGACAGTCCTCTGGGCGGATCCAGCTCCACAATGATCGTATGCCGCTCGCGAACAAGATCGACGATCGTCGGTTCCGTCCCTCCCGGTTCTCCTGCGCTGACGGACGGATTCAGCCGATCTGCTGCCGGCTTGGCCTCCACCTTCAACCCGACCGCTTCAGGCCGTGCCCCTGTGCCTTCGGTCTCCAACGCTCCATCCTGGTTCCGGCCCAGCCGGTAACCGTCCAGCGCTTGGGCGATCGCGGCAATATGGTCCGGAGTCGTGCCGCAGCAACCTCCGATGATGCGCGCGCCGCGGTCCGCGAAGCGGAGCGCTGTGTCGGCCAGATATTGCGGAGTGGCGGTGTATGTGAACTGCCCGTCCACAAGCCCGGGCAATCCGGCATTGGGGAACACCGAGAACGGCAGTCCTTCTATCGGCCGCAGCTTATCCAGCGCGCGGAGAATGCCCATAGGCCCGCTGTGGCAATTGAATCCGACCACATCGGCTCCGGCTTCCTTGAGTTTGACGAAGGCCTCTTGCAGAGGTACGCCGTCCTTCGTTACGCCTCCGCCTTCGGTGGCGAATTGACAAATAACCGGAATCTGGCTCGCGCGGCGAATCCACTGCAGGGCCAGCAAGATTTCTTCCAACTCGTAGAAGGTTTCGAGCAGAATGCCGTCGACATTTTCCTCCAGCAAAGCTTCCAATTGTTCAACAAGGTCCGCTTCGATTTGCTCGCGGGTCAGGCTTTTGCGCTTGCCTCCCCGTACCGGGCCGACAGCCCCTACGACATATGCGTCTGTCCCGGCGGCCTGGCGTGCCAGAGCAACCCCTGCCCGGTTGATCGCCGACACTTCTTGCTCCAAACCGTATTTAGACAAATTTTCCCTATTCGCGGAGAAAGTATTCGTCTCTATCAAACGGGCACCGGCCTCGTAATACTTGCGGTGCACATCCTTAATAACCTCCGGCTTGGTCAGGTTGAACTCCTCGTAGGAGACACCAATGGGAAACCCAAGCTGATACAGATATGTCCCCATAGCCCCATCGCCGGTTATGATCTGCTCCTGAAGAGCCTGTTTTAAATTCGGCCTCATTCCTCATCCCACCCATTATGCATCTTATCCAGCAGTTTCTCTCTATCTGCATTGAACTCATTATAGCGAAGCCGATATCGGGGAACTCGATGGAGGCGGCTCCATCGGATTATAGCAGTCTATGTGCAAAGTTCTCCCTCCGATAAGGCACTGCCAAAACAACAGAACGGACCGGCGGCTTGCAGTCCGGACAACCGGGGACTGCTATCCGCCGGACCGGCCGGCTTGACTACTTCAATATTAAGACTAAATCCCGCTGGATACCGTGTTATTCACCGAAATTTATAGTTGTGCCACTATCATATCGTAAAAGATCGGGAATGCATAGCCTTTTCTGCCTAAAAGAATGGATCTCCCGGCATTAAAGCGGTTATTGCCGCTTCTGCCCGTTTCCTGCCCGCGATCCTAACGTTGCCGCGCCTTCCCGTGAAGTAATTATCTCGTAATCGGTCTCGAGGTGTAACGCGCTCCCTTCTTATTGGAACGACCGGACATAATGCTGCCGAGTCCCATCAGGAAGGTAGGTATGGAGGCCATAATCAGCACGAGCACCCAATCGGCGAAGTTCAGGCTGACCGTTTTGAAAATTGGCTGGAGTGCTTCAATATACACGACTCCGAGCAGCAGCACGATGGAGGATAGGACCGACAGCACCAGGTACTTGTTCTGCAGCGGATTGCGATGAAAGATTGAGCGGGAGCTGCGGCAGTCGAATACATGAATGAGCTGAGCCATCACCAGCGTGGCAAATGTAACGGTCTGCGCTTTCATCAGATGACCGGGATCACCGGGATTCTGGCGAAGCGTCAGCCAGAAGGCCGCAAGCGTACACAGACCGATCAATACTCCGCGGCTGATGATTTTCCATCCCAGCCGGCGTGCAAATATATTTTCTCTGGCCGGACGGGGCTTCTGCTGCATCAAATCCTTCTCGGCCTGATCGACGCCGAGCGCCATAGCCGGGAGCCCATCCGTAACCAGATTGACCCACAAGATTTGGATCGGCACGAGCGGCAGCGGCAGCCCTGCCATCATCGCCAGGAACATCGTCAAAATTTCCCCTACATTAGATGCAAGCAAATAGCGGATAAATTTCCGGATATTCTCATAAATTCCCCGTCCCTCTTCAATGGCGGCGACGATGGTGGCGAAATTGTCGTCGCTGAGAATAAGAGCAGAGGCTTCTTTGGAGACATCCGTGCCGGTAATGCCCATGGATATGCCGATATCGGCCGCCTTGATGGCCGGGGCATCGTTGACGCCATCTCCGGTCATGGCCACGACATGACCTTTCTTCTGCAGCGCTTTGACAATCCGCAGCTTATGCTCCGGAGATACCCTTGCATAAACGTAGATCTGCTCCACACTCTTATCAAGCTGCTGGTCCGACATAGAGCTGAGCTGCGCCCCGTTGACAACGAGTCCGTTGGCCGGAAGCATTCCCAATTGCTTGGCGATCGCCTCCGCCGTCGTTTGATGATCTCCCGTAATCATTACCGTGCGTATGCCGGCTTTCTTGCATTTATGAATCGCTTCACGCACTTCTTTGCGCGGCGGATCGATCATTCCCGCCAACCCGATAAAAACAAGATTCTTCTCGGCATCCTCTTCGCTCTGGCAAGAATCCGCGGACTTAAGCTCCCGGTATGCCATTCCCAGCACCCGCAGCGCAGACTTGGCCATTCCTTCGTTGGCGGCAAGCACCTTCTGCTTCATCGTATTGGTGAACGGGATGACCTTGTTGTCCCATAACACATAATTGCATCGCTCTATCAGCATATCCGGGGCACCCTTGGTGTAGATCACCCGGCCGCCTGAATCGCTGACCACGACGGACATCCGTTTGCGTTCGGAGTCGAAGGGAAATTCCTTAATCCGCTCCGTCTCCCCGGGCTCAGACGAGTTTAGTATTCCGGCCTTGGCACTCAGGACAACCAGCGCTCCTTCGGTGGGATCCCCGTTAATATTCCAAGTGGCGGCTTCCTCGCCTTTCGCTTTTTTGCCCTTGCTTTCCTGCGGGCGAATCTCTACCAGCCTGGCATTATTACAGTAGGCAGCCACTTTAAGAAAGCGGTCGAGCATCGGTTCCCGGGCCGCATCCAGCTTCTTGCCCTCATAGACGATTTCCCCCTTGGGCTCGTAGCCCTCTCCGGTCACCTCCAGCAGCCGCCCGCCAAGCCAAATGTGCGTGACGGTCATCTTGTTTTGGGTTAGCGTCCCTGTTTTGTCCGAGCAAATCACCGAGGCGCAGCCCAACGTTTCTACAGAGGGCAGCTTGCGTACGATCGCTTTGCGCTTGATCATCCTCTGCACTCCCATAGCGAGCGCTATCGTCACTATGGCTGGCAGGCCTTCGGGAATTGCCGCCACCGCGAGCGTAACTCCCGCCAGGAACATTCCGTAGGCAGGCTGGCCATGGGTCAACCCGGCAACGACCACCATAACGGTCAAGCCAAGGGCGACGAGAATAAGGATTTTCCCCAGCTGCTCCAGACGATACTGCAGAGGGGTCTGCATCTCCTCTGTATTCTGAATCAGGTCGGCAATTTTGCCCATTTCGGTCTCCATCCCGGTCCGGATGACGACTCCCCTGGCCGTGCCTCGGGTAATAAGCGTCCCCTTAAAGCCAAGATTACGCTGATCCCCTACCGGAAGCTCCTCGCCAACGAGCCGTTCCTCCATTTTGCTGACCGGAACGGATTCTCCTGTCAAGGCCGACTCTTCCACATATAATCCATTGGCGGCCAGCCAACGGACATCGGCCGGAACCCGGTCACCGCTTTCCAGCAGAACAATGTCGCCCGGAACCAATTCAACCGCCGCCAGATGCAGCAGGTTTCCATCCCGGATGACTTTGGCCGTCGGCGCCGAAAGCTCCTTCAATGCCTGAAGGGACCGTTCCGCTCTGAACTCCTGAATGAACCCCAGCACACCATTCATCAAAATAATGGCAATGATCGTGATGGCATCCAGGTATTCCCCCAGCAATCCGGAGATTAGCGTCGCCCCCATAAGCACAAGAACCATGAAATCTTTGAACTGGTTTAAGAATAACGTCACCGGCGATATTTTCTTCCCTTCCGCCAATACGTTATCCCCGACCGCCGCACGGCGTTTTTCCGCCTCGGCTTGTGTCAGCCCTTGCCCGCTATCGGTCTCCAGCAGCTGCAGCGTTTCGTCCACGGACATCTGGTACCATTTTTTCTGACTCATCCGAATTTCCCTCCTACTGTTTTGCCCTGGCAAAGCTTCCTAGATCCTCTCGGACAGACTTCTAGAGTAAATCTATTCAGACGAGCTGCAAAATATCCCTGTTTGTCCTTTCTTAGTAAGAATTTATAAGTTCCGGGGCTCCCCGCAAAGTACCCGGAATACGCTTCGAAGGCCATGCGTCACTTTGTGGGGGATTTTACAGGGCTCCCCGCAAAGTACCCGGAATACGCTTCGAAGGCCATGCGTCACTTTGTGGGGGATTTTTACGGGGCTCCCGCAAAGTACTTTATAAACCTACCGAAGCAAAGCAAGAAGAGCGACCGCGTTTAGAGGAAGGTTTAGACGCGATTAAACGAATTCCTGCGATTATGCATCCATTTTGAGTCGATTCATACCACTCGTGAGAAAAGCCTGCGATAATACATCAATTTCGGTCTCAAATCACCCAATCACCCCTGGAACGAGAAAAGAGATGTATTTTTACAGGCATTGCGGCGGACATGGAGCTAACCAGCCAAAAGCATGCAGATTTGCAGGCTTTTCAGTGGCAGTGGCAGTGAAATGTACAAAACCCTGCAAAATTCCAGCAGAATTGCAGGCTTTTAAATTCGGGGCTCCCGCATATAATGTCTGGCAGCAATTAGAGGTAATCTTAATTTGCAAGCCCGGGGCAAAAACAATATAATGATTCCCGGCCTTTCCTTCGGGGGCATAAGTGTGGCATCATTAGAGGTGCAGTCCGACATATTAATGGAGTGATAAATTATGGCATTAGACGGAATCGTCGTCCGCGCGATCGTTCACGAGCTGCAAGCCTGCGTCGGAGGCCGGATCGGGAAAATCCATCAGCCTTCCGCACATGACATCCTGCTGCATATCCGGTCGCACGGCAATAATTATAAATTGCTGCTGTCCGCCAACCCGACCTATCCCCGGGTACATCTGACGGAGGCCCCATTTACGAATCCGATGGAGGCCCCGATGTTCTGCATGCTGATGCGCAAATACTGCGAGAACGGAACGGTCGAATCGATCACTCAGGACGATCTGGAAAGAGTGATCCGCATCCAAATCAAGCATCGGAACGAGTTAGGAGATTTGAGCTCCAAAACGATTCTGGTGGAGCTCATGGGCCGCCACAGCAACATTATTCTGCTCGATTCGGCGGCTGAAGTCATTCTGGACGGCATCCATCATGTCACGCCGGCCATAAGCAGTTACCGGGTTGTCCTGCCCGGCAGCAAATATACGGCCCCTCCCGCACAGAACAAAGCGAACCCGTTGAGGGAAAATGAAGCCTCCTTTCGCCTTAACATGGAGCGGATGGAAGCTAACGGAGAGGAGCAGACTGACAAGCCCGAGCAGTTGCTGGTCCGTTCGTATAGTGGGCTCAGCCCGCTTCTGGCGAAAGAGATAGTCTACCGCGCAGGCAGCCGTCTCGATGGCGAGTCGCTGTGGGCGGAGTTCCACTCCTTGATGAGGAGCTTTGAGAAGAATGAGTACGAGCCTTCCATCGTAACGGAGGATTCCAGCGGCAAGCTGTTTTTCTCGGCCACCCGGCTCACTCATATTCAAGGGGAACGGCAGACATTCAGCTCCATCAGCCAATGCCTGGAGAGCTTCTATGGCAGCAAGGCGGAGCGGGATAACGTCCGTCAGAGAGCTTCCGATTTATTACGGTTTCTGCAGAATGAAAAAACGAAAAACGTCAAAAAGCTGGATAAGCTCCGGGAGACGCTGGAGGAGGCTAAAGAGGCCGACCGGTACCGGATTCTCGGAGAACTGCTGACGGCCTCCATGCACCTGTTTCAAAAAGGGGACAAAAAGGTCGAGGTTGTCAACTATTACGACGAAGAGCAAGGCACGGTCACCATCGAGCTCGATCCGATGCTTACCCCTTCGGAGAATGCCCAGAAATATTTTAGAAGATACACGAAGATGAAGAACAGCCTGACGGTCGTCCAGGAACAGATTGCCGGGACCCGAGAGGAAATCCGCTATCTGGACTCTTTGCTGCAGCAGCTGGATAACGCCGGATTGTCCGATATCGATGAAATCCGCGAGGAGCTCATGGAGCAAGGCTACATTCGGGATCGCGCCCGCAAAGCCCGCAAGAAGAAAAAAAACGGCAAGCCGGTGCTGACTTCATTCCTGTCCAGCGAAGGCGTACCGATTTATGTTGGCAAAAATAATACTCAGAACGAATATTTGACCAACCGCTTGGCGCATTCATCGGATACATGGCTGCATACGAAAGATATTCCCGGTTCGCACGTCGTCATCCGGGGACAATCCTTCGGGGAGGCGACGCTGCATGAAGCCGCAATGCTGGCTGCTTATTACAGCCAGGCAAGGGAATCGAGTCAGGTACCTGTCGATTATACACTCATCCGGCATGTCCGTAAGCCGAACGGTGCCAAGCCGGGCTTTGTCATTTATGAACAGCAGAAGACCTTGTTTGTTACGCCGGATGAAGCTCTCATTAAGCAGCTTCCCAGCGGGCAGCAGCCCTAAGCCTGCACAGGGTAACCCGCCGACCTTCAAGCATGGCGTCTTGAAGGCCGGCCGGGGATGCCGGCAGTTACTCTTCTTCGGAATCCGTCTCCTCCAGATCCAAATTTAGGATAATGGTATAGTGGACAGAATCATGCTTGACAACCTGAACCACTTCCACATATTCCGACCCCAGCTCCTCCTCCGCCTGATTGACAAGCTGCTGAAGCCCATCGCTTAATGTTTCTCCTTCTCTCAGGGCCAGCTCCGTAAAGTATTGTCTGAGCATCCTTTTTCCCTCCTTGTTTTTGAATTGCTGCTTCCGTCCGTTAATGTTTGCATTTTGCTGTTAAAACATCCAGTATCCCAATGGAATGAACCCTGTCAAATGAAAAAACGCCGGCACATGGCCAGCGCTGCTATGTTGTTTTCTTCTCCAGTTGATCGTTAAGCCATTGCTCTATTCGCTTGGTCGCTTGCTCGGGCGATTCCATATTGGCCCACAGCAAATTCAAATCTTGCCAGATGGCGTCCATCTCTTGCTGACTTAAGTTCAAGGAGCTCATCGGGACCGAGTATGGAAGGACTTCCCTGAACACGTTATAATTCCGGGGATGAATCCCGTCAGTCAACCACTGGTCGTCCTCCGCCACCGATCTCAGCATCGGAATCGTACAGCCCATCTGCTTGGCGGTCGTCTGTGCCTCCTTGGATGCCAGGAAATCAACAAAACGGCGGACCAAAGTCGGGTTGGCGCTGTGCCGGTTAATCCCTACGCCGCTTCCGAGCAGCAGAGAAACCTTCCTCCCTCCAGCCGGAACCGGCAGAACATTCCACGTAAAGTCCGATTGACGAAACTCATTCATATAATAGTAGGTAGTCAGCACCATCGCGACCCGGTCCATCAGAAATAAATGCTCCGCGCTATTCCGGCTTCCGTGCAGATAGACGGGAGATACATGGTGCTTGTACATCAAATCCACACAAAATTTCAGCGCCTCCACCGTAGCAGGAGAAGAGAAGACCGAACGGCTCCGGTCCGGTTTCATGATGCTCCCGCCATTCTGCAGCATGAAAATCGGCCAACGGTTCGCGCTGGTGGAGAAGCAGAAGCCGAATCGATCGGTTTTACCGTCGTAATTCAGATCTTGCGTACAGCGCTTGGCCGTCTCCAGAAATGAATCCCAGCTTTCAACGGCCTGCCGCGGATCGAGGCCGGCCTCTTCAAACATTCTCTGGTTGTATGCGAGCACGACCGGTGAGAAAAACAGCGGAACGACCTTCTGCTCGCCGCCGTCCTTGAACATATCGAACAGAATCGGATAGCTGTCCCTCCCGGGATCAAGCGATTCCGGCAAATAAGGATCCAGCAAATCGGTTCGATTAAGTTGATGGAACTGCCGGAAATGGAAGTCGGAGACAACGAACAAATCGACGGGAAAGCCTTTGTCAATCATTTGAACAAGGGAGGAGGTATACTCCGATTGGGGCAGCAATGTCAGCTCCACTCGGATGAAAGGGTGAAGGGATTCGTATTGCCGGATCAAATGCTCGATAATCGGAATCTCGTAAGAGCCGGAAAACCAGTATAAATGAATAACGGTTCGCTCCACCTGATCCGACGGCGGCTTGACGCGGTTCCCCTTGCCCGCAATTTTTTCGATTAGCCCCTCTTCCACTAAAGCAGCCAGTACTTTTCGCACGGAAACCCTGCTTAGACCGTATTTCTGGCTTAGCGTATTTTCAGGCAGAATGAATTCGCCCGGCGGGATCGATCCGGTCAAGATCTCATTCCGCAGCTCGTTTTCAAATTTGGCGTAGCGCTCTTGAAACAGATTTCTTCTTCGTAGCAATATGAACCGCTCCTATTTCAACTTACTAATCAGCTCGCAGGTCAAACCGTACCTTCTTGGTTATGTATATATCTTTAATATCGTAAAAACAGGAGGAAGTGCGGATTTGCACGTCCCCCTGTTTATGATCACGTCAGAATTATCCGTATATTCTATTCTATACATATTTCACTTTGTTGACAAGACTAGCTGCCGCTTCCTTGATCCGCCCCTCCACGCAAGGGTGGAAGGCGGAGGGCAATCCGAAATAAACGGCGGACTCCCCACCCTCATAGCCTCCCTCTTCGACCTGGATGGCTGTTGGAATGTAACCGATCATTCCATTGCAGTAGGCCAGAGGGAGTACTGTCCCGGAGGAAAATTGCTTAATGAATAAACCATATTCAACAACGATCTCCCCGTTCATCGTCAGGAAGGAAAGTCCGTCTGCGATCCTGACAATCTGGAGCGATAGCGGGATTGTCGGCTGATTCCGTCCGGGATGCTCCCTGAGCAGCCGGCTCCAATCGCCCCAGACTCCGCCCTCCGCCGCTTTGGCCGCCAGTTCTTCGGCATCCGGCAGCCGCCTGAACGGTAGTTCTACGATATGGGCGAAGCTCGCAAGGCTATATTGCTTAAGCGGGTTCATAGGTCTTCCGAGTACCCGGAAGACTTCATCGCTAAGCTGCCGGCCGAGCCTGCCTATATCCTCCTCGGTTCCCCTGTAGAACCTGTCTTCCTCGATCAGTGCGGGACGGATGTCCCCGCAGCAGCCCTGCAGGAAGGAGGCTATGGCGCCGTCCTCCAATTCTCTCTCGATATTTTCCATAGCGGCTCCCGGAAATTCGGAAGTCACCCGGTTATCTCCTGTTGTCGTTGAATGGCAAGTATAGTGGAACATGACGCCTTTAACCTTATTGTCCTCGGTCGTATAACGGATTACGGTTACCTCCGGATCGATAGGCCCTTGCGGATTGGGAGCCATAACTATCCTGCCGTCCACTTCTTTACGCCGATTGATCCCGATTCGGCAAGCTCCGCTGCCCTTTGCCGCCGTAACGGGCTCCAGGCCGGCATAGGCCTGCCCGATTCCAGCCAGCAACTGCTCCTCCATCCATTCCACATAGTCCGAATCCATTGGACCTAACGCCGGAACAAAGAGCCGGGTCGTTTGCGGCCCTCCATGGGTATGACTTGCATGAAGAATGACCTCTTCGCGTTCGAGCCCCCAGCGTTCTTTCAGCTTGCGGTAAAGCGCGTCCATCCGTTCCGTACCCCACCAAATCAGATCGGCCTGGACCAGTAGGGATTGACGCTGCCGGCCTTCCCCGTCTGTCTGACGGAAAGCCCAAACTCTCAGGTATAAACGCCGCGCAATACCGTCAAAGTTCCCTTGACGGTGGGCAAAGCCGGATAGCGGAACCGGATGGGGCGGAGTGATGTCCGTCTTGGCTGTTCCCAGCAGAAGCTTCCCGGTCATATCCAGTCCTTGTCCCGGGTAATTTCTTTGCCCAGCCGGGAGGATTTGTAGATGGCTTCCACCAGCTCCACAGCTCTTAAGCCGTCCTTCCCGGGAACGGCCACCTCGCGGCCCGTCTCAAGCGCTTCAATGACATCGGTCAATTGTAATCGATGGTATAAGTTCGAAATGCTTTTCGGATCGGCTACCCCTCCGCCGGAGCCGGATTCCGTTATCTCCGACGGCTGATCCACCCCTTCTACGGTCCAATGCTTGATGGACGTTCCTTCGATTTGGATCGAGCCCCGATCGCCGTACAACGATAAGGCAGGCTGAAATCCAGGTTTGATGCTGGTGGATGCCATAATGGTGCCGAACGCCCCGTTCGCGAATTTGATGATGGCGAGACCCATGTCTTCCGCTTCCATTCGGTGCGTCTGGGTAGCTATCTGGCCGTAGACCGAGCTGACTTCACCCGCCATCCAAAGCATCAGGTCTATGGAATGAATTCCTTGGTTCATCAGCGCTCCGCCGTCCTCCGAGATCGTTCCCCGCCAATCCGCCGAATCGTAATATTCCTGAGTCCGGTAATAAGGGGCCGTAATTTGTACCAGGAGCAGTTTACCGAGTTTCCCTTCGGCCACTACCTGCTTCACCCATTGATGCTGAGGCTCGAACCGCCTCTGGGAAATGACTGACAATATTAACCCCTTGTCCTCCGCCAGCCGGACCAGTTCTTCGGCCTGTTGACTCGTCATCGCGATCGGCTTCTCCACGATCAGATGCTTGCCCGCCATCAGCACTTCCTTACCGATGGATGCATGGGTTCCGCTGCTTGTCGTCAAGCAGACTATGTCTACCCCCGGATGATCGAGGAGCTGTCTGTAATCGGTTGTCCAATCGCAGCCTTCCCGCTCCGCCACTTCCTTGGCCCGATGCTCCTTACGATCCGAAATAGCAATCAGTTCAGCTTGTTCGATCTCGCGTATGGCATTCATGTGAAAATCGGCGACACTTCCGCAGCCGATCAGTCCGAATCCCCAGCGTTTCAATCGATACCCGCCTCCTTCAAGAGCTTCTTAAGCGCTGCCAATGTCATCGCCGTGCCGTCCTTGGCCGTGCCTCCCTCGGGAACATAGTGTGTTTCGATAGTAAACAACCCGTCGTAGCCATCCCGCTGCAGAGCACGGAACTGCTCCAGGAAAGGAACCTTCCCCGATCCGATGGGAACACACTTCGATTGGCCTTCCGGAGTGATATAGGCATCCTTCAAATGAACATGCGCAAGCCCGTCCTTGACCGCATTATAGCCTTCCGGGAAAGATGGCCTTCCGCCGTATTCCTCATTCCCCGGATCCCATAGCACCTTCAAGCTGGGGGAATTAACCTTGGCCACGATGCTTCCAACCTCGCTGGCAAATCCTCCGTTACATGCCGGTTCGTTCTCCAGCAGCAGCATAATGCCTGCCTTGCCGGCAATTTCCGCCGCTTTGCGCAGGTGGTCTACGATTTCCAGCTCGTAACGGGCAGGCTCCTCCTCCCGCCAGAAAGAGAAGATGCGGATTTTATCGGTACCCAGCAGCCGGCAAATCTCGATCGCCCGATCCAGCTTGGCGAAATGGGCCTCCACTGTTTCCTCCTGCTGTCCGAAAGTGTCTCCGGATGCCACGGGCCGGGCCGGGTCCAAAGCACATTTGAAAAGGGGAGAGGCGATCGCAGATACGAACAGTCCGCGTTTCTCCACTTCCTCTTTAACTGTAGCCACTTGCTCGTCCGACAATTGGGAAACGTTCTTCCCGTCAACCATCCGGACCTCCACATGAACCAGCTTCTGCTCCGCTATCCAATCCAGAGCTTCGGTGAAATTAGCCGACACTTCGTCCGTCAATACTCCCAAACGGTTCAATACCATTGCTCTCACTCCTTATTCTCGGCGACCAGAAATCGTATCTGTGACCTATCGTATAGAGTCGCACGTTGTTCTAACCAAATAGTACCATGACCGTCAGCGCCTTGCCATATAAAGACTAAACAGACAGGCAGGACTGCATTACCTTCCGGACGCCATGGGCAATGTCCTGAATATCCTGTTCGTCACCGAGAAGCATATTCTGAACTATCCACAGCACTTCCTTCTCGCTGGCTTTCTCGCTGACCGGGCATGAGAACTCGCGCCGCTCTCCGGTCCACTTTTCAATTTCCGCCAGCACCGCTTTATTTTTGTTTAAAGGAACATAGCCGGCAGCTACCGGAATTCCTTCCGCATTAAGCTTGGCGATCACATCCTCTTTGGAGATGCGGTCGGTCAAGCCGGAAGCGATTTTGAACATATACAGATGATGCGCGTGGGTAGTGATCCTCGGGTCTCTCTTGAACACTTCCACACCTTCGATGTCCTGAAGCAGCTCCGTAAGCAGGGCGGCATTTTTCTCGCGGAGGGCAATTTGTTCATCCAATCGCGTCATCTGGCCCAGCAAGATCGCAGCCTGAAATTCGGTCATCCGCAAGTTCCAGCCGATATGCTCATGCTGATACCAGGCGCCATCGCGAACCCGCCCCACATTAGAGAGGGACCAGGCCATATCCGCAAGCTCCTCGCTATTGGTCAGAATAATACCGCCTTCGCCCGAATTGATATTTTTACTGGATTGGAAACTGAAGGTTCCCAAATCGCCGATCGCTCCTACCCCGACATTTTCCCATCGCGCTCCCACCGCCTGAGCAGCGTCCTCGATCAGCTTCAACCGATGCTTGTGCGCGATCTCCTTCAGCCGGGTCATGTTCGCCGGAGCTCCTGCAATATGAACCGCGATAATTGCTTTCGTCTTGTCCGTAATCGCCGCTTCCACCTTATCGGGATCCAGCAGCAAGGTCTCCGGATCGACATCGACAAACACCGGGATAGCTCCGAACATCAATGCAGAGGAAGCGGTTGCAATAAAAGTGTACGGCGGCATGATGACCTCATCTCCCGGCTGCACCCCGGCCGCCTGCAGCGCCACGGTTATCGCTACGGTTCCGTTGACTACCGTAACCGCATGCTTGGCATCATGATAAGCCGCGAATTTCTCTTCCAGCTCGGGAAGCTTGATACGGCCGGTGCCCCCCCATTTGCCCGAGTGAAGCACCTCCAGCAGCAGCTGCTGTTCCAGCTCGCCATAAATAGGCCATTCGGCAAACGGCTTGGTTCTGACCGGAGTTCCTCCATCGATCGCTAATTTTTCCATTCCAATCCCTCTCTTCAGGAATTATAATAAGATATAGGTATGATACATGTAACTACATTAAAGCACAATAACATCCATATTTCCAGTATTTTTGTCGAAACGTTTCTAACATTTCTCCAAATGATCAACTTATCCAACCTGTATGTCATCTCATGCTATAATGAAGCCAAACCCATTTCTATAATAGAAGGAAGATCAGAGCGATGAGGAGAGAAAATGAATTTCTTTATTCGCAGTTAGCCAATATTTTACGGGAGCAGATTTGGTCGGGCTTCATTAAACCCGGACAATATCTGATGTCCGAGAACGAGCTGTGCAAATATTACGGAATGAGCCGCACTTCCGTGCGCAAATCGCTGGAGCAGCTCGCCAAGGAAGGGCTGGTTATCAAACGCGTCGGCCAGGGTACGATAGTGGCGCCCGACTTGAAAATTCCTGAGAGCAAGCAGAAGGTTCTGCGAATTTTAGCCACATCCCCTTCCCATTATATTGAGCACTGCATGCCCTATGTCCTAGAAGAATTCAAGAGACGCTACCCGAATGTGGAAGTCAAGCTGTTGAACTTCCCCACCCCCGATTTCTGGGAGTCGGTTCGTGCCAGCAGCGAGCTGGGAATGAAGCCCGATCTGTTTTTTGTCACCAACCGGCAATTGGCGGAGCTGGAAAACCCGGAGCTGGTCCTTGATCTGAGCGATGTGCTGAAGGACAGCCTGCCGTCCATTTATCCGAAGCTGATTGAAGCGTTCCGCACGGGAGACAGGCTGACGGCCGCGCCCGTCACTTTCTCAACGGTTTATTTGGCCTACAACCCGCAATTGTTCGAGCGTTACGGCGTCCCCGCACCCACCGCGAACTGGACCCGGGAAGACTTCATGCGGACAGCCCGACAACTGACGCTGGATACCGATGGAGACGGAATTGTCGATCAGTACGGCTTCTCTTTGTCTTCCTCCATAAGCCGTTGGCCGGTCATTGCCATGCAAAACGGGGTATTCTTCAACGAGGAAACCACTAAGGAAGGGCTCCTGCGGACACTCCAATTTCTGCACGATATCCTGTTCCGCAACCGTTCCGCTTCACTGTACCAGTTTTCCCGGCTGTTGAATTCCGAGGCTTTCGCCATGCAGAAAGCGGCAATGATTCTGGCCACCTCGATTGAACTGGCCGGGCTGCGCAGTCTTCCGCTCCCGTTCGAGCCGTTGGTCGCACCGCTGCCGTTCGGAGAATGCAAGTCTACGCTTCTGGTGTCCAACTCCCTGCTTATTCCGGCGGATGCCGGAGACAAGGAGCTTGCCGTCGAATTTTTGAAAACCGTTTATTCAGCCGAGCTTCAAGAGCAAGTAGGCCGCAGCACCGGATTTCTATCGGTCTTCGAGCCGGTTAATCGCAAGCTGTGGGACAAGTCCTATCTGGAATCTTTGAATATGACCGGTGACCAAATCAATCACTCATACTTTTTGCACGAGCTGTTCGCGGATTATAACCTGATTGAAGAGCTCGAAGCCGAGATGGAGATGTTCTGGGCGGGAATGGAATCCGCCTCCTCTTTCGCGGCAAGGCTGTATGAAATGATCAAAACCCGGGATCACGAGCTGTAGGGCTGCAGCAGACTAGCTCTGCCGCAGCCACCGGTCCAGAAAGCGGTAAGCCAGCAGGCGGATTTCGTCCGGGAAATCATGTCCGGAATTCCCCATTAACGAGACAAACCGCTCCTTCGCCCCCAGCCAAGTATAGAGCTGATCCAGCTCGCCCATCGCCTCCAGGATCGGCTTCCAGTGAGGGAAGATTCGGTCCTGCTGGGCACTCCAATTGAAGAACGGCACCGGGGCGGCCAATGCGGCAATTTCGTGAAATTCAAATGGCACTTGGCCCCGCTCCACCTCATCGGATATGACCGGCAGGTGGGAGAACCAGTCCCTCCGTCCCCAGCGATGCGTCTCCTCGTCCCCGGTGAACGTACTGAAGCCGCAGCTGCTGACGACCGCCTTCACCCGTCTATCGACCCCGGCGAGAAAAAAGGCATTGTAGCCTCCGAGCGAATGGCCGATAGCCCCGATGCGTTCCCCATCCACGAATTCCAATGATGTCAGTAAATCCAGGCCATATTGATGGTCCAGCATCATTTTGCCCACCGCGCTCCACTCGTTATGCCGCTCATAGAATGGCGCTGTTTGATAAGCCTGGCTTCCGGCATAGATCCGTTCCCCTGCTGTAATTGTATCGGGCGCAAGAACTACGTATCCCCGCGAAACCAGCTCCAGCCCGTAGCGTCTTCCCTCCCTGCCGCTCAAGGTCGCTACATCGTCCTTGCCTTCCGGCGCAGTGGGATGCAGGGCTAACACGGCGGGATATCGTGCGCCGGGGCTGGGAGAAGACTGATGACCCGGAATTAGCAGATAGGCCGGCACCCGGTCGCCATCTGCCGTCCGATAGGTAAGATGCAGCCGGATATGATCCGGCTCCTTACTTTCGGACCGTATTTCATACTCTAAGCCCTCTCTGTTCGGCAGGCCTCCGACCACCTCCATCCAGCGGGTATAAATTTGGCTGCGCTTCTGCTGCCATTGTTCCGCCGTCTCGATCTGATCCAGCAAATGTGGAATGCCGGATGAATTCAATTCGGAAAGCTCGTATCCATGCTTCAAAATAAATCCCCCTTGTAAATAGGCTATGCGATCGTCTAGATGACAAGAAAAGGTGCCGTTCCGGACTTCTGTTTCCCGGATGAGAATTCTCTTTTATAGGAAAAGCCTCCAGGAGGACCTGAAGGCTTAACCCAAGTGTTGGGGATCACCGCTAATTGCTTTTTTGATAATGAAGGGCGACCTTGCGGATCCCCGCAATGATGTCCTCCACATCCTGATCGGTATAGAATTCATCCACGCTCAACCGGACGGCGGTATCCAGAATCTGTTCCGCTGTCGGGCACAGCCCCTTTTCATACGTTATTCCGGTTAAGTCAAACGGATAATGGCTTCCCGGATAGGCATGCCGTTCCTGGAACAAGCTCTGCAGGTACACAACCGTTTTAATATAGCCCGGTGTATTGGGAATTCCTTCGGCTTTCAGAGCCTCACAGAACTCTTCACGAGTACAGGTCAATTCCTCTTCCTTAATTCGAAGCATATAGAACCAGTAACTGGATTCTCCGCCTTCGGTTATACGATGCGGAGAAATTCCCGGGAGTCCTTGAATTCCGGCCGTAATCCGGTCGCCATACTCCTTGCGCCTGTTACAAATCCACTCCAGCTTCTTAAGCTGGGCAATTCCAACAGCACCCTGAAGCTCGGTCATCCGGTAGTTAGGGGCCAGATAAGCGAGGTCCCGGTTAAACAGATTTCCGAAACGATTATAATTTTTATCCGCAAAAGCATGAGTGACGTAATAATCCTCTTCCTCTCCCGAGTTGACCGTCACGATTCCTCCGTCCCCGGTGGAAATATGCTTGAAATCATTCGTGCTGAAGCAGCCGTAATCCCCGATGGTTCCGGCCAGCCGTCCTTTATAACGGCACATATAGCTCTGTGCGCAATCCTCAATCACCTTGATTCCATGCTTGCGGGCAACAGCCATGATCGGATCCATATCACAAGGGTTACCGGCAAGATGAACGACGACAATCGCCTTGGTGCGCTCCGTAATCCGCGCTTCGATCGACTCCGGAGTCATGTTATAGGTATGCGGGTCCAGGTCGGCAAATACCGGAATCGCGTTCTGATACAAAATGCCGATTAGCGTTCCCTGGTCGGTAATCGGGCTGGTAATCACCTCATCGCCAACCGTTACGCCAGCCGCTCCCAGAGCCACATGAATGGCTGCCGTTCCGGAGGATGCGGCTACGCTGTATTTGACCCCATACAATTCATTAAAATCATGGAGAAATTGCTTCACTTTATTGCCGAAATGGTAAAAAAGCGTATTCTGCTCCATAGCCTCAATCAGTTCCTTGACTTCCTCCAAGCCGAACCTCTTACCCGTTCCGAAGGGAGTCGTCTTTACGGGAGTTCCGCCCAATACCGCAAGTTTGTCACGTGTAGCCACTTTATCGCTCATTTTGTCATTCTCCTTTACAAGGTTCAATCAGTTTGCCCTTACCGGGATGCACAGGATCGGGACAGAACCTGCTTCATGCAGGGAACCCCAAACTTGCTCTCGATCACGGCGCCGGTCTCCGCCTCACCCGTCACGGGAATCCAGACAACCAGCCGGTCCAAGGCTTCACCGTCCGCTATAACTTCGCCCCGGTCGTTCACTCCGCGGATAGACACCTTTCTCCTTGCCCGCTCCCAATCGTTAATTTCCTTACAGGTCCAGAAGACAAATCCCCTGCTCTTGGCTTCGCGAACCACCTTGCGCACGGCATCGGTCACTTTGGGCTGCTGCATAATATGAATTTGGTGGAACAGGAAATGGGCCACTCCCTGAACCTTCTTTGTCTGCTCCAGGAACGGAACCACTACGCTGGAATCCGCCAACGTTAGATGATCAAGGTCTTGAGTCAGAAACCCGATCTCCAATACATCGTACAGCCGGTTTCGTTCGTCTGCCCACGAAATAGGGAAGTAAGGGTGGCAGGTTCCGAACAAAAAGCCGATGTTCCCCTTTTTGCTCGGTCCTCTCGTCTGTTCAGCGGCAATCCCGTTCTTCTCGCAGAAGCGGAACAGCTCACCCCAGCCCTCGAAGCGGGTGTAATGGTTTTTGTTGGATGTAATTTCGGATAGCCCCGCAGCCGATTTGAGCCAGGCCAGCTGGCGGTCAAATTCCTCTTCACCCCAATGCCCCCCTTGAATATCGAGAGCATTGTAATGGAAGGCAAGCTCATGTCCGGCCTCTTTAACCCGATCATAAATAGAGCTGCTGTAACCGGGCTCCAGCATACACCAGGTTGAACGGATGCCGCACTCCTCCAGCACTTCCAGTGTTGCTTCCGCATGTTCATCCTGATTAATGTCACTGTCATGAGAAATCATGGCGACGTGGGAGATGCCATCCGGCCAATACCCCAGAAAGGGCAGTGTCAGCCCCATCTCGACGCTCCTTCTCAATAAATGGCCAATCAGCACTTCTCTCCAAAGATCGGCATAGGGATGGGCGAAATAAGGGGCCCCGGTTTCCGTTGTGAGACGATCATACTCCCAATCCATTTCGCACTTGTCGTCAGCTTTTAAAATTCCTTCATCCACATTGCCGGTTCCGTCCTCCGCCGGAATTCCATCCTCGAATACCGGACCGGACCCTTGCTGCAGCGCTACGATTGTATAGGGAATATTGACCGACCACCGATCTATAAAGCCTGAGCCCGCTTTAAACCTGAGAAGCGCCGGAGCGGTTTCTGGCCCATCGGGCCTTTCGGCATGCAGACTTCCCCAGGCTTCCCCTTCCGCCTCGTTCGTAAGAATCCAGGGCCTGGAATAGAGATAGCGAAGCGGCCGCAGGTCTTCCCCTTCACCAGGCAGACGTGCGTATCCGGGAGACCACTCCCGGCGTTCCTTACATCCGAGCTTACCCGTCAAACGGTTAAGGCCGGCGTAAGATATGACGCCTCCTCCATCCTCCGCAAACCGAAGCAGCGTCGCCGCCTTCTTCTCCTCTTCTTCACATAAAGCGACAAGAAGAATATCCACATCGGCCCGGTCAATCGTCGCCGGATCATCCAGCCATTGATAGGGAATTCCGGCATGGGACAGCACTTCTCCCAAATAGGCTTCAAACACGTTCTGTCCGAATGCCCAACGTCTCTCTGCGGCCTGCTTATCCAGCAGGATACCTACTCTTGCCATTTTCATATGAGCAGCTCTCCTTCTTCCCCGGATTCAAATTAATTTATAACAGAACGGTTTTGCCTGTTTCGCGGCTTTCATTCGCTGCTTCAATAAACCGGATGATCTGCTCGGTTTCCTCCGGATCAATATCCGGCACTCCCGAGGCAAACATCTTCATCACTCGCTCCAGCATGCTGGCATAGTAAGGTTTCGGGTGGGCATAAACATCGACAAACTGTGTATCCTGCTCCCGATGTATCAGTGCGCCGAAACGGTTGTTGCCTTTACGATTCCCGCGAAGAGTGGCGATTCTGCCATCCTTCCACACCCCTACTACAAGATCATGATCTTCATTCTTGGTTGCCGTTACCGATAGACAGCCTTTGCCAAGCGTTCTAAACAGCATCTCGACCGTATGTATGCCATACCAGAACAATCCGGGCTGAGTCGGCTGAATGGCCATGGGACCATAGACATCCATACCGATAATCGCCCCTTTATCCTCAGCTGCCAGCACTTCGCTAAGCCCTTCGGCATATCGCAGCGCAGAACAGCTCATTAACGGAATATTATGCTGTCGGGCCAATTTGAACATTTCGGCGGCATCCTGGGAAGACAAAGTGAACGGCTTATCAATGAAAACCGGTTTTCCATAAGGCGCTATTCTGGCGAATTGTTCCCTGTGAACCCGGCCATCCACCGATTCCAGCAAAATCGCATCGCTTAATTCAGCCACCTCTTCCGGTGAATTCACAATCTGCACACCGTATTGATTACGCAAAGTTTCAGTATATCCCTCTACGCGGCTTATACTGAGCTCGAAATCTTCCGATCCGCCCGGGTAGGCTACGACTACTTTAGCTCCAGGCACATGATAGGCATGATTCGCATCATTTAACAATTCTGCAAAAGCCGGCACATGGGAAGTATCCAAGCCGATCATTCCTATTTTCATAATGTTGTTGTCCATCCCTCTCATCTCCCGTTTTAATCATTTTTCTGAAATCGGATACATTAGGACACGGGGCCGTTTTTCAGGAGTCCCTGAAGGGGCAGCCCTGAATCGTTCGAAGGATTCTCATCCTCGCAGCAAGCATCCATACATCCTGTATATAACCTGTATTCGAGTTAACCATAACCCTAACCGCGCTCTATGTCAATACAAAAAAATCGTCTATAAATCCATCGGGGGGACTGGCTGCAAAACCGGCTTCTTCGGTTCCCGGCAACGCTGCAGAATGTACCGGCGGAGCCCGGCGCCACGGATTGCTTGAAGCGGCCTGAACCTACAAAACCGTGAAAGCTATCGAAAAAAAGCGAGGAAGAGTATAACTTTCTACTCACATTCGCTCTTCTCTTTCATCATTGCCCATTGGAGCAAATGATGGGCAAGGGAAATCCACATATCGCATCCGGAAAGGTAAGGACGTCCAAAGACGAGCAAGAGTGCATTAAAATCCGACCTTTTTTCCAAAAAAGAGCGAAAGACGCTCAAATGTGCAGGTCTTTTTCACAAAATGGGGCCATTTCGCAAAATTCGCTCCAAAGACCTGCATTATCGCTTTAGAATAAGGCACCGCGCGGCTTTTTCCCAAAAAGACCTGCAGTTTTGTTTGTCTTTTACATATTCCGGCGGACGACCGGGCTGTCCCGAAAGAGTTCGCATAAAACAAGAGTCTCCGGTACTGTGCGGTGCTGAAAAATCGCAAGCCGGATATAGAGACAGCCCTCTGAGTAAAAGAGGCAGTATCAGCTAAAACGTTCGGTTTTAAATACGGAGCGGAATAAGCATGCAAAACTTATACTTTCTTATTTTCAAGGAAAAGACGGCCCCGGCTTGGGACCGTCTTACAGGCCTTCCTTCTATTTCAGACAGGATCGAAGGATAATGACCAGCAAAATATAGAGTACAAGGATAGATCCTATAGAAGTGAATGCCCCGGCTACCGGAGACGGGCAGCAATGGGAAGGACCACTCGGATAGCCGTAGAAGGGAGCTACACTCGGCTTCATGTTCGGATACACATTAGCAGCGTGAATATTGGCTAATCCGTGCATGCCATAGGCAGGCATCAGATTCGCATTGGCATTAATGTTCGGACCGATACTCGACATGGAATCAACTCCTCACTAGACTAATGAACACACTGTATACTATGTAGGTGGTGAGGAGCGGATTGGATGCCTGCCTAACGCCGCGGCAAAAAGGTGTCCGCCTATCCATGAGACCTGCTGCAATGAATAGGCCCCTTGTGGTTAGCAGGCCTCCGGGTTAGTCCCAGGAATCGGTCAGCCTTCTTAAATATTGCTTTAAATGCGGAGCCAGATCCTCCCTTTGCAGAGCGAGCTCGATGGTCGCCTCAATGTAGCCGAGTTTATCCCCAACATCATAACGTCTGCCTTGCTGCAGGAAGGCCAGCATCGGCTTCGATCGGTTCATGATCTGGAGAGCGTCGGTCAATTGGATCTCCCCGCCTCGGCCGGGCTTGCAAGTCTCCAGGATGGAGAATACTTCCGGCTCTATGACATAACGGCCGATCACCGCCAAATTGGACGGAGCCTGATCGCGGTCCGGCTTCTCGACCAGGTCGCGGATGGTGGCCACGGTAGCGCTTCTGGAGGAAGGCGAAATAATCCCGTACCGGTCAACCTCGTTCCAGGGCACCTCCTGAACGGCTATGACCGATGTCTTCGCTTCCTCATACAAATCAATCATCTGCCGGATGCATGGCGGCTGGGAATCGATCACATCGTCACCCAGAAGAAGGGCGAACGGCTCATCTCCAATAAATTTTCTGGCGCACAGCACCGCATGACCGAGTCCAAGAGGCTGTTTCTGCCGGATATAATGGACGTCCACCAAATTGGACACCTGCTGAACCACTGCAAGGAGCTCGTCATTCCCCTTCTCCTCCAGCAGCATTTCCAATTCAACCGATTTGTCGAAATGATCCTCGATTGCCCGCTTATTCCTTCCGGTGACGATGATGACATCTTCTATGCCCGATTCAATCGCTTCTTCCACTATGTATTGAATGGCCGGCTTATCAACAATCGGAAGCATTTCCTTCGGCTGGGCTTTGGTAGCGGGAAGGAATCTCGTGCCCAAGCCGGCCGCCGGTATAATCGCTTTACGTATAGTCATACTAATCCCCTCTTCGCTTTTGTAATCGTTCCAGTACAGACCTGTCGACCTTGCGGTTTCCGATCGGCCCGTGAAAAACCTCGCCGCGGCGCTCCCCGTGATAGTCGGACCCGGCGGTTACGACCAAGCCATAACGGGCAGCCAGCCGCTCGTATTTGTTCTCCTCTTCCCGCGAATGGTCGGAATGGAAGGCTTCTATTCCATCGAGCCCATATGGAATGATCTCCTCAACCAGTTCGTCATCGTGATAAATACCGGGATGGGCCAGTACGGCGGTCCCCCCGGCTTCGTGTATCCAGCCGATGGCCTCCTTCGGATGAATGCGCGGAGGATTGACGTAAGCAGCGCCCCCGCTGCCCAAATATTTATCAAACGCCTCTTCCATCGTTCCGACGTAGCCTTTACGGATTAATAATTCCGCAATGTGGGGACGCCCGACCGTTTGATCTTCACCGGACGCTTTACTCGCGAGGTCTGCCAATTCCCGCATCGAAATCTCCATTCCCAACTCCCGCAGCTTCGCAAGCATCAACTCATTCCGCTTCTCTCTGACCTGGCGCAATTGCTGCAATCGATCCAGAAATACAGGGCAATGAGTATCGATATAATAACCCAATACATGGATATCCCGGCCTTTGGCTACGGTACTGATTTCCACCCCGGGCACGACGATTACCCCCAGCCGCTTGCCCTCCTCCATAGCTTCCGCAATTCCTGCCACCGTGTCGTGATCCGTTACGGCTAATCCGGCCAAGCCCGCCTCCCGGGCCAGCCGAACGTTCTCCGCAGGGGACCGGGTGCCGTCCGAAGCGCTGGTATGCGTATGTAAATCCAAATAATGTCCGTTCATTGTATCATCCTTTCCAACATGCGGCCGAGCTACAAATACTGGCTCAAATCCCGTTCTCGAATGAAAGACAGGAAGGTGAGAGCCGAGATGGGCAGCAGGGCCGATTTCAAATAGACCGAGTAGAAGCTGCGGTGAAAAGTCATTCCTTCAATCCGTTTCACTATTAGAAGCCCCAGCGCCACTTCGTGCTTGACGGATGAAGGAGACAGGATGGACAATCCGAGATTAGCCTCTACGGCCGACTTGACCGCCCCGGTGCTCCCCAGCTCCATCCCGATGCGGATGGATTCCGACTGGACTCCTTGACGCTTGAACGCTTCCTCCATGACCTGACGGGTTCCCGATCCCTGCTCCCGCAATACAAACGGGTAGGATAAGGCATCTTTCAGCGTGATTGTCTGCTGATCGGCAAGAGGATGGCCCGCAGGCAGTATAAGCAGCAGTTCGTCATTCAGCACCTTTTCCGTGTGAACATCCGGATGCTTGACAGGCGCTTCGACCAATCCGAAATTGAGCTGATGGCTCAATATTTCTTCCACGATTTGCTGTGTATTCATGACTTTCATACGGACGGAAATGTTGGGATACTCCTGACCGAACGGCCCAAGCAATCTGGGCAAAATATATTCACCGACGGTCAGGCTGGCTCCAAGCTGCAGCCTTCCTTCCAAAGTATGAGCGAATTTGGCCATCGAGCTTTCCGTTTCCTTCATCAGCTCCATACTCCGTCTGGCAAATGGAAGCAAAGCTTTGCCCGCTTCGGTCAGCTCCATTTTTTTCGTTGTCCGATTGAACATCTTCGTTCCATAATAGTCTTCCAAGGATTGAATCTGCATAGTCACCGCGGGTTGAGTCATCCTTAGCGCCTGTGCGGCACCCGAGAAGCTCCCCTTTTCGGCGACCATATAGAAGATATGAAGCTGGTGAAAGTTAGGTGCCATGTTCTTCCACCTTTCTTATATTATATCAAACAGCCGGGAGAAAGCGATTATACCCATGAAGAGCCTCTAATTAACCATATTTAAAAAAACATCCAATGATGACTTTTCGGAGATGTTGTCGAGTAGTCCTTCCTTAAAGGTTGCTTTATGTGCGATTTAACAGAGCTTTGCCTTCGAAGCCGTTTTAATGGTCCCCAAAATCAAAAAACGCCCTCGAATCACTGTCAAAGCGATTCGGGGGCAATCGTTTACAAAATAGTTCTGCGGTTCATTTGCGCTTGCGGCTGTTCTTGATCAATGTCATTCTTCTTGAATGACGCAGCCAGGAATAATAGGACTTAAGATCTCTAAGCTCAATCGTCTCGGACATTCTTCCTAGGAAGGTAACCACAATCATTTTGTAAAGGGAATTCCCTGCAATATCCGTTTCATTCTCCAGGACGGCAAATTCAACAACCATGACCAGATCATCATCGATAAGAAAAACGTCCTGCTCATTCCGGTAATAGGGTTGGATCTGGCCTTGCTTTAATTTACTCCACAGAAATTCACATATGTCTTCAAAACCGGTTTTCCGGCTCTCGACCCGCGAGCTCCATCGGGTTCGGGCATGATGAGTAATGACAATATCGGCAATCTTCTTGTCTGACAGCACTACATAATATGGTTCATAAGTGCTCCAACGTTCCATTATCTTGTCTCTCATTTCCCGACTCCCTTCCTATCAAAAAACAGGTCTAAAAGACTATGTACAAAGATATCAACTCCCATTTTACTCTATTTTTGTCCGATTTCCAATCCATATATCCTAAAATCTGAAAAAAACTTAACCGGAGTACATGGAGATTGAGACTATTGCCTTAATAAGTATAGAAGCGGGTCTTATCAGGGACATTACGGTCATATTCGGTTTTAATTTCGCTGCGATAAGACCGTTCCACCTTTTTAACATACGGCAGCCGCTGGATATTACGCATCGTATCCTCCAGCTGCTCCTTATGAACATACATCACAACGTAGTGTAGCTTTTTGGACATATAGTACACCGTGCCGTATCTCTCCAAATTTCTGGCTGGCTTTAAATCCGATACCCAAACAATCAGACCGGCTCTTTCGGTAAACATGGTCATTCCTTCTTTCTTTATCATATATATCCACTAAGTTTTCGTTTGGTGCCCCATAGGAACAAAAGAGCTTCGATGAAATCCAATTATATGCCCAAGATCTCTGCAGCGCCCTGAATGGTGTTGTATTAGCTAGCGGGATTTCTTTAGAAATGATATTGATACAACAAAAAGGCGGACGCGATGCGTCCGCCTCTACGGTTAGCCGAAAACAGTCAACTGCTTCAGCCGCAATTTCCGCTGCACGAACCGCCTGATCCACAGCCTCCCGAACCACAGCCGCTTACCGGCAGCGGATTGTTGCTGGGAACCTTGATCGTCTCCGAAACCGAATAAGCAATCGTTTCCGATATGGAGAGCAGCAGTTGGTCAAGCTTAGCTTCCGCATCCTTGAAGGCGCGTATCGCTTCATTCTTATCCATCTGCTCCTGCGCTGCCTGAACTTCCTCCAAAGCCGCATGGTAGTCCGGGTGGAAATGACCGAAGCGTTCACATTCCTCGAACTTGCGCTTCTTCTCTTTAAACTGCCGAATTAACTGCTGCGCTTCGCTATCCTCCGCCAGGCGTTCTTTCCAATATAAATAGCCCGCCATATCTTCAGAGGCGTTAATCCAATCACCCAGTTCATAGGCTTGTATCAACAAGGCCGACATGTCCAAGGCTTCGGCTTCCAGAATGCTCATTTGACCATGTCACTCCTTTTTTTTAACGTCTTCAACTTCCATCATACCACGAACCGGGGGAAGACCGTTACAAAAAAGTTGCACTTTCCATTTTCTATGAAGAAGAGCCTTTAGAAATTTCCGGAAGAATAATTTGAATCTGCTCCCATTCTTGCGGATCTACTACGCATGCCGACGTCTGAGTTCTGCCCGCTACCCGCCACTTCCCCTCACTATCCAGAATACGTATGGGAACCAGCAGGACCTCTTCCGAAGACGAAGCCAAACGCAAAGCGGCTTTCCATTCCAATGCCCTGGAAATCATCTCCTTGCGGGTGGACAAGTGATAGGAATGACATTCCCGGAACCATTTCAGCGGAACCTCTCTCCAGCCTGGGTATAATTCATCTGCTGAAGGAATAGAACAATCTATCGGCCACCGGTCCCATGCGTAATCCGAAAGAATCAGCCCGGGCCCATTGACTGTCAGGAAGGAGAAGTAAGCCGCGCCCTCATTCCTCACACCGCCGTCGGATTCATTGACATATTCGGGGGAGACTGCAGAATGGGCCCCCGTTCCCTCCGATTCCTTATTTTCCATCTCTGTCCGAGCTTCCCGGGCCGTCCATTGCATGATCATTTGAGCAACGTTATCCGGTAATCCGTACAGGGATTCATCGCGAAGACAGCCCATGCATTGCTCCAAATCGTAACCCTCGGCCAAAGCCTTATTCATGCTTTCTTTGCTAAGGCGGTATACTGCCACCTGATCCGATTGCTGCCTTTCGCACATAGCCTCCAGCATCCAACGGGTGCGAAACGGCACCCCGGGAGGAACAACGATTTCGAAATCGGGTTGGACATAGCATTTGTCCGCTTCTGCTTTCCCGTTAGGACAAGCGGCTTCCAGATCCGGCGTGAAGGTCCAGCGAAAGCAGGTCTCCTCCGCATCTGTCCCGCATTCCGCCAAATCCACCAGCCCGAGTTCAGCAAGGGGCTTTAACCAGAGGGCCAGGACGGACTCTGCATGGAATTCCTGCTTTCTCTCCTCTTCACTTAGCGGACGGCAATCCCTTAGAACATCCAATATATCTCCTAATCTTCCCTGCCGATTCACCGGAATCCGCTCCATCAGCCAAATTACCTGATGCTGCCAAGAAGGGACATAAGGGAAACTGATGCGAACCCAGTATGCGTACAGTATGCGCCTCATACTTTCTGTGGAAAGCTTGAGCCAATCTGCCGCACGCTCCCGACACAGCTTTAGCTCCCCATCCTTCATAACGGCCAGCCCCAGACGCAATGAGGCATCCAGCACCAACACGAGACTCTCATTATATATATCACAATGGACATAAGGATAAGATAAGGGCCTCAGAGCGGCCGCATCAACCGTCAACAGCGAGTCTATCTTCTGTAGATGCCGCTTTGGAACAGTTCCCTTTTTGGTCAGGTGGATCTCGTTGGATGCCAAATACCGCAAAAAATAAAACAGGTCAAAGAGCAAACCGCGGCCGTAAGACGTCTCTGCAAGAGGAGCACCGAAAGTATCCGAAGATAAAGGGACGGCACCCGGCCGGGCGATCTTCCGATGCCATAGTCTCGCCAATTCCCAAGGCAGGGCATAGATGTATTCCCCCCAAGCTTTGCGGAAGGCGAAGACCATCTGCTTCTCCTTAAGTCCGGAGAGGCCCCTGCGAATCTCCGCCCCGGCAATACCGATTTCTTCAGCCGCTTGTTCCAGCTTGACGGGATCGAAGGGGTGAGCCCCGAACCGGTCCAGAATAACTTGTAGCGTATGCTTTTCCCATTGGGCCAAATCCTCTCCCCATACCCGCTTGTCTATACTTAACTCGCCCGGGATGGTCCGCTCCGTTAAAGACCATTCCTCCAGCCGGTCACCTTCCCGCCATCCGATTAACCGGCCCGCTTCCGGCGCCGAAAGCTTTGCAGCCAGGTCAGCTAAACCAAGCATTGTTACTCTACCTCCTGAAACTCATGCTCCGCGTTCGCAAGGGTGTACCGGTAGCCCTGTTCTATAAGAAACAACTGCCGATTCAAGGCAAATTCCTGCTCCTTGGTCCCCCCGCTGACGAGGGAATAAAAATAGGAGCGGTTACTCCCCCGCTTGGGGCGTAAAATTCTGCCCAGCCTCTGGGCTTCCTCCTGTCGCGAGCCAAAGCTGCCCGAAACCTGAATAGCTACCGAAGCATCCGGGAGATCCACAGCAAAATTGGCCACCTTGGACACGATCAGAACAGGGATGGCCCCCTCCCGAAATTGCTGATACAGAATCTCACGTTCCTCATGCGGCATCGTTCCGCTAATCAACGGAGCCTGTAAATGGGCGGCAAACTTCCGAAGCTGGTCCAAGTATTGTCCGATAACGAGCGTCGGTTCCCCCTTATGCTGCTCCAACAGCTTCATCACAACATCGATTTTCCGGGGATTTTCAGCCGCTATTCTCATCTTCGCCCGTGATGCGGCCTCGTCATATTGTTTTCTTGTCTCCTCGGGAAGCTCGACAAGCAGTTCTTTGCATTCCACCTGAGCTATCCATCCCTGCTCCTCCAGCTGTTTCCACGGCATGTCATATCGCTTGGGTCCGATCAAGGAATAGACCTCCTTCTCACAGCCGTCCTCCCGCACCAGAGTAGCCGTCAGGCCTAACCGCCGGGTGGCTTGAATATCGGCGGTTACGCGGAAGATCGGGGCAGGAAGAAGATGCACCTCATCATAAATAATGAGTCCCCAATCCCGCTCGTTAAACAGCTTCATATGCCTGAATTCATCCTCTTTGCTCCGGCGATGCGTAAGAATTTGGTAGGTTGCTATCGTTACAGGCTTTACTTCCTTGGTAGAACCGTCATACTCCCCGATCATCGATTCGGACAAGGTGGTTTTGTCCAGTATTTCCCTCTTCCACTGCTTGACGGAGCTGACATTGGGCGTAAGGATAAGGGTTGCGCACTGCAGCTTGCATATCGAAGCTATTCCGATCACCGTCTTACCCGCTCCGCACGGGAGAATCAGAACGCCGCTTCCCCCATGCGCGCTTCCTTCGCGGTAGAAGGCTTCGACGGCTTCGATCTGATAATCTCTTAATTGGAAGCTTCGGCCGTCCTCCAAGGTGTCTCTCCAGTCCAGAACAAGAGCTTCCCCCTGATGAAATCCTGCACGGTCCTCTATCGGGTACCCAAGGCGAATAAGCTCCTGCTTGAGCTTTCCCCGGGCCGCTGCGTGTACTTCAACGGATTGCGGCCCTGTACGATTACCGAAGAAGTGCGATAGCGAACGATAGCTAATCAGCTCGTTTAATAAGGCAGGACTTTTGGATACAAGCATCAAACCGCCCTCTGTGCCTTCCAGCTGAAGCAATCCGAATTTATCGGTGATTTCCAGCATGTGATTGCGAACGGAGGACGGAATGCCAAATTTGCTGTAGGTTGTCAGAAAATCAATCATTTCCCCGGGGCGCCATCCGCAAGCCAGGGCATTCCACAGAGACAGCGGAGTCATCTTGTAAGTATGGATATGGGGAGGGCTCTTGATCAGCTCGGCAAAGCGGCTCAAGCGATTTCGTACGGACTCGAACTCGGGATGCTCCGTTTCGAGCAGAATGGTAAAATCGTTCAATATAAATAAGGGCGGCTGAAGGCCATTATTCATAACGGCGGGCTCTCCTTCCATTATGTATGTACTATTAAGTATGAAGGAATGCCCCGTAATTTAAACATTCCGATAAATCGGGGCGCCCGGAAGCATAGAAAAAACCACGACAGCAACGGCTGATTAAAGGCCCCACAAGCCTTGTCAAACCGTATGCTTCGTGGCATGTTGATTACTTGACCGCGTTCGTCTTGTCGCTTTCGGATATTTCGCTCAGCGCTTCTCCCGCTTCGCTTTCAAATATGTGGCGCACGGCCATATCCCCGATCGAAACTACTCCGATTAACTCCCCGTTCTCGACAACGGGCAGACGGCGGATTTGCCCTCTGGCCATTATTTTGGCCGCTTCATCAACCGATGTTTCCGGCTCCACAGTCTTTATGTCACGGCTCATCAGCTGCTCTGCCGTAGCCGTGCCTTCCTTCTTCTCCGCCATTCCGCGAATGACCAGGTCACGGTCCGTCACAACGCCAAGCAGCTTCTTCCCCTCAACGACAGGCATGAACCCGGTGTCGTGCCGCTTCATTTTTAAAGCAATGTCATGAGCCGAATCCGTAGGCTTAACCGTTTCAATCTCGTCCGTCATGATATCTTTGATCTTTCTCACCAGACATTACCTCCAGAGCGAAGTTTTATGATGGGGGGACCCTTCATAGCTTTCTCTCGCCAAGGAGGATTCATCCTTGCAATTTGTGACAGGCTCCGGCCTATTTACGGGAGTGTTCTTCCAGGAAATCAATACTGAGACCGATCAGAAGTCGGGCGGCCTGCTTCATCGACAGCTCCTCTATGTCAAAAAGAGGATGATGGTGAGGAATCGGCGCGGCTTGTTCCGGGGCTCCTGCCCCGACAAAAACAAAGCATCCGGGAACCCTCTCCAAATAATAGGAAAAATCTTCTCCGGCCATAATCTGTGGACAAGTGCGAATCCGTTCCGGGCCGTACAGTTCCTTCCCAACACGGAAAAACCTCTCGGTTTCTGCTGCATCGTTCACTACAGCCGGATAGCCCTCCTTATACTCCCAGTGGAATTTAGCCCCATGCATGGCGCATGTTTGTTCGGTAATATCGGCTATCCGCCGCCGGATCTGCTCTCTTGTCGCGGGGTCGAAGGTTCGTACCGTGCCATGCAGAATACACTGATCGGCAATGACATTGAAGCCGCTTCCCGCCTGGAACGAACCGATGGAGACTACTGCGGGAACCGTCGGGTCAATATTCCGGCTCACCACCGTTTGCAGGTTGACGACCAGATGGGAACCTACGACGATACTGTCCACGGTTTCGTGGGGAAGTCCTCCGTGGCCGCCTCTCCCTGAAATTTCGATTGCGATTTCATCGGCGTTAGCCATCATCGGTCCGGCTTTGCAATAGGCATATCCAACGGGAAACGGCGACCACAGATGAACCCCGTAAATCACATCGACGTCCTCAAGCACCCTATCGGAAATCATAGGCAAGGCGCCACCCGGACTGATCTCCTCCGCCGGTTGGAAGATAAACCGGATGTTTCCCTTAAGGCTATCCCGGATTTCGCTTAATATCGTTGCGACCCCAAGCAGTTGGGCCGTATGAGCGTCATGACCGCAAGCGTGCATGACTCCCGGTACCTGCGAGGCATAATCAATCTTCTTCTCATCCTGGATAGGCAGAGCATCCATGTCGGCTCTCAGAGCAACGGTAGGCCCCGGACGGCCTCCCCGCAGCAAGGCGGTCACTCCATAGCCGCCGACATTTCGTCTGACCTCCAGGCCCAAGCCCTCCAGCCGGCCTGCCACAAATTCGGAAGTTTCCTTCTCCTGATATGACAATTCCGGATGCCGGTGCAAATGTCTTCTCCAGCGCACCATCTCCGGATAGATTCTCTCCAGTCTCTGCTCTACGTCCATCCTTCTCGCCTCCGTCAACAACTTCTTGCCTATATTTTATCAAACCATAATGTGCTTTCCTATCCATGGAACCGAATTAACCGTCATACCTGCCACAAAATAGCCACATTTAGCAAGATTTCGGACCGGGCTTTAGGGTTGCACAAGTTTGGGAAACATACTATCATGAAAATGATATACCTATACTGACTGGATGCCAAATAGATCGGAGGATATTACATGATAATCGAAAATACAGGCTTAAATGGAATGAAGAGCGATCTTGCTTATCTGGACAAGGTAACGTCTGAGGTTGGTTTTGTCCGTTGGCAATGGGAATATTATCGGGCAACTTACGATTACAAAATAGAAGACGCCAAATCGGGAGAGACCTACTTTCTGAGAATAAATACCCGTGTAGAAATCGGAAAGCTGGAGCGTCCGGACACCATTCTTAATATTGAACAAGTCTACATAGGCAGGGCAACCTTCCCGCACGGTCTGGAATACACTTCTCCTATTCCGCAAGCTGTTCTGGACCTGGCTAAGCGCAAGCTTACGGAACTTAAGGCCAAGCTTGAACAATAAGAAGGCGAATCTATGAATCCCCCTCGAAGAGGAACGCCCGATTTCCTGCTGTTGTTTCTGACTTTCGCCCTGGCGGGTTTCGGTCTGCTAATGGTCTACAGTTCCAGCTCCGCAATTGCTTTGTCGGATGAGATCTATGGAGGAGATTCATTCTATTTTGCCAAACGACAAGCCATCGCCATGATCCTTGGGTTGTTCGCGATGATTTTCGTAATGAATGTGCATTACAAGCTTCTTCGCAAATGGACGCCGGTCATCTTTCTAATTACCCTTGTTCTGCTTGCGCTTGTGCCGTTCATTGGGAGTGGTCCCTTAGGCGTTCGAAGTTGGTTCAGGCTGGGGCCGTTCAACCTGCAGCCGACCGAATTTGCCAAGCTGTCCATCGTTCTATATTTGGCCAGCCTGATAACGAAGAAAGGGGATAAGTTCCAAGATTTCAAGAAGGGCCTGCTGCCCGCCCTGATTATTATCGGGCTCGTCGGCTTCATGATCATGCAGCAGCCGGATATGGGCTCATGTGCCATTCTTGTGCTTGGAGCAATGACCGTCGTTATTGCCGGGGGCGCCAATCTTAAGCATCTGGGGATTATAAGCGGAATCGGTGTTGGAATTGCCGGACTGGCCCTTGGGATCATGGCATTGGCCGGACACGGATTTGACAGCTACCGGTTCAACCGGTTTCGGGTATTTATGGATCCGTGGTCCGACCCGTTGGACACGGGCTTTCAAATTATCCAATCCCTGTACGCCTTCGGACACGGTGGATTTACCGGGGCGGGCTTCGGACAGAGTATTCAGAAGCTTCATTACCTGCCCGAGGCGCATAATGACTTTATTTTTGCGATCATCGGTGAGGAGCTTGGTTTTCTCGGAACCTCCCTGTTTCTGCTGGTCTACGTCTTATTTATCTGGCGGGGGATTATCATCTCGCTGCGCTGCCCGGATACGTTCGGAATGCTGGTCGGTATCGGGATTATGAGCACCATTGGCATTCAAGCTCTTGTTAATATCGGGGGCGTAACGAACAGCATACCGATGACGGGGATAACGCTGCCCTTCATCAGCTACGGAGGATCATCCATATTGGCTACTTTGATCGGAATGGGAATTGTCCTCGGGATATCCAGAAATACCAATAATCAGACAGCAAATAAGTAGCCTCCTAGATAATCTATGGTAACAATATATAGAAGGTACGATCGTTACGGCTAAATTAGCTGACGAAAAACACGCGGAGAATTCGACTTCTCCGCGTGTTTTGCTGTCCAGTTATAGGGCTCTGGTAAGAAGAGGCGTTTATGTCAAATAAATAATTCCAATCCTGCCTTCATATCTTGCAGATTGTCTAAGATCATGAACCTATTGATAAACGGATTCCGCTTCTTTCGTTAATCCAAGCCAATATTTCTTGAGCGGGACCATCGGCTCCTCCGGTACGTAATACTTAAAGCAATTGTCACTGATCTCCCCAAGCAGTTGCCGTCTGATCGGATCAGCTCCTTCAACAATTTTCGGAGAAGCCTTGTGATAGTCAATCGGCCTTATCCATAGCGGGCTGTACCCGATAAACAGCTGACGTCTCTCGAAGCCGGAGCGGTTATGGGAGCCGGCATGCCACAAATTTTGGGCGAAGATAAACGCGTCTCCCGGCTTACCGCATATCGCCATCTCGTTCTCCAGCGGTATATCCACATCGGTCTGGACCGGATGGAAATTCGCTTTGCGGTGGCTTCCCGGAATGATTTTTGTATTACCGCGATCCGGCTCCGACATATCGCTTAGAATATAGCAGATTTTGATGTAATAGATTGAAGTTAGTCCGGCGATCCTGGGAAATTGAGGATGCGGGCCGTCCTGATGCCAATTGATGAAGCTGTTGGTCGCCGTCTTGACATCGTTCGGATTAGGCTTGCGAACCGTTAAATGGGAAATGTGAAGCTGGATGTTGAAGCCAAGCAGGTTAACCATGAGCGGCAGCAGGTCGGGATGATCAATCAGTGAAAGAATGGCCGGGTCACGCTCTACGCTGTTATAAATATTATAGGCAAGCGATTCAGGCTCTTCCGAAATGATCCGGTCAACGGCCGTATTTAATTCCTGTACTTTTTCTTGGGACAGCACATTTCGCAGCAGCAGGTACCCCTCTTCATGAAATTGTTTTACTAATGAAGGGATATCCAGGTTCATTGAATTCATCAAGCTCATCCTCCAATTCAATTTACTCGTGTAAATTTTATTTTAAAGAAAAAGGAGATTCACAACTCTTCTCCCTTTTCTTAGTTTAAATTTTACTCGTGTAGATCTCGTTGTCAACCTTTATTTTCCATAACCTAATTTCTTTAGCTGCTCTATTGCGGAGTCCACATAAAGCTTGTAATTCATCGTCGTTTCCATCGTTTTCAGAAAATCATCGTATTCGGAAATCGGCCGCTGGCCATATATAAATTTGGTGAATTCCTCTTCCAGGTATCGGTTGGCATCCGCAGGATTATATCCCTCCGGGTAACTGACAAATCCGTTCAACACCTCGATCCGGGGATGAGTGCTGGCGAACTCAATATAATCCGCTTGGCGTTTGAACTTAACCTGCAGGTACTCTCTTTCGGGGCGGCCCGTAAATTGATACAGCCATGTATAGCCGGCTTCCTCCCCCATGAGCTCGGTAGGAACTACTTTACCCCCTTCCAAATTATAGTGCCTGCCTTCCACGCCGAATTGAACAAGCCGGGATCCCTCCTCGCTGGAGACGTAATTCAGAAGCTCGAAAATTTTGTTAAGCTTGTCGGGATTATTTTCCAATGATTTAGGAAGCGAATACATAGCTCCGGCGTTTCCGATGTCCCAAGAGTTGGCGTACGCCCCTCCCGGCCCTTCGGGGGTTGCCAGTTGGATCCACTCCGCATTCGGATTGACGGTCTTGATCTGTTCAACAATTTCATCCTTGCTTATATTAGCCCAGTCAATAAATAACATGCCTGCCTGGCCTTTGATCGCTTTCTCCTGATGCAGCAGCCCGGAATTGGCCATAATCTCGGGATCGACCACCCCGGCGCTTATCATTTTATTGAAGAATGCCAGCGCGTCCTTCATGGCCGGATCGTATAGCGAATTAATAACTTCCCCGTCCTTGACGAAAAATTCCCCCGGGTTAACCGTGCCGAATGAACCGTATAAAGGAGCAAAAGTGCTTAAAGATCCTCCCGTGTAGCCGATTGTGTCATGCTTGCCGTTCTGGTCGGGGTCGTCCTCCGTAAATGCTCTCGCTACCTCAAAAAACTCATCGATAGTTTTAGGAATTTCCAGCTTCAAATTGTCCAGCCAGTCCTTGCGGATCCATATCGTCATGCTGGGAATTCCCGGCGCCTTCGGCAGGGCGTAGACCTTACCGTCCACCATTCCTTTTTTCACCGTATCTTCGCCAATAAAATCTATGACCGTCTGCAAATTTTTTTCCAAATAAGGTGTTAAATCCAGCAGCAGGTTCTGCTTCTGATATTGCTGTAACTGGGCTTTATTCACCCCGAACAGATCGGGAAAATTACCGGATGCCATACGAACATTCAATTGATTTTGATAATCGTCCGCGCTTCCATAGGAAGTCAGTACGATATCGGCATTAAGCGCTTTGTCCAGCTCCTGCTTGACGAAATCCTTGTCCGGAGAAGGCAGCCCGCTGGCGCTTTGCATAATCTCCAGCTTAATCGCCTGACCGGGCGGTTGGGCAGAAGACCCTCCCGTTCCACCTGCGTCTTTGCTTGAGATACACCCGGCTAATACAGCCGACAGCAGCAGAACGGCTGCCGGCAGAGCTATCGCTTTATTCGCTTTCATAGTACACCCCTTCTTCCAATCATTTTTTTATTGAATCATTCGGAATATGGCCCGCCATCCGCGGGATTACTCCTCCTGCCTTCAACCTTTGATAGATCCCAGAAGCATCCCTTTCGTAAAGTATTTTTGTAAGAATGGGTAAACGACAATAATAGGCAATGAGGCTAATACGACCGCCGCCATTTGCAAGGTTTGTGTAGGCGTCATGTTCTCTACGTTTTCCATTGGCTGTTGGGTCTGCATCAATATTTCGCGTACTACAACTTGCAGAGGAAACAGATTTCGATCCGTTATATACATAATCGCCTGAAAGAAATCGTTCCAATGTCCTACCGCATAGAACAACGATATGGTTGCCATAACGGACAGAGAGAGCGGCAGCGCCATCTGAACAAGAATCCGAAATTCTCCGGCCCCGTCCATTCTCGCAGATTCAAATATCTCCTCGGGCAGCTGCTCAAAGAAGCTTTTGACTATCAGTACGTTGAAGCTGCCTATCAGCGTAGGAAGAATGAGCGCCCATAAGGAGTTAAGCAGTCCCATCGCCTTGACAATCAGATAAGTCGGGACGATCCCCCCGGAGAACAGCATCGTAAACAGGATCATCATCAGGAACAGGCTTCGGCCGGGAAGCCATTTACGGCTCAACGGGTACGCCATTAGGACGGTAAACAGCATATTCAGAAATGTCCCGGCCACGGTTACGAGGACCGTTACTCCTAAAGCCTTGACCATACCGGCTTCTTGAAGCAAAGTTTTGTAGGCGCTGAAGGTAATCTGCCTTGGAATAATCGGAAAGGAGCCGCTTCGCAGCACCTCGCCCAACGGAGTAAGGGAGACGGACACAACATACAGAAGAGGAAAGACCGCCACGATACCGCACAGCGACAGGATGACAATGACCACCATATTAAACAGCCGATCTCCAGCTCCCGTTACCATATTCCTTCCCCCCATCTCCGCGCAATCTTATTGGAAAGGAGTACGAGCACGAGTCCAATCGCTGATTTAAACAGCCCTACCGCCGAAGCCAGACTGAAATTCAATTGCAGCAATCCGGTTCGGAATACCCAAGTATCAATAATGTCTGCAACCGGATATACCTGCAGGTTGTATAAAATATAGATTTGCCCGAAACCGGCATCCAGAATATGACCGAGGTTCAGGATAAACAGCATGACGATAACCGACCGAATTCCGGGCAAGGTGATATGCCATATCATTCGCAAACGGCTGGCACCGTCTACGCGGGCCGCTTCATATAACGTCGGATCGATTCCCGACATGGCCGCCAGATAAATAATCGCACCCCAACCCAAGTTCTGCCAAATTTCCGATCCTACAAGTATGGATCTGAAATAAGCGGTTGAAGTCATGAACGGAATCGCTTCCCCGCCCAGCAGCTTTATCCAGTGGTTAATCAATCCGGAGGATTGAGAGAGCAGGGCAATCAAAATGCCGTAAATAATAACCCAGGACAAGAAATGAGGCATGTACGTCAAGGTCTGGACCAGCGATCTAAACCATCTCACCCGGCATTCGTTTAATAGAAGCGCCATGATAATGGGCGGGAAAATACCGAAAATAAGCTTGTATACACTGATAAGGATCGTGTTTCTCAGCAGCTGATAAAAGTAAGGGGATTCAAAAAAAGTAAGAAAATGCTTGTTCCACGGATCGGCCCACGGGCTCTTCACAATACCGTCCACTATGCTGAAATCCTTAAACGCGATAATTACGCCGTACATAGGTAAATACTTGAATATCAAATAATAAATAACCCCGGGCAGCAGCATAAAATAGAGCGCTTTCAATTGCCAGATCCGTCTCAGCAGTATAGCTTTTTTGACTTTAAAACGAGGCGATGGATTGGCCGCAATCGGTTGATTCATAGAGTCCCCCCCGTTATTCTCCAAGATTTCCACAGACCGGATAAAGTCTAAGGTTATTATAGCAACGCCTGATCGCATGGCTCTATGCAGTAATCTTGTCAAAATAGGATGTATCCGTACATTTTATACGGGGGGCTTTATCTTGGAAGGCTTAAGGAACATTGGTGCAGTGTGGCATCCCGCCGGAAGCAGAGCAAAGCGCCCCCTCATCAAGAGCGGGCGCTTCAGGCGGTATAGGGGCCGGAGGATTGCCTGACTATAAGCTCATGGCCAAGTGTTTCTTGACCTAACGATGGTTTTTCTTTGTTCGCCGTACTCAGAATGCTATCTATCGCCATGAAGCCGCTATGCCGACGCGGAAAATGTATGGTGGTCACTGCAGGGGTTGTATGGGAAGCCATCAATATGTTCTCGCAACCGACTATGGAAAGCTCTCCGGGAACAGATAAGCCCTTGTCCTTACAGGCCGATAACACGCCAATCGCCATAAGATCGTTGGCACATACCATCGCGCTGAAAGGAAGCTGCGGTTGCTCACATAGCCGATTGGACATTTCCGCATAGGCGGCTTCAAGCCTGCCGTCGGCAAGCAGCAGCCATTCTTCTTCAAATTGCATCCCCGTCTCGCGAATAGCGCGCTTAAATTGCTGATAGCGAAAATGATGGTGATGGTCCTTCATCCTGTTGCCTATAAAGCCTATCCGGCGGTGTCCATTCTGCTGCAAATAGCGCAAAATATCCAGCATAGCCTTATGCCAATCAATATCCAGGATTTGAATCGAAGGGGCGGCATGCACAGGCGTAGTGATGGAATAGAGAGGGATGTCCAATCGATTGAAATATTCCGCAGTTTCCGGTTTGAGGCTCTGTCCGAGCAAAATCAGGCCGTCCGTTCTTCCCATGAAGATCGTCTTGAGCCTCTCTTCTTCCTCCTGCAGAAAAGTTTGAAAAATTAAGGATTGCCCATACTCTCTCGCCTTGGCTTCCAAACCGAGAGAAATTCCGGTCTCAAATGGATTTCCCAAATTATTGAAGAGCACACCGAGCTGATTTGTTCTCTTGGTCTTCAGGCTGCGGGCCGCCAGATTGGGATTATAGCCCAGTTCTTCAATAGATTTCAAAACCCGCTGCCGGGTAGACTCCTTCACGTTGTTTTTGTTATTGATCACATAAGACACTACCGCTACCGATACACCGGCGTGCTTGGCCACATCGTTTCGGGTAATCATTGGCATTCTCCTTGATAACAAGTAAGTTCAAGATCACGATAGCCTTAATCCTGCAGCTATGTCAAGCTTTGACTGGAGACAGCCAAGAATGGCTTCTAGCGACCTTCCCGCAGTTTTACGTCAGCCCGTCCCCGTTTCCCGGATCCATTGCTTTTCCCCCCATTCCTCTCCAGAGGGGATGGCCGGCAGCGAAATGACGGTAATGGTTCCCGCGTTTCTGAAACTGCGTACGCGCAGACCGTAAGGAGATCCGTAATACAACCGGATTCTTTCATAAACATTGGACATTCCAATGCCGGTAAACCGTTCCCGCGGTAATGGAAGGCGGCGGTTGGTATATAAATCCTTGTACAGTTCAGGCTCCATACCGATGCCATTGTCACGGATGACAAGACGTAATCTTCCCCTGCGGACCTCTCCCCGGATCATTATTCGCCCCCCTTCCTGCCCTTTAGGCAGAATCCCGTGAAATATAGAATTTTCGACTATCGGCTGAAGGGTCAGCTTGAGAATGGGCATGGAAAGCGCTTCTTCCGTGATCTGACATTGGAACAAAATCTTGTCCCCGTATCTGGTTCTTTGAATTTGCATATATTGATGCAAGCCTTCTACTTCCTCTTTCAACCTTACAAATTCAGAAGTCTTATCAAAAGTAAATTTCAACACTCCCACCAGTGCGCGAATCGTTGCCGTCACTTCCCGGCTTCGCTGCTGCCGGGCCAGACTGCCGATGCATGCAAGAGTATTGTATAGAAAATGAGGGGCGATCTGACTCTGCAGCACTTTCAGCTCCAATTCCTTCTTCCGCGCTTCCATCTCCTTGGTCTCTTTAAGTAAGCTTTGAATCCGTTCCATCATCGCATGAAAGCTGCGGGCCAGCCTTCCGATTTCGTCATTCCGTCTTGTCTCAACGTTAGGGACGACCGCCATGTCTCGGACCCTGTCCATTCTCAAGGCCAACAATCGGATCGGGCGGGTAAAGAACTTGGACATGACATAAGCCATTACCAAAAGGATGACAAACATGATCATACCTGCTGTCTTATAACTGTCATATAGCACCTTAAGACTCTGGTAGAAATAGCTTTCTTTCATAAAAAGAACAAGTGACCAGCCAAGCCGGTTCTGTCCGGACTTCAGAGTCACGAGCGGACCCTCGGGTCCTTTATATTCGCCTGAGCCATAAGGAAGAGCGGCCACATCAGCAAGGAAAGCATCGGGTAACGTCGCCGGATAAACCGTCCTTATCATCGGCAGCAATCCGTTAGCGGTATCATACAGCACTATCTGTTGTTTGCCTGAAATGATTGCAAAGGTTTGATTACCGGAAGAAATATCGATCAGTTTACGGCGAAGCTTCTCCAGGTCCAGTTCAACCACGGCCACCCCGATCCGTTCATTATATGAATTCAGCATAGGCCGGGCGATGGCAACCGTCCGTCCCGATTGAGGCGACCAATAAGGCTCGCTTATCATGGCCGTGTAATTCAGCCTGGCCTGTTCGTAAATTTCAGGCAGCTCCGGATTCCCCAGCACCTCATAGAACACTTGGGAGCTGCTGTAAACCTTGCCGTCATCGCGGATAATATAAAGCGTTTTCAATATTGTGCTGTTAGTCTCCGCGACAGATCTTAAAAAGTCAGTAATTTCCTTCTCCCCGGCCGATTGCAAAAGGTCGGTCCTTGAAGACAAAAGCAGCAGGATATTTTGCCCATTGTCAAGATAGGAATCGAGAAACTGATTGGTCCGATTCATTAATTTTTGGGCATCGTCGATAATTTGCGCTTTAAACAGCTTCGCCGTTTGCTGATAATTGGTAACGGCAAGGAACAGGAAGATGGACAAGGTGACGGCAAACAAAAGCAGGAACTGCTTTGTCGCCATATTCCAATTGCGGATACGGTTCATCGGCAGGCTCACTCCTTCCGCACAGGAGAAAGAGACAAACCGCTTTTCTTATATTCCGTTGGAGAAATACCGGCATAGTCCCGGAACATGGCCGCGAAGTAGCGATAGCTTGGAATCCCGACATCGTAGGCCACCTCATACACCCGCAGAGAAGATGTTCTAAGCAGATACGCGGCGCGTTCCATTCTTTTGCTGGTGATATAGCTCTGAAACGATATGCCTGTCTCCTCTTTGAATAACCGGCTGAAATAATGGGGACTCAAACGGACATGCTCAGCCACTACGCTCAAGGTAAGCGGACGATGCAAATTCTCTTTAATGTAATTTATAGCTTCTTCAACTTCTTTACGAATTGAAGCTTTAGATCCGGAAATATCGTAACCTGCAGCCCATTCAGGCAGTTCCTTACGAATGAAATCCAGCATTTGCCCACGGTTTCGGCGGGCAAGCATCCATCCTTCTGTGGATTCAGCATCGTCTTCCAGTCGGGAAGAATCCGCTTTCATTCCTGATTGAAGTTTCGTCTGTACAAACGATTTCTCGCGAAGGTACGCTTCTTTCGCATACATTAAAGCGTTCAACAGTTCCGAGGGGTCCATCGTCACTTTCAATAAATATTCTACCGCCCCAAGCCGAAGCGCCTCACGGGCATATTCAAAATCCGAATGACAGGTCAGCAGAATGACTTGGGTTACCGGAAGCTCTTCTTTAAGAATCCGAAAAAAAGCCAGTCCATCCATAACGGGCATAGTGATATCCGTTATAACGATGTCCGGTTTCAATCTGCGGCATAAGCTGAGCGCCTCCTGCCCATTTTCCGCCTCGCCCATAAGCTCAAAGCCATGCTCTATCCATGGAAATAAGCGAAGTTCTTGACGCAGAGGCAGCTCATCGTCAACTACCATTACATTAAGAGAATGATTATCGGCCATAAATGTCTTCCTCCCTCTTCATGGCATACCCTCCTTACTTCCTGCGGACCAGATTGAAATCCTATTTTCTACCTTTTTTAGATAAAATCGGGTTATAATGTATAAATCCTTTATGCGTATTCAAATTTTACTCCAGTAAATTTGTCTCCGTCAAGATTTATTTCTATCTGTGAACATGTTTCTCAAACAGAAAAGATGGACATAGGGCCATGCTTCCCGGATGCGCCGCACATCAAAAAGGGACGGCTTGCGCCGCCCCTGACTTATATGCTATGTAACATTACCGGCTTACTTCACCCGGTTCGGTTCCTCGCTCTCTTCTTCCTTCTCTCTGAAAGCGACCCCTTCTACCTTAACATTCACTTCCACTACATGCAGCCCGGTCATGTTCTCAACCGAGTCACGCACATTCTGCTGCAGCTCGCGGCAGACTACCTGAATTTGGGAGCCGTAATGAACGATAACCCTTAAGTCGATGGCCGCTTCCAATTCCCCTACTTCTACGGAAACTCCTCTTTGCAGGTTTTTACCGCTCAGTCTCTTGGCCCATCCTTCCGAAATACCGCCGGACATACCCGCGATTCCGGGAGTATCCAGAGCAGCCAACCCCGCAATTGTAGCTACGACATCATTAGAAATACGAATGTTACCTGTACGGTCCAGTTCAGTCATACCGCTCACTCCTTGCCTTTTTATTCATTATAATGATTTCACCATTCCCCCGTCAACGAAGAACGAGGAACCCGTCATATAACTGTTTCGCGGGGATAACAGGAAGGCGGCCAAATCGGCCAATTCTTCAGGACGCCCGTATCGGCCCAGCGGAATATCCCGAACCATTTCCTCCTGAATTTCTTCGATGGACCTTTGCTCGCGTGCCGCTCTCGCACCATCAAGCTCCGTTAACCGATCCGTCGCTATCCTTCCGGGACAAACCGTATTCAGCAGGATCCCGTCTGCCGCCAGTTCGATGGACAAAGTCTTCATCAAACCGGCCACTCCGGCGCGAAACGTATTGGAAAGCACCAAGCCGGGGATCGGAACCTTGACCGAGCTTGAGGCAATCGTAACGATTCTGCCCCCACGCTCTTTCATATGCGGGTAGAAGCCTCTAACTAATCTAACTACACTCATCAAATTCGTCTGAAAAGCCTTCTCCCAATCCTCATCCGTCATGGATAAGAAGCTTCCTCCGGGAGGACCTCCCGCATTACAGACAAGCGCGTCTATCGTGCCGCAGCAAGCGGCGGATTTCTCTATAAACCCGGCCACCGATTCCGGGTCGGCAACGTTGACCGCGAACCCGTGCGCTTCGATTCCGTAGCGGGAAGCAAGCTCCTCCGCCACGCCGGCAATCTTCTTCTCATCCCTGCTTCCTAGGATCACCTTGGCTCCTTCCTCGGCCAGCTTGGAGGCTACGGCTAGCCCAAGTCCCTTGCTGGAAGCCGTTATAACCGCTGTCTTGCCCTTCAATTGCAAATCCATTTCCCATCTCTCCTTATGTAACTATTGATACGGTCCCGGGGAACCTGCTCCTTTAAGATTTATAGCTATATTAGCTTCCGCCCCATTCTATTGGAATTAATCATAGGAAGCAATAAAAAATAACAGCTTGCTGTCACCTATTGCATCAGAATTCAATAATTTGGAATGCTAAGACAGAAGAGGTGATCTGATTTGAACAACCGCTTGATGTTTATTTGCCTGATTGCCACCTTTGTTATCAGCGGAATTACACATTATGCAGGGATGAACAACACAGTACAATTTATAGCCTCCTGCGTTGCTATATTGTTCGTTGCCGGATTTCTCGGCAAAGCTACCGAGAATGTGGCGCATTATGCCGGTGAGCGTATCGGAGGCTTTCTTAACGCTACTTTTGGCAATGCCGCAGAATTAATTATCTCCATCATTCTAATCAAAGAAGCGGCTAATGGCAATCCGCAATTATTCGATATGGTCAAGGCAAGCATAACCGGCTCTATTATCGGAAATATGCTGCTTGTCCTGGGTTTAAGCCTACTGCTGGGAGGTATCAAATACAAGACCCAGAGCTTCAATCCCGTCCTGGCCACTTATAATGCCTCGCTCATGCAGCTTTCGGTTGTCGCTCTGTTCATTCCCGCCATGTTCGCCTACTCGCTAAACGATCGCAAGACGGAGCAGCTCAGTCTGACGGTTGCAGCTATACTCATAGTTTGTTATTTGCTGTGGCTTTATTTCTCGATGGTGACCCATAAGGATCAAGTGACAGAAGTAAAAGGGGCGAACGGAAAAGCGGAATGGTCCAGAGGATTGTCTATTATATTCTTGATCGCAGCGACCGTCATGGTTGCCTTCGTCAGTGAATGGCTGGTCGGGACGCTGGAGGAGATTTCACATCGTTTTGGTCTATCGGAGCTATTTATTGGTGCGTTCGTCATTGCGATCATCGGCAATGCCGCAGAGCATTCCGCTGCCGTTATGCTGGCGCTGAAGAATAAAATCGGGGCTTCGGTGGAAATTGCTATTGGAAGCAGCCTGCAAATTGCTTTATTCGTAGCCCCGGTGCTTGTCTTCATCAGCTTTTTTATGGGGGAGCCGATGAATATCGTCTTTACCCTTCATGAGCTGCTTGCCATTGCAGTGGCCGTCATCATTGCCGTAGCGATTTCCAGAGACGGAAGCACCAGTTGGTACGAGGGTGTTCTGCTGATTGCCGTCTACCTGATTCTGGGGATTGCCTTCTTCCTGCTATAAAATACAGGCTTGAACCGTTCGAAGCAGCTTAAGTATTGGCGCAAAACTGTCCTTGATCCCCTTGCCGGATCAATCCAAAATAAAAGAGTAACCGCAGCAAACGAGTTACTCCTTAGCGTTCAAAGCTTCATACAGCTGAGCCAGATTCCGTTCCAGTTCGCTCAACAGCTGTTTACCCATCGCTTCGCTGACCAGACCGGCACGGATGGCGAAGTCGACCTCCCGGGAAAGCCCATACATTTGGGTATCCAGTACTTCTTCGTACAAAGGGCATTTACGGGTCGTTAAATTTTCCATTTGCACTTCAATTAATTTCTGTATCTTCAAGGCGTCTTCCTGGAGAAGCTGGAAGGCCCGCTGGTTTAAACTCAACATCATTTCGGATGAAGACATTAAACTTCCCCCTTGTAGTAGAATAACAACTTGCTAATTCCGTTGTTCTCATATATAGCGGCCCTGTTATTCTTCTGCAGATAGATGCGAAGAATCGATAAAGCTCCTAAGCACTATATTAGACGAAAACATAACAAGTTACAAGAGATTCAGCGCCTTCTTAAGTCATGCATCCCCGAACAAAATATTCCTTCCGCTCTACAGCTGCCTGCCTATGAAAAAAAGTATTCCCCGGTTCAGGGAATACTTTTGGCACGGACGAACCTTATTCTTCGGCTATTTGAACCGCAAGGTTATGCTTTGCGAATACTTCCTGCATACTCTTCAAGGCTTCGTCCGCATCGGGACCATGTACATGAAGCGTATATTTTCCCGAAGAGGTCAGGGTAGTAAACAGACCTAATATACTTTTAACGTCGATGTATTTGTTCTCATATTGCAGAACGATGGAAGAGCGAAACTTGTTAGCCGTCTGGGAAATATCGACGACAGCGGCATTGCTCGAATTAGCCATTGCTATCCCTCCAAATATAGTATCATCATTGCTTTCATTGTAATGATACATTGGAAACAAGTAGGGTGCAAGGTTCTTTTTTACTCATTTAAAAACGTTTTCATCAGGCGGTCATTTCAGATTTTCCGGATTAAGCCCTTCGAGCTCCTTGATGACAAACCTTCCGTCCTTGCGAATAAGCACATCATCGAAATAAATTTCCCCTCCGCCGTATTCCGGCCGCTGGATAAGCACAATATCCCAATGGATGGAGGAACGATTTCCGTTATCCGCTTCCTTATAAGCCTGGCCGGGGGTAAAATGAAGGCTTCCCGCGATTTTCTCGTCAAACAGGGTATCCTTCATCGGATGAAGTATGTAGGGATTGAAGCCCAGGCTGAACTCGCCAATGTATCTGGCTCCCTCATCCGTATCCAATATATCGTTAATTTTGCGGGTATCGCTGCTTGTCGCCTCTACAATCCGGCCATTCTCGAAGACAAAACGGATATTCTCGAAGGTCGTTCCTTGATAAACCGACGGAGTGTTATAGCTGATAACACCGTTGACCGAATCATGGACCGGTGCTGTATACAGTTCTCCGTCAGGAATGTTGCGGTGCCCGGAGCACTTGACGGAAGGAATGCCCTTGATCGAGAAAGTCAGATCCGTACCGGGAGCAACGATCCTGACCTTGTCGGTCCGGTCCATGAGCTTCTGCAGCGGGTCCATCGCCCGGTCCATTTTCGAATAATCCAGATTGCAGACGTTGAAATAGAAATTTTCGAAGGCCTCGGTGCTCGTATTCGCCAACTGAGCCATGGATTCGTTGGGATAACGCAAGACGACCCAGCGCGTATGCTTCACCCGCTGCTCCAGATGAACCGGCTTCCGGTAGTACCGGTCATATAGCCTCATCTTGTCATCGGGAACATCGGCCAGCTCGTTCACATTCTCTCCGGAGCGGATGGCGACATAGCACTGCATCTCCGACATACGTTTCAGATCCATCTGTCCCCACAGCTCCATCTGTTCCTGTGTGGCGGACATTAGTAGAGACCTGAGCACCCGTCTGTCATTCAGCTCCACGAACGGAAACCCTCCACTTTTGTAAACCTCTTCGATCAGGCAGTTTACAATCTCTCTTTCAGAGCCCTGCATATCGATCAGTACCTTGTCCCCGGGCTGCACCTGCATGGAATAGTTCACCAAATTGCGGGCCAGCGTCTGTAATCGTGGGTCTCTCATTCATCATTCCTCCTTAAGTTGCCGATTTATGAGCTATCCTCTTTTTAAGCCAGCCGCCAATAATCAGCAGGATTACAAAAATCCCTACCAATATAAGCAGTCTTCCCTTATTCTGCCGGAAATGCATGACATCGTGGCCTATATAGCTTTCCAGCAGGATCATCGGCAATTTGCCGACAATTGTCGCCGCCAGGAAATGGCTGGCCTTGACTCCCATCGCTCCCGCTCCGATGTTAATCAAAGTGGAGGGAACGACAGGAAGAAGACGCCCGATGAAGATGTAAAAGTATCCGTTGCTTTCCAGCCGCTTGTTGAAGGCCGCTGCCGCCGGATACTTCTCCAGTCTGTCCAGAACCTTCTGCTGTCCTACGGACCGGGCGAACCAGAAGGTAAGCGCCGCTCCGACAATGGACATGACATAATTGATGACAAATCCCCACCATAATCCGAAAATAAGGACATTGGCGCCCGCGATCAGCACGAACGGGACAACGGGAATGATCGTTTGCAGCAGCACAGCGAGCATCCCGAATATAAACGCCCATGCCCCGAAGGAAAGGATATACTGCGACAACTGCTCTACGGTAATTTCCGGCAGCTTGCCCCTCCAATACGGATAGCTTAACAACAGGACGAGCGCCAGTATAATAACGGCGATAAGGGTATATTTGATCCAACCGGCAGGCTTCGTTGTTTTTTTCAATGGGGGAACTCCTCTCGCAGCTTCCTTATCATTGTATCATGTTAGATTACGGAGGAAAATCCATTCCGCCCGAATCCATTCGGCTTCTTCTACCCGTTTTCCTAAACAGGATCAAGACAAATTTAATCGGCCGCGCTCTCCAGCCGAACTTAAGCATCAGTCAAGAGGCGTGCTGAAAATATAATGCGACCGCACGGTCTCCTCCTGTCCGGCCCCTTGTGCCGAATAGTTTAGACGGGTCTTAACCTCCAGCTCCTTGGCCCGTTGGCTCGGAAGATCAATCCAGATCCGGCAGTTGCCCTGGGCGGACAGCGATGATGATAATTGCTCCAGTCTGGCCTTCTCTTCCTGGATGCGTCCGGCAATTTCCTTATCCAATTGTGCCGCTTTCTCTACCCCTATCACCTGACGGTATTGAGCGGACCGGCCGGCCTGCTGTTCTATAATCTCAGCGAGACGCTTCTCCCATTGCTGACGAATCAATCGGGTCCATTGCTCGGCATCCGTCTCTACCACAAGAGCCGGCCTCCTTCCTGTCGCCATTTCCAAGCGCACGTTCTTGCGTGCTTTGCCCAGCCCGTCAATAAGGTCCACAGGGTCTAACGCGCGTCCTCCCCCCTGCGCGTTCACTGCAAGACGACCGCTGCCGTCGGCGGATTGAGAGAAGGTGCTTACGGCTACCGACATCCCCGCTATTTGGACCTCGGACCTTCCCTCATAGGCAAGCCCTGCGAGCCCCTCCATATTCGCCAGCACATTATCAAGCAGAGCCTCCGGCTCCGGGGTCGCCCAGTTGCTGCAGGACGCCAGCATCGCCGCCAGACACCATAAAATTAGAATATGCCCCATTCGTTTCATCAATGAAATGCGCAAGGAGATTCATGACCCGAACGAATTCTTTGTATCTACGTATAGACTGGCTTACCCAGCCTTCAGGCCATGCTTCCCGGCTCCCTCCTTTAGTTGTATTGATGACTTTAGGGTTCTCCCCTGCGAGTCAGTTTATGCCGTGCGTGGCATTCTCTGAGTTTATGAGATCGGAGCCGTCATATCCTGGTTTCTAGTCGATTGGACTCTTAATCTGAAACACTTAATAATAGCACTTGACATAGAATTGCCAATTCCTATAGAATTAGAAGTTGAGTGGATGTTGTCCTCTCTTCGTACCGACAGATTCAAGTTATGAACACCCTCACTGGTTTTGTTGCTGACAGGACAGCGGCTGAACTTTTCGTGTCAGAGCGGCCGGCTTAAGCCCCGCGACAAACAAAGCCAGGCATAACGTCAATCTGTAGACCGGACGATCCAACAACTAGACTTTGATTTTTGATGAATAATTTAATTAACATTAAAGGAGCAATCTAATACATGGCACGTTACACAGGTCCTAAGTTTAAATTGAGCCGCCGTCTTGGCATCTCCCTTAGCGGCACAGGCAAGGAATTAAGCAAGCGTCCTTTTCCTCCGGGACAGCATGGTCCGGGAATGAGAAGAAAGATCAGCGGTTACGGAATGCAGCTTCAAGAGAAGCAGAAGCTTCGTCACATGTACGGACTGAGCGAGAAGCAATTCCGCAATCTGTTCGATAAAGCTACCAAGATGAAGGGGATTTCCGGTGAGAACTTCATGATCCTGCTGGAAAGCCGTCTGGATAACCTGGTTTATCGTCTTGGATTCGCCAATTCCCGTGCAGGCGCACGTCAATTGGTATCCCACGGCCACATCACAGTTGACGGCAAGAAAGTCGACATTCCTTCCTACATGGTGAGCGTAGGTCAAGTCATCGGCCTTCGTGAAAGAAGCCGCGGCCTCTCCTCCATCAAGGGAGCTCTCGAGAACCGCAACCATGTTCCTGCTTACCTCGAATTCAACGAGCAGGCTCTGGAAGGTAAATACATCCGTTTGCCTGAGCGTTCCGAGCTGTCCCAGGACGTTGACGAGAAGCAAATCGTCGAGTTCTACAGCCGTTAATCACTTGAATCCACAATCCCGGACACATGTCCGGGATTTTTATTTGAAATCGCGCCCGCTGCGTAAACTTGGACTCAAATATATGCTAAACCTGCACGGTTTTGGTTTTAACGGACCCTGGAGACCTTATTTGCTCCAGAAGGGCCTTTCTGTAAATTTTAATGGACTCGGATGACCTTATTCTAAGAAATGCTTGCGAAAGTATGAGAATTCCAAGCAATAAGAGCATCTGTGTCCGTCTAAAAAAATCGCCTATTTAGACGAAATAGAGTCTCCCAGGTCCGTTACATTTTCGCTGTTAGACTTTCCACAGCCTCCTCGTGTCCGTAACATTTTCATGGATACTATACAAAGTATTAGACCTTACCGCCGACACCATCATCCTTTCCACAATTCAACGACTGCTGGATGTCGACCGGACTCGAATGTCCCCCTGCGGAATACCGCTGCCGATTACATTCTTCCCTCCCTCCCCTGCCTTTGGGATTTAGCCTCTAATCGACAATTTGTATCGGTCTCACTGCACTTTTCGTGCTTTTCTGCCACGATACGAACAATTATGATATAATAGTTTTGTTTATTTTACATATGGGAACGGGGTTGTTGTGCTTTTATGCTTAAGCGATTGCAATCATTCTTCAGTCATAAGGTAGTCAGAAATATAGGCCGCTATACTTGGCTAACCTTCAAATGGACCTTCATCACCATTCTGGTTTGCGGCTTTCTGGCTGCGGGCGCCATTTTTGGCTACACATCCGCCCTTGTGAAGGACGATCCTGTCCGAAGCAAGGAAGAAATATTGGCCAAGATGGAAGAAAATGCGATGACTGGCTTTGTCTATTTTAACGATGATATGGAGCTGGGACAGCTCCGGTCGGATGAAGATCGCAGAATGGCCACCTATGACGAAATCCCCAAGCTGGTCATGGAAGCATTAGTCGCTGTAGAGGATTCCAATTTTTACGAACATATGGGCTTCGATGTCAAGGGTGTCTTCCGCGCCGTCAAACAGAAAGTGTTTAACGAGCCTATCCAAACCGGAGGAAGCACTATTACCCAGCAGTTGGCCAGACGGGTGTTCCTCAGCATGGACCGCGAATTGAGCCGTAAGGTCAAGGAAATTTTGCTGTCCGTCCGAATCGAACGAATAATGACGAAGGAACAGATCATCACCGCCTATTTGAACAAAGTACCGTTCGGAACAGGGGCCAACGGGTATAACGTTCACGGCATCAAAGCGGCGGCTAAAGGAATTTTCGGCATCGATAATCTGAATGAACTGAATTTGGCTCAGTCCGCCTATTTGGCAGGCCTCCCTCAGCTCCCCAGCAGCTACTCCGCCTTCAAGGGGAACGGAGAATTTGACGAACCCGGCTTCAACCGGGCGGTCGAGCGTCAGCATTGGGTGCTGAAGCGGATGTTGGAAACGGAGAAAATTACCGAGGAGGAATATCAGGAGGCTCTGAGCTTCAACCTGCGGGACAGCTTGTCTGAGCCTCAGGAGAAAGCTTATACCACTTATCCTAACCTGATGATCGAGGTCGAGAAAAAAGCGACGGAAGCTCTCCTCTCTGTAAAGTATCCTGAAGTGCTGGAGAAGAAGGAGGAAAATAAAGAAGCGTATCAGGAAGCGTATAAAGAAACCCAGCAGGAGCTGTTCCGCGGGGGATATAAAGTTTATACGACGATCGACAAGACGTTATATGATGCCATGCAGGCGATTGCCAATGAACCGTCTCACTTCCTGCCCGATCATCCGGAGGCCGGAGTGGAGCAAATCGGCGCCATTATGATCAATAATGAGGACGGAGCGATTCTCGGTATGATCGAAGGCCGGTCAGGCTCCTTCAACCATGCTACGCAAGCTTACCGGCAGCCGGGATCGACGATGAAGCCGATCGCCGCTTACCTGCCTGCATTGGAGAAGGGAGCCATTCAGCCAGGCGGTGTCATAGATGACTCTCCCGTCGTTCTGAAGAACGGAAACAGCGGGTGGCATATTCCGGAGAACTGGAACCACCGCTTCCAAGGCTTGATTACGGCCAGAGAAGCATTGAATCAATCTTATAACATCCCGGCTATCAAGCTGTTCCTGAATGAAGTGGGAATTGAGGAAGCGTGGAATTTCGCCAGACAGCTCGGCATCACCTCCATTACGGAGGAAGATAACTACTCTCAGACCGGAGTCATCGGCGGTATGTACAAAGGAGTATCCGTAGAGGAAATGACGAACGCCTATACGGCCATTCCCAACAAAGGCGCCTTCAATGACGCCTACATGATTCGCAAGATTGAAAGTGCCGACGGCAAAATCATCTACGAGCACAAGCATGAACCGACGCAGGTGTTCTCGGAGCAGACCGCTTATTTAATGACCGACATGCTGCGTACCGTCATCACTTCCGGAACCGGGAAGAACATCAAAACGTATCTTAAAAACTACGGGAAATTCCCGATTTCCGGTAAAACCGGTTCGACGAATGAGGATGGAGATGCCTGGTTTGTCGGATATTCTCCCGATATAACCGTCGGAGTCTGGGCCGGATACAGCGAGCCCAAATATAAGCTCAGCAGCAAGAACGGAAGCACGATGCATGCCATGAAAGTATGGTCTCTTGTCATGGATGCTGCTTACGAGAAGAAGCCCGAGCTGTTCAAAACCGACAAATTCGAGCGCCCCGATGACATAGTGGAGATGACGGTCTCCAATCTGTCCGGCAAGCTGCCAAGCGATTTGACGAGAAGCACCGGACATCTGGTTACCGATCTGTTCAATCGCAAGTATGTTCCTACGGAAGTGGACGATGTTCTGGTCAAAATGAAATATATTACGTATAACGGGGTGAACTATCTGCCCAACCCGGCTACGCCGGATGACATGCTGAAGGAACAAGTGGTTATCAAGCGGCCCGAATCGATCGCTTCGATCTTGAACCGGATCAAGGAAGTCAGCTCTTCCCTGCCGGCGAACAAGCGCAAGTCGCTTAGTGCCTACATTCCTAAAGATGCCGGTATGGACGCTCCGACCGAAACCGATCCGCGTGCAGGCGACGGCAAGGCACCTGAGCCTCCGACGAATCTGGTCTTTACGCGAAGCGGCGATACAAACACACTATCCTTCGCTCCTAGTGCCAGCAGCGATGTCGTAGGCTACAGAATATACCGGACGGATGGGGTTAAATCGTTCGAACGGATGAATGGCAAGGTCGTTATCGCCGGCGAGGAAAATGTATTTAGCGGACTGCCCTATTCCTTCGGCAGCGGATATTACGTCACGGCAGTGGATGTCGAAGGAAAAGAGTCCGCTCCAAGCAGAATCGTGTTCAACGACAGCATCAATCCCGATCTGATTCTGCCCGGCGGCGATTCAGGCCAGAATAACAGCGAGGTCAAAGGAAATTCCAACGGAGGGGAAGAGCTGGGCCCCCCTTCCGGGGTTAAGGCCAAGATGAACGGAAAGGCGCTGCAAATTACCTGGAAAGGCAATAAAGCCAGCCAATATAATGTCTATTACAGCGAGAAGGAAGATGGGCCTTTCCAAAAGATAGGTTCGACGAAGGGCGATACGGAGTTTAACTATTACGCTTCCGAACTCGAAGGTTATTATCGGGTCACCGCTTCGAACGGCAGCAAAGAATCGTCTCCTTCCGCAGCGGTTCACTTCGAGTCTTAATCCATCATAGCCTGTCGGCACAGTCCGGCCAGCCTGCGCAAGACGCGCAAGACCGGCCCAAAGTAAAATCACGGCGTTTTCCCACCAGGGGAACGCCGTGATTTATTTATTGCCGCAATTATTGGCAAGCTTTATTACTTCGAGCGAATCTCCTGCCGCATGAATAAAGCATAGGCAATGCCAAAGCAAACCATCGTGGCCGCGATCAGGCCGGTCACCTGCGGCCATACCAGAAGCAGGCTCTGCCCCAGCGGCAGCGGGCTCGGAATGGCCCCTATTTGCTGTTCAGGAGTTAACAAACCGAGCGAACGGATCGAAGGAACCAGCATGGTCATTGTAGCTTCATCGAATAATTGACTTGGAGAAAGACGCATAAGAAGCTGCATAGATCGTGCATAGCTTAGAATATCGTCTATTCTCGCGCTTCCGGCCGGAGCCAAGGCCCGCCCCACAAGCTGGACAATCATATTAAAGAATACACTGAAGAAAATCCATACCGCGATGCTGCTGATGGCCGATGTTGCCGCCTGACGCAATCGGGTAGAGAATAAAATCGACAGATTCAGCCAGAAACCGACGTAAACAATCCCGATCAACATAAAGATAACGATGCGCCAGAACTCTTCCGGCGTCGGCGGAATGCCAAGAGCAAGCAGGCCTGTGCCGACCATGGTTAATCCCAGAGACATAAAGAGAATGGCAATCAAGGCAAAGCCGGCTGTAAATTTGGCAAGCAGCAAATCATCCCGGTATATCGGCTGCGAAATCATTCGTCCTAACGTGCCCTTGCTCCGCTCCGAGTTCACCGCATCGAAGCCCAGCCCGATGCCCAGAAGCGGTCCGAGGAAGCTGACGAATGTAATGAAATTGGGCAGGGTTCCGTTATGCTCGGTAAACAGCTTCAGGAACAAGAAGGACGCGTCTGCCTCCGAGCGGGCGATAGAGCGGACTTCATCCAGTGCGGCATATAAGGAGCCTATGCAGGTAAGGATCATTAGGGAAAGCAGGATGACCACCCGCCAGCTGCGAATGTGATCGCCAATTTCCTTATGCACTATGACCCAGAACGGATGCGCGGCTGAAGAATGCCCCTTGGAAGCTTGTTCTCCTTCAGGGAGGCCCCTCCCACTTTCCACGGATGATGCCTCCGTACGGAGTTGCGGCCTTCTCCATTCAAGTGCCTTGGCGTGCAGCTTTTGCTTTAAGTCCTGCCAGCTTGGAACCTTCCCTGTCATTCGAATCACTCCCTTCGAAATAGCGGTGATAAATTTCGTCCAGCCCGTACTGCTTTTTGGTTAGACCGGTGAGAGCCGCTCCTTGCTCCACAAGGGTACGGGCCACTTGCGGACTGACATCCTGCGCACAACCGAGCCGAAGCCTCCGTTCTTCTCGCTCCACCCTCAGAACATGCTCAATGCCCCGCACGGCCTCCACCATATCGTCGGTCAATGCATCCGCTTCTACTTCAATTAGCAGCGGTTCACCCGCGAACAGCTCTCGGGACAAGCTCTCTACCGTTCCCTCAGCAATTAATCGCCCCTGTACGAACAAACCGACACGGTCACAAATTTGCTGCACTTGATGAAGATGATGCGAAGACAGCAGCACGGTCAATCCTTCATCACGGCTGAGCGTGCGGATTAAATCCAGAAATTCCCTGACACCCTCGGGGTCGATTCCCAAGGTCGGCTCATCCAATATAATGATCTCCGGCTGCTTGATCAGAACGTCCGCCAGCCCGAGCCTCTGCCTCATTCCTCGCGAGAAGGTTCCCGCCTTCTGCCGCTTGGCATGACTAAGGCCGACCCGTTCCAGAAGGCTATCCGCCCGGACGGCGGCTTCCGCGGCGGAAACTCTGTTCAGCCTGGCGGTATAAATTAAATTTTCCCTTGCGGAAAGATCATCATAGAACCCCACATCGTCCGGCAAATAGCCGACTCTCTTCTTGACCATCATCGGCTGCCGGGTTGAGTTGAAGCCGCATACCTTCACCGTGCCCGAGGTTGGCTCCGACAAACCGATCATCATCAATATCGTTGTCGATTTGCCCGCCCCGTTCGGGCCGAGAAGCCCAAATATTTCTCCTTTGTTAATGGACAGGTTCAACTGGTTAACCGCTGTTTTCTCACCGTATTTCTTCGTCAAATCCACCAGTTCGATAATGGCTTCACTCATCGGCTACCGCCTCCCGTAAGTGCGGAACAAATAATAAATCCCCGCAATAACCGCAGCGATAATCAGCACCCCTATCCATCCCCAGAGCACGGAGGCTTTAACGGCTACACGGAAACTCGCATCCGAGGATGCCTCCGGAGCGGTTACCTTCATGTTGGTGACATAGTCCCCGGCAACAGCTTTCTTGTCGGCCTTGAGCTCGGCCGTTACGGTAGTGGACTGCCCCGCCTCCAATTTCGTAATCGTCTTGGGCTCGAACGTCACTTCCCAATTCACCGGCGCTTGGGCGCTGAGCTGCAGATCCGTTAAATCCGCCGTCCCTTCGTTGGTTACCTTGAGCTCGAGCTTTCTGCTGCTGCCGGCCGTCACTTCAGTGCTTAACAACCCGCTTTCCGTACTCAAGCTCACTTTATAAGTGCCGGTAATGACGACTTCCATCTCGGATTTGGCCTCCGTATTGCCGTTAGCCGCCGAAATCGGAATTTTATAGCTTCCCTCCTGCACGTTGGCCGGCGGTTTTACTTCAACGGTTAAAGACTTGGACTCCCCGGGCTCGACCGTTACCGATGTCACGCTCTTGCCATCCGCGTTAAATTGCACATTCCACCCGCGCGGCGCTTGGGTAGTAAGAGCGTAATCCTGTTTCTCCGCTGTACGGTTTCTTAAAGTGTAACTGAAGCTGAACGAAGACTCGGCGTGCCCCTCCATATTAGGCTGCTCTGTAGTCAGCTCTGTCTGGTAGGTTCCCTGCTCGGACACGCGGACGGTCAACGGCAAGCTGGCGAGGCCATCCGCCGTCAGGACGAACTGATAGTCCCCTTTATCAATTTGCAGCGGAACATTCAGCTCCATATTGACCTGCTGGGAATCGTTAGGCTTCACCGAGATTTGCCCGATCTTCCAGCCTCCGGAGGTCAATCCGTATTCCCAGCCTGCGCCGTTATCCTCCAGACGCAGCGCGACATTCTGCACACTGCCGCTGTCATTGATGACATCGATGGTGTACTTGATCGTCGTTCCCGGAGTTACCGAAATATCCGTATAGGGAGTATACAGCGTCACCCCTCCCGCCGCCGACAGCTCTCCGGCACCGAAGCCCAGACAAACTACCGCCGCCATTAAGATAATGCTGACCCAACGCATCTTCCTCATACAACTATAAAGCATGAAATCTTCCCCCTTTATTCTTGTATCAATCTTCCTACGAATGAACTTCGCAATCGGATTTATGAAAAGAAGATAAAAATTTCATTAAAAGGAGCTTAAAATCCAATCAAGCTCTTCCCCTTCCGCGTCATTTTTGCTACATAAATAATTAAGGACGCTGTTTGGAAAGAAATGCCGTGCTTTTATTGAAAACGGTTACGATATGTCCTTCAGAACGATTAAACATGGCGACGGAAAGGTGATTAACGTGTCTTTGTCCAATGAAGAGGCTCATCTTCTGCTGAAGGAAATGAGTAAAGGTTCTATTGAGGCCTTTGAACTTTTCTATGAAAGCTACGTTCCGCTAATCTACCAGATCGCTCTGAAAATAACGGGAAACCGGATGGATGCGGAGGATGTATGTCAAGATTTGTTTCTGGAAATTGTGAACAAAGCGGAGCAATACGACCCCGAGCGAGGCAGTATGGAGGCATGGCTCGCCGTCAGGACCAAGAGCCGATGCCTGGATCGTATTCGCCGCAATCAGCGGGGAATCGCAGCGGAAAGCTCCTCTCCCTGGTTTCCGGCGGAGCGGTCGGCCGAGGAATACGTCATTCGCAAATGGCAGATGGAATCGCTTCATAAAGCTATAAGGCAGGTTCCTGAAGCTCAGAGGGCCGCTGTGATCGGAATGTACTTTCATGAACAAAGTCAAAAACAGCTTGCCGCTGCTATGCAGAAGCCTCACGGAACAGTCAAATCGCTGATTCGCTACGGTGTTGCCAGCCTGCGTAAGCAATTGACAAAAATGGGCTGGCTGGAGCCGCCGGGAGGTGTCGGGGATGGAAAATAAACGAGGGAAAAACTGTGTAGAAGAAGAGCTTATGGTAGATTTACTGCAAGGAAGGCAGGATGAGCAGACCGGACGGGAAGCCCTGCAGCATATTCATTCCTGCGAAAGCTGCCGCAAGCTGTATAACGAGTGGTTCTCCTTGCTGCAGCCTTCCGGAGCGAAACAGCCGCGTTCCATAACCAAGACGAAAATCAAGCGAAGATTGCGTTGGCACTGGTTTGTAGGCATGGTGCGCTCCAATCTCCTTCGCAAGAGATGGGGTGCGGGAATGTTGGCGGCGGTTGCGGTCATTCTGCTGTATATCGGCATCTTCCGGCCGCATTCGGACCCATGGCTGCAGAACCGGGATATGCCTGCCGCTCTGCCTGAGCTGAAGCTTGTCTCCCATCCGGGAACTATTCTCTATTATGTGCCATTGGCCGCCCAAGACGCTGTGACCGGATATGTCTGGATCAACTCGGAGTCCGGAGAGATGTTCATCCAGGTGGAGGGCTTGCCTCCCCTGCCGGAGCACGACTACCAGGTGTGGATCGTCAAGGCGGACGATCGCCGTAACGGCGGCCTGCTCCAGTTGGCTAACGGAAGGGCCTCCTTATACTATACGGCGCGAACAAATCAGGTTCGTGAAGCCGAGGGGATCTGGATCAGCATTGAACCCAAGGGAGGAAGCCTCCAGCCGAGCGGTCCTGATCGTGTCCTGGTCAATCTTAGGGAGAACCGATCCTCCCCCCGCTAATCCGGTTTAATTGCGCGAGCTTAAAGGCGCCATTTTTCCAATTGCTTAATGGGTAGGAAACAACCGGGAAGGCTTTCCTTCCGGTCTAAGTACAAGCAAAGCACCCCATGGATCATTATCCGTGGGGTGCTTTTGTTTAAGCCGAAGCCAGCGTGCCTCGGTACCTTTTTCATTGCGCAGGGGGAAAATATTCTTCCCTCCTTGGCATTAATCCTCGATGGTGGATAAATCGCCTGTCGGCAAATTAAGCTCCCAAGCTTTGAGGACCCGGCGCATAATTTTACCGCTTCTTGTTTTCGGCAGCTTATCTTTAAATTCAATTTCCCGAGGCGCCGCGTGGGCGGCCAGACCTTCTTTGACAAACTTGGCAATGTCCTGCTTAAGCTCATCGGAAGGCTCATAGCCGTCTCTCAACGAGATGAAGGCTTTGATGATCTCTCCACGGACCGGGTCCGGCTTGCCGATGACGCCGGCTTCCGCAACCGCCGGATGCTCGACCAGCTTGCTCTCGACCTCGAACGGCCCGACGCGTTCACCGGCTGTCATGATGACGTCATCCACCCTGCCCTGGAACCAGAAGTAACCGTCTTCATCGACAAATGCGGAATCTCCTGAAATATACCAGCCAGGGAAGCGGAAATATTCTTCGAATTTGGCCGGATTGTTCCAGATCTTCCTCATCATCGAAGGCCATGGGGTCTTGATCGCCAGATTACCCATGCGATTCGGAGGAAGCAAATTACCCGAGTCGTCCAGAATTCCCGCTTCGACACCCGGAATCGGACGTCCCATCGAGCCCGGCTTGATATCCATGGAAGGATAGTTACAAATCAGATGGGCTCCCGTTTCTGTCATCCACCAAGTATCATGAATGCGCTGCTTGTACGTCTTCATTCCCCACCGGACCACTTCCGGATTCAGAGGCTCCCCGACGCTTAGCACATGGCGCAAAGCGGACAGATCGTATTGGGAAACGATTTCATCACCGGCACCCATCAGCATGCGGAAGGCGGTCGGAGCGCTGTACCATACCGTGACCTTGTACTTCTGAAGCGTATTGTACCAATTCTGCGGACTGAACCGGCCGCCGCGAATGACGTTGGTCACTCCGTTAAGCCAAGGGGCAAAAATTCCATAGGAAGTCCCCGTTACCCATCCCGGGTCGGCTGTACACCAGTAGACATCATCCTCACGCAAATCAAGAACGATCTTGCCGGTATAATAATGCTGAATCATGGCGTTATGAACATGAAATACGCCCTTCGGCTTTCCAGTAGAACCAGATGTATAATGTATGAGCGTTCCATCCTCGCGGTCTACCCACTCGATTTCCAATTCTTCCGATGCGGCAGCCATTTCCTTATGGAAATCAATCTGGCCGGGCTCCAGCTCCAGATCGTCGCCCACGATAATCACATGCTTTAATTCCGGGAGGTCTTTAACCGGTACACGCGGAAGCTGCGAAGGCGTTGTCACAATGGCCACTCCGCCGCTGTCCTCCATCCGGTCTCTCACAGCCTGCTCCATGAAGGCTTCGAAGAGCGGTCCGACGATCGCCCCGATCTTGATGGAGCCAAGCAAGGCAAAGTACAGCTCAGGAGTTCTCGGCATGAAGACGAATACCCTGTCGCCCTTCTTGATTCCATATTTGCGGAGCACGTTCCCGAATTGATTACTCTTTCTCTTCATCTCATCGAAGGTGTAGGACTCTTCCCGCTGATCGTCGCTATAAATTAAAGCCACCTTATCCTTCCTGGAGGATTCGGCATGACGATCTATCGCTTCATAAGCTATATTGACTTTTCCAGTTTCATGCCAGGTAAAATACTTCTCTACTTCTTCCCAACTGAAGTTTTCCCTGGCTTTCTCATAGTCTCCCAGATTGGAATGTTCAGCGGTTGCCTTCAAAACTTCTTGGCGGTCTTCCATATGGTCTCCTTGCCTCCCTTAACAAAATGTAACGCTTTCATATGTAGATTATGAAAACTTAATGACATTTCCATTATAACATAACCTGTCATCATGGTGTATTCCTTTTCACAAACTGTAAAATTTGTTATAAGTAAAGAGAGGCCACGAAAAGGAGCTGCAAGCCCTATGGAGCATATCAAAAATTACCATTCGGTTACTTTGGACCGTGACGGGAAGCAGATAGTCATTGAAGGACCTGTTGCCCCGGAAATCATTTCCCAATACACGATGCACTCGGATCTCGATGCCTTCCGCCGCCCGAAGGATCAGCAGGAAGCACTGGTGGAAATCGCCTCCCTTCCGGAAGGCAGAATTATTCTGGCCCGGGACGGAATGACGATCGTCGGTTACGTGACCTTCCACTATCCGGATGAAATGGAGCGTTGGTCGGAAGGAAACATGGAAGATCTGATCGAGCTCGGCGCTATCGAAGTAGCTAATGACTACCGGGGATTAGGCTTGGGAAAAAGCCTTATCCGGCTTGCTTTTCAAGACGGCCAATTGGAAAATGTAATCGTCTTTACGACCGAATATTACTGGCATTGGGATCTCCAGCGCAGCGGTCTTAATGTATGGCAATACAGGCAAATGATGGAAGATTTAATGAAATCGGTAGATATGGTATGGTATGCTACGGACGATCCCGAAATATGTTCGCATCCCGCCAACTGCCTGATGGTACGCGTTGGGAAAGACGTCAGTCTGGAGTCAATCGAGAAATTCGATCATCTCCGTTTCCGTCAAAGATTCATGTACTAGGCGTTAGGGGGAACTATTGTGAGTTGTCGAGCAAAATTTATTTTTGGCAATGAGGAATTGCAGTACCGGTTTAACGATGATCATCCGTTCAATCCGAAGCGGCTGGAATTGACGGTTGATCTGCTTATAAAAACGGGAGCGCTTTCGTCAGCCTCCATCGTCCCTCCCAGACAGGCTACCATCGAGGAACTTGAACGGGTGCATCTTTCCGAGTATATCCAAGCGGTTCAGGCTCTAAGCCGACCGGATCCGGATGAACACGCAATCCGAGAGGCCGACCGCTGGGGCTTGATGGATGAGGATACCCCTTACTTCCCCGGGATGCATGAGATCACTTCGCTGCTGGTCGGCGGCTCGCTGGAGGCGGTGGACACGGTGATGTCGGGTCAATCCGATCATGCCCTGCATCTGGGCGGAGGACTGCATCATGCAATGCCGAACAAGGGTGGCGGCTTCTGCGTTTATAACGACGCCTCCGTAGCTATTGCGCATCTGCGCAGCAAGTACAACGCCCGCGTCATGTACATCGACACGGACGTGCATCATGGCGACGGTGTGCAGTGGTCCTTCTATACGGACCCTGATGTGTGTACATTCTCCATTCACGAGACCGGCAAATATCTATATCCGGGTACCGGACCAGTGGAGGAACGCGGCGATGGCGACGGATTCGGCACTAATATCAATCTGCCGGTGGAGCCCTATACCGAGGACGAGTCGTGGATGGACAGTTTCCGGGAAGTGCTTGGCAAGGCGGTGGCGAGCTTTCGTCCTGACGTGATCATTTCACAGCATGGCTGTGACGCCCATGCCTTCGATCCGCAGGCCCATATCCATTGCAGTATGAGTATCTATCTGCAGATGCCGCAATTTATCCACGAGCTCGCCCATAAATATTGCGGAGGCCGATGGATTGCTTTGGGCGGCGGCGGATATGATATTTGGCGCGTTGTTCCCAGGGCCTGGGCTTTGCTCTGGCTGACCATGACCGATCATCCGTTGGCAAGCGCCCTATCTTCGAAACCGCTTACTCCTCTTGCTCCGGAATGGTTGGCCCGGTGGCAGCCGGAGAGCCCTCTCCCGCTCCCGGATACTTGGCTGGACCCGGTCGAAACCTGGGAGCCCATTCCAAGGCGTAAGGAAATTAGCGAAAAGAACAGGCAGACGAAAGAAATCGCCATGCTTTACTTGCCCGATCGTCCGGTTGAGCAATGATCTCCCCCTGAAGGGGGGAGATCATCCGACCGGTGTTTTGCTACTTTTCTTTTTTGACCATGACCTCCACGCTTGCGCTCAAAGTTTGGTAACGGGCTGTAATTTGGGTCTTCCCCTTGGCTTTCCCCGTCAGAACCCCATTCGTATCGATCTCCGCGACTTCGGGAGAAGGATTGACAAATTCGACTTTGTCCGTAATCTCCAATCGACTGCCATCCGAATATACGGCGATCACCTCTGCCCTCTGCTGCTCTCCTACTCTCAGTTTATACTTCCTGGCTTGGAACTCCATCGAACGGAGTACAGGCTCCGGATTCGGCCCGCCCGATTCGGTGACGGTCACTGTGGCAGCCGTCTCCAGTTCCCCATGGCGGGCGGTAATCTGCGCCGTTCCGGCAGAATAAGCGGTCACCACCCCATTCTCATCTACATCGGCAACGGTCGGCCGGCTGGATTTAAATTGACTTAGCCCGGTTACCTCGATTTCCCGGCCATCCCCATAGACTGCATAAACCACAGTGGAGTGCTTCTCTCCTACCCGAAGCCGGTAAGTATCGGCGTCCAATCGCAATCCGGCCGCGTTGGCGGAAGACAGATGCAGCCGGTATATTTTCTCATGAAGTCCGTCTGCGGATTGGACATGAATTTCCGCCGTCCCCGGCAATTGTCCGACCGGCGTTAGTGTAATCCGGGCGGCGTCCCCTGCTTTGGCCACCGGCTCCAGCACCACCGATTCCGTTCCCCCTGTGCTGATTGTAATCGAGTATTCCAACTGATCCGGATCGAAGCCTTCAATAAATTCGCCGTTGACTTTAACGTTGATCAGATCGGCGCTTGACGCCATACTGCTCGCCACCTGCAGCAGATGCTGCCCTTCCCCCATCATGAACAAGTTCCCCCGGTTATCCTGGGTCAAGTATCTTTTCCCCCGCGGATCTATCAGGTAAACGTTCTTGGTCTCGGGATCAATCATAAATAACCGGCCCGAAATGGTGCCGTATATATTGCCGTCCGGACCTATTTCCAGGAAGGCATCTCTGAAGGTGATCGAGGAATAAGCAATGTCAAACTTCGGTTCATTATAAACCACCTCTCCTCGCTCAATGTCATAGATGAACAGATTCCCTTCCGCAAATCCCCATATGTTTCCGTCCGGTCCCACTATGAGCTTGGTAACGGCTTTCTTACCGGGAACCGGCACGAACTCTTTGACTTTGACGTTTTGCTCTACGTCCCAAATAAACATTTTGGCTTCGGGTTCGTTTTCCTCCGTATCGCCGTAGCTGTTCCATACGGATGAGCCGCCATAGATCATCCCGTCTTTATAAGCCATGGATACCAGACTCTGATTCAGAATGGGCTGATACCTCTCTACATTCTTGGTGGCGGTGGTATAGAAAACGAGCTGTCCGGTACGGGTATCCCTGGCCGGGGTAGTGACAATCGCCAAGGTTTCATTGCCGTTCCTTGTTATCACCTCTCCCCCATAGGCCCGCTCCTGTTTGTCCGGTCCTGCCTGATCCAGACCGAACAGCCGAACCGGATTGAGCGGCTGCGACGTATCCTTCAAATTCCATGGCTTCTTGGGATCGAATTGATGCATAATGACCCCGGGATATACCGGGATCAATACTTGATCCTCCCCGTAAGGAATGAACATTTCCCCTTGATAAAGATAATTGCCGGCTCCTACGGTTCTGGACGTAAATTGCGTCAGTTTGCGCTCTGCCGGATCAAACATGGCGTAGCCTGTTGATGTGTAGCCGGACATATAAATCGTGCCATTGTTGGCGCTTCCGGTGGAATGAATCGTTCCCGCTTCCGCGAGGACCGGCAGCAGTTTCGTTTCGGTTCGGCCTGTTTCAAAATTGTACGTAAACAGGACTCCTTCCGCACTTAACCCCACGAACGTATCGCCGGGATATTCTTCCCTGTTCAGGGAAAGGATGCTGAATTCATTGTACTGTCCTTCCATTCTAACGGGTTCAGGATTCTGCACCAAATGAACCTGCAGATCTTCCAGGTCATAATAAGCCAGCCAGCGGCCGTTCACCCCATTGTAATTAGTGTAATATTGAAAATACACTTTGCCGTCACGAGAGGGAGAAACCTCACGGGCCTGGTTATTCGGGAACGTGCCTATGACCTCATCGTTGCTGGCCGAATCGAGGACAAGATCTACCACGCTTGTACCCGCTCCAGGAATTTTCAACTGGGATAATCGGGCATAAACCAGACCGTCTATGGCATCCAGATCAAAAGTGTATTTATACAGATCGGTAAAATTTTTACCGTCATACAGAAGCGGGATAAATTCTCCCGACCATTGCCCCTGCTTTCGGTCATATTTTCGGATATAAGCATCGGTAGCCAGTCCGAAATAAACGGCATCATGCACTTCATCGTATGCTATAGAATGAATATACTTCATTCCATTCCGGACAACCCCTAAATCGGTAAATTTCCCGGTATAAATATCGTATTCGAAAGCCCGTCCGAAATCGTCCTCCAATCGGGAATAGGTACCGCCATACAGCTTGCCGTCAGGAGTGGCCACCATGTCAAAGGCATTATGCCCCGCCATGATATTGGTTAAAACCTCTACTGTAGAGCTCTGCACATCATATTTCATCAGCTTGCCCGAACTATATCCCACTATATAGACATTCCCGTCCGCCCCCAGTGCCAATGCCCGGATCAACGTGTCCGGAAGGACTACCTGATCCAGCAGTGTAAGGGAGTCCAAATCAATTTTAGCCAGGTGTGCGGAGGAGCCGTTTAAATTCATGTACATGATGTTCCTGCCGTTTTCCTGAGTAAATACGGCACGGGAATTGACAACCGTTTCAATCGGCGGGCCCCAATCCGTCATGTCAAAAGATACACCCGCGTCAACGTTCATTTGGTCAACGTAGGCTTCCGCACTCTCTCCGGGAACCGTTCCCAGGACAACCCGAATATATTCTGCCCCCTCGGGAACGGTCATGGACAGTTCGGATTGCAGCCATTCGTTATGGCCGTCACTTTCCAAGGTTTGAATGCTCTGCTTGGCAAACAACTCCGGCGCCTGATCCGCTGATGAATACGCCTGAATAGCGTAATGGAGCTTACCCTGCCGCACCTGGAAATGCCCCGACGCCTTGATCAGTTGACCGGATGTTACCCGGACGGGCTTGCTGTAAAGCCACGAGGCTTGCTCCCCGCCGGAGCCGCTGATTCTCAAGCTGCGCTTGCCCTCCATGAACGTTCCTTCTGCTGACGATAGACCAAAGCTTTTATCTCCGCCTTCTCCTATCATCCACCCCGGAATCGTTCCATCCGACGAGGGCACTTCAAACCCGGCGTTTTCCAGCATATTCGCATGCAGTGTTCCGGTTTGGACCGGCTCCAGAATGGTGGTTCCAGCCGGCAGCTCATCCTCGAGGACCGCCGGTTCCCCCGCACTCTGGGCCAGCAAGGACGGCATCGGAAACGCCAAAGAACAGAAAAGCATCAACACCCAGCAAACAAGAAGCACTTTCTTCATTAACTTACCTCCTTCAAAAGATAATAAGTATAGAAAAAATGAAGCGCTTACAAAGCTGTTCGTGTTCATTCTAAAATTTTAAACGGTCATTGAATAGCATACATTTTTTAGAATTTGTAGAATAATTATGTTTTTTCAATTGGAATATCGTTCACTAATTAGAATTTCTTTCTGAATAATGCACTAGAAGACGCCTAACCTCATTCCGAACCAAACGACAAAACAGCCGAGAGAAAGTCTCGACTGTTTTATCACAAACACCGTATTAGGGTGCGGCTCGCGCCGCGAACATTAGCCCACTTAGAGGCTAAGTAATCATAAGATTAGTTAGCCTTGGCAGGAATGACGATACGGCTTGCTTCGTTTTCTTTAAGCTTTTGCAGGAAGGAGATCCTGCTGCCGCCTCCTTTTCTGATATCGGGACGTGCTGGAACCATGGACAATCACCTCCTTTCATGAGATGGACGGAACGCTATAGTCGAAAATACTGAAGCAGCTGCTCCATGCTCTGAACGTACCGGTTTTCATCAACGTCTCGGTGACTGCTCTGACGGACACCGCAAGGCCTGGCAAACTTGCTGTATAACCGGTTAAGGTAACGATGATCAGCCAGAGCGTAAAACTGGACAAGCTTGACGTCCGGCTTCTCCCGCAGGATCAGTTCGAGGAATTCACGAAATCCTGCAAAAAACACTCTCGACCCCCGGTAAGCCGACGCCAGGATGGCGGCATCGATCGTTAACGTCACTCCGGCCGAATCGGGGTCCTCGCCATATTGGTACTGGATGAATCCGATCAACTCTCCCTCGTCATTATCAAACAGCATAATGTGAGAGTCCGGCAATGTATGCATCAGGTTCAGCAAAGCGTCATGCAGTGTGTAGTCCCTATCCAGTTCCTCGCTGTTGCTCAAATAAAATCGGGTAAACCGGGCGTAATCGGCATCCTCCATGCACCGACTGGCATGTGCCCTCCGCATAATGGCCGCGCCTCCTTCTGATAAGCCCGCGCTTTTACTGCAGCGCTGTTTCCTTTACTTTGATGTGACTGCTTTTATTTGGATTGCCTTTTCAAAAGGTGTTTCTGTTAAACCACGTATTTACGAGACTCCGTTCCCTCGGTTTGCCGGGCCCACATCGAAGCATACAGCTTGTTTCTCTCAAGCAGCTCCTCATGCCGCCCTCTCTCGACGATTTGACCGTTCTCGAGCACAAAAATTTGATCCGCCCCGGCAATCGTGGCCAGCCGGTGGGATACGATGACCATCGTTTGCTGGCCAGCCAGCTTTCGTATAGTTTTCAATACAGCCGCTTCGGCTAAAGGATCAAGCGAGGCGGTCATTTCATCCAGCAGCAGCAGGGACGGCTTCCTTATCAGTGCGCGGGCCAAGGCTATACGCTGCTTTTGGCCCCCGGAGAAGTTGCCGCCGTCCTCTTCCACCACGGTCTCATATCCATGCGGCAGTTGGGCGATAAACTCGTGGATGTCCGCTTGTCGTGCCGCCTCGATCACTTCATCAAGGGATGCGTCCGGCTTGCCGAGCTTCAAATTGTAGAGCAGCGTACCGCGAAAAAGGAAGCTGTCCTGAAACACGACTCCGATGCTTTGGCGGAAGAGTTCCTCGTCGATGCAGCTCAGCCTCTCCCGGTCCATAGTCAAGCTTCCGCTTTGGGCACGCAGCAGGCCCAGGAGCAGCAGCAGTACGGTGCTCTTGCCGGAGCCGCTCGGGCCGACGAAAGCAGCGGTCGTTCCCGCCGGGATGGCGAAGCTGATGCCATCTATCACGGTCTTGCCGGGATTGTAGGCGTACCGGAGCTGATCCGCCTTGATGGACGGGCTGCGAAGGAATCCCCCCCGTTGAGCACCTGCCCGACAATCAGCGCCTGGATCAACCACGTTCGAAGCGTACCTCGTGCGGGCTTCAGCTTCCGTATTTACCGTGGAAGCTGCCACTGCGGATGCCGCTGCGAGCTGTTCCCCGGCAGTATAGGCTGCTGCCCGGCCTTCCCGGTTAAGCCCGTTCCCGCTGTTTCCGCTGCCGCCAACTTCTGTTCCGCGTACATCTTCCTCTTCCAGCAGCAAAGCGGATAACCGGTCAAGGCTTACCCGGGCACTGGCGAAGGAAGGCAGGATGGCGGTCAGATTATATACCGAGTTGCCCATCGATGTGTAAATGGTGAAGAAGGCAACCAAAGCGCCAAGACTGATGTGCCCATTAAGCGCCAGATAGGAGCCAAAGCCGATAATTGTAAAATTGACTGCCAGTAAGCTTGCGATCGGCAGACGATCGAGCGAGGCCGCCATCTTATTTTTATGGTAGTGGCTGACAAACAGCGATTTAAGCCGTGCCTCGAACCTGCCGATGAACGTGGCTTGCAGACCAAAGCCTTGAATGATCATGCGTCCGTTCAGGCTTTCCTGGACATCCCCTGCCATTCCGTCCAGTCCTTTACGATAGTCGGCAAAAGCCGCCCGCGCCCTCCCGCCAAGCAGATAAGGCGCCAGATAGATTATACTGGCTCCCGCCAGAATAATCAGTGCCATGCTCCATTGCAGGGTGAACAAAATAGCTGCGCTAATGGTAATGACCGCCAACGATTGAAGGCCAATCGTAAGAATGGACATCATCGCCCCATCGATCGCAGGCAAGTCCAGCGTGAATCGGGAGACGATTTCATTTTTGTGACCGGCAGCCTCCGATCGGGTGTCCAGGCGCTGGATTTGTTTGAACATCTTGAGCCGCAGCTCCCGTTGAACGATGGCGCTCATTTTGGCCAGCAGCCGATCGCTGAGGAAGCCGCAGCCGACACCAACGATTCCGCCGATTCCAAGAACTGCGAGAATGAGCCAGAAGGCACTGGCATTGTTCGGGTCAATCGCTTCATCGATCATGAACTTGAAGCTGAGTGGCGCCAGGGCAAGAACGGTCAGTTCGACGGATGCGGTTAGAAAAAACAGAACAAACCGCCAACCGCATGGGCGTAAGAAACCGGCCAACTGGCGAATAACTCCCCACATGCTTGTTCCTCCTTGCTGTCTCGGATAATGAGTGTTCTGTCCATCAATTAGGAGCAGTCTCTTCACTAAGGGGGGGGACGCTCCGAATGAAGGATCAGCGCTGGCTGAAAGTGGACTTCTGAATGCAGCGTAAGCTTCAGCTGAAGATGCGCTGCTTGAACTTCGCCAGGTAAGTCCTCAGTTCTTCGGGAGATAGGCGGTATTCTGATACCGGCACCGATTCACTGTGTCTGCCTGCAACCAGGGTGGCGAATTTGGAGAACAGTTTATGGGAATCCGGCTGGTTGGGCGCCCAAAAGCGCAATTCTTCAACAGCAGTTGGCTGCATGCTCACATGTTCGAGCAAAAATTGCAGCCCCTGAACGAACAAACCGGTACCACGATAGGCTTTAGTAATATAAACCGACTGAATTTGGATGATCTGCACATCCCTGTAATCCTTCTCTCCGGTCCCGTGGATATATCCGAACGCACCCACGACCTGATCCTCATCATTAAAGGCCAGGACCGCTTCATTGCCCATTAACAGCGGGCTGGCGATATAGCCAAGCGTCACGGCGAAAGGATAGGGCAGCTGCAGCTCGGTATAATGCTCTAGCAGAAAATCGATATATTTGGAGTGGTAATTATAAGTTGAACAGACGGAAAAATAGAAGCTCATTCTGTCAAGGTCTCCTCCACGTTCAGATAATGACTTTCCAAGGCCAAGGGTATCGTATCAGGCGTAGTTTAAGTTTTGTTTAATTCTCTGAAAAAAAGTGGCGGAAATTTACCAAGGCTAGCCAGTGCTCTGCTATAATGAAGCCGAAGATAGCCGATAGGCCAGCTAGGGAAGGCGGATGGAATGCAGTGTCGATCAATTCAAATAATCCTGTAGTGGAGCAACCATCCAATTTTGAAAAGAGGGTGTTACGTGCCCTGCTCGTACTTGCGGTCCTGGCGATTTTCCTCCTGCCTGCTTTTAACGCAAATGCTTTCTCAGATGAAGCGGGAATACAAGCCTCATCGGTTGAACCCGGCACGGCTTTCAATGAAGCGAAGCGGGGCGAGATGTTTTTTTTCGCTTGGCCGTACGAGGGCAAACGGACGGCGGCAGCTTTAGATGGCGAATGGGAGTTTTATTGGAACGCCCTGCTCGGGCCGGATGATTTCCGCAGCTCGGCGGCCACATTGCCCGAGCCCCAAATGGTGTCGGTGCCCGGCCCATGGACGGATTACATGCTGAAAGATGCCGGAGAGCCTGTGCCCCACGAAGGTTATGCCACGTTTCGCTTGAGGGTCTATCTTGACGAGACGCTTACCCGTGACCGGCAGACATTGGGAATCTATCCGAAAAGCATAGCATCAAGCTACCGAATCTGGATTAATGGCAGCCATAAGGGCGGAAACGGCATAGTGGGGAACGATCGCTCCGGCGAAGAGCCCGGCAGTTTCCCGAAGACGATCTATTTTGAGCCCCAGGTTGGATGGAACGAAATCATTATTCAGATATCCAACTTTTCACAGAGGAATGCAGGAATTTGGCAATCTATAGAGTTTGGCACGGCTGAGGCAATTTCCTGGATTCGCGTTGCGCGGGTAGCCGCACAGGTTTTTATCGTAGGCATTTTTTTCGTTATGGGCCTGTACTACTTATTTGTTTACTTTAATCGGAGGCAGGAGCTATCCGCCTTGTTATTCGGCTTGTTATGTCTCTCTGTAGGTGTCCGCACCATCGTGCTGGGGGAATCGACAGCGTTGTTCCTGCTCCCCGGCCTGCCTTGGGAGTGGGCGGTGAAGACCGAGTATCTGTCCATTAGCATGACAGCGCTGACGCTGCTCTTGTTCGTGCATCGGGAATACCCGCAGGAATCGTTTAGCTGGGCACCCCGGATAGGGGGCGCGGTGCTGCTTGGGTGTATGATCCTTGTATTGGCACTTCCGGCACGCGTGTACACGCATTATTTGACTGCTTTCATATGGGGCGTCCTGCTGCCGGTCCTGCTGTACGCCATTTACATCTACGGGCTGTCGGCGATTCGGCGGCGCAAGGGCTCGCTGACCAATGCGGTCGGATTTTTGTTTTTTACCGTCTTTGCTTTGAATGATATGCTGTTTTACAGCGGCTTTTTGGCTACCGATGATTTGCTGTCGATTGGTTTGTTTGCTTTTTTATTGACGCAGGCGCTCAATCTTTCGGCCCGTTTCTCGCGGGCGATGCTGGAAACAGAGCGATTAACGGCTGAACTGCAGGAAACCAACCGTTCATTGGAGCGCACCGTGGAAGAGCGCACCTTTTCCTTGCGGGAAAGCAACGACAAACTCCAAAAAGCCTACGAACGCATGGCGGAAATGGAACAATTCCGGCTTCGCCTTCTGTCCAACATTTCACATGAGCTGAAAACTCCGATCACATCGATCAAAGGGTTCGCCAAAGCGCTGCGGGATGCGGTCATTACTTCGGAAGCTCCGAAATATGCGAATCGCATCTATGAACGCAGTCTTCTTCTCGAGCGGCTTATTTATGATTTGATAGAACTGACCAAGCTGGAGACGAAACAAGCGCAGTTTCATATGATGGAAACCAGCCCGATAACTTATTTCAAAGAGCTGTTTGTGAAGTATGAATGGGAGCTGCTGGAGAAAGGGATACACAGTCAAATAGTGCTGCCGCAGGAGCAAAATGCCGATAAAAGATATATAGTCCTGATAGATAGAATCCGCATAGAGCAGGTACTCGCCAATCTCGTTTCAAATGCGATCAGGCATACTCCGTCAGGAGGAACCGTCAGTCTGGTATTACGGCTGGAAGAGCCGGGAGAAGCTGCCGACGGCAGCGGTTGTGCAATCGTTACGGTAAAAGATACAGGCACGGGAATTGACCCACAGATGCACAGGGTTATTTTCGAACGGTTTGGCCAAGCTGTGCAGCCGCCGGGGGCAGAGCATCGCGGAACGGGTCTGGGTCTAGCGATATGTAAGGAAATTGTTCATTACCATGAGGGGAAAATTTGGGTAGAGAGTGAGCCGGGTGCAGGCAGTGAATTCAGCTTCTATCTCCCGATGGATAGCAAAAGAAAGGGATGACACAGATGGATCCCCAAGCGTCCAGACAAGATCAGGACATCCTGATTATTGAAGATGATGAAGATATTGCAGATTTAATCTCTATTTATTTACGCAGTCAATATTATTCCACAAGGACAGCTCCGTCCCTGAAGACAGCTTCTCAAATGTGGGCAGAGCGGAAGCCTGACCTGATCATATGCGATATTATGCTGCCCGACGGAGAAGGGACCGAGTGGATACAGGGGATCAAGCCGGAAAGCGCGGTGCCTGTAATTTTTCTCAGCAGCCGCAGCGAAAGGGAGGACATTATTCGCGGTTTGGAGCTGGGCGGAGACGATTACATCACCAAGCCTTTCGACCCGGATATTATGGTCGCTCGGGTGAAGGCACGCCTGCGCAGCTTTCCTCATAGAGAACAGCAGCATATCCAAGCTGCGGAAGATCGAAAAACGTGGAGCGACGGTCGTCTCAAACTTTCCTTTGACGGATGGGAGGTGCTCTTGAATGGGCAGCCGGTGACTTTGTCTACGAAAGAACGGCAGCTGTTGTTTTTGCTGGCGGCACATCCCGGACAGGTGTTCAGCGTCGAGCAGCTTTATGAACACATTTGGGGATTGGATGGCTGGAGCGATCCGCGCACGGTTATGGTCCACATCCACAATCTAAGACGTAAGATTGAGGAAGATGGCGGACACCATCGGTATATCGTTACGGTTCGCGGAATCGGCTATAAATTTCAGCGCTAAATCATAACCACCCGTCCAACGGGTGGTTTGCTCTTGGGGTATAACCCCCTGTTGCCAAACTGC
>NZ_JBHTIU010000002.1:0-69497 GCF_042677205.1 Paenibacillus residui
TTCCTGTATGCACCTTTAACCTTTATTCCCATGAATTTTTCGACAAGAACTTTTCACTGTCCAGTAATTAAAGAAAAATAGAATAATGCCGATATGCAAGCCGGAAGTGTATACTTCCGGTTTTTTTGTCATGGACATTTTCAATTATTGACTGTGCATGTCGTGATGCTAGATTCAGGGAAATTCAGGAAAGGACGAACAAAACTGCAACTGATTCCTCGTCAAAATCCCAAACTGGCACAAATGGGCAGATTTACCTGAACAAATGTGCTGTTTCTTTTCGATTATAACCATAAATCTTGCCAGGACTGTACCTCTGCTTGTTCCTGTTGCTTCCTTCTATTCTCCATCCCAAAGGTTTAATTCTACTTTAATTCGTACCTGCGGATCCAAAGGTTAGAATTGGTAATCGCTGAGTGAAGTGTGGAATCTTTCCTCTTAAAGGCAGACCCGATTATATTATAATGTAAGGGCATACAAAAGAGGGGGGAGAACTTGTGAGAACGGTTTTCGTCCGGCTGCTGCTGCATCTCACGGTTGCGGTCGTTCTGATTACATTGCTGGTCGGTGCACTGGTTTACCGGTATACGACGGTCATGCTAAAAGAGGAGGTTCTCGGAGCGAACACCGAGCTGCTCGCACAGACTCGGAAAATCGTGGAGCAGGCTCTGGGGGAGGTGCAGCAGATGGCAACATCGCTGGCGATCAACACAGATGTCCAGAAATCGGTCTGGCTTCCTTGGAATTTGGAAGAGGAGTACCATTTCCTGCAGAACACCGGCAATTTGTTCTCGGAACGCATCCATTCCTCCAACTATCTGCATTCCATTTATTTGTATAGCTCCATCAATAATAAGCTGATTTCCCCGTCGGGCATCATGGACCTGACAGACTTCCCGAACCGGGAGCCGCTGCGGGAATTTATCGAAGGCCGGGAAACGATGAGCTGGGGAGCGGGCCGCTGGCCGGACGAACGCAATTCCTCCGACAGTGTCCTTCGCTTCTATTTCAGCGTTCCTCTGAACCATATGGAGAAGAAAGGAGTTCTTCTTGTTCATCTGAAGGAAGACGTGCTCTACAACGCAGTGGTCAATACGAACAACCGCAAGCTGGGGAATGTTGCAATATTGAACTCCGAAGGGGAAGTATTGTCTTATAAAGATAAAAGCATGCTGCTTCATCCGTTCGCGGATACCGATATAGAGCAAATTCGTACAGAGAAGACAGGCTCGTTCGTCGAGAAGATTGGCGGGAAATCCATGCTGGTCTCTTATCTGACCTCCGACTTTAACGGATGGATCTACGTCACTCTGAATCCCTATCAAGAGGTGTTCAAGAGATCGAATGACATCATCCGGATTACGCTTCTGATTTCACTGCTGGGACTTGCTCTCGGAGTGGCCCTCATGGTGCTGGTTTCAAGAAATTACTACAAGCCGGTAAGAAGGATGGTCCATGCCTTATCCAACCATCTGGAAAGACCGTTCACCAAAGCTCTTCACCGTGACGAATTCAGCTATATCAGCGAATCGATAGATCATTTATTTAATGAAAATGAGGAATTTAAAACCAAATTTTATAACAGCGAGCTGGTTTTGCGTGAGCACGCCCTGATTCATCTGTTGTCGGGAAGCCCGTCCGGAAGCGAGGAACTGAAGCGCCAGCTTGCCTATTACGGCATACCTCTCCAGCCTGAGCATTTTATCGTGATTGTCCTTCGTCTTTATCTGGATGAGGAGCCGGAGCGGGCCGAGCCGGAGGAGAAGCTGCGTAATTTGATTCATTTTCAGGTCCGTATGCTGTGCGAGGAGACGATGGCTGCTTACGGGTCGGGAGTTTACATTCCCCAATTTCATAAGCAAGACGTCATGATCATGAATACGGGAACTTGGGGGGACCGGGAGCAGACGGTTAACAAGGCGAAAGAGCTGGCTTTTCAGGTAAAAAGAAACGTGACCACGCAGCTGCCAGAAGCCAGTCTGACGATAGGAATCGGCGGCAGCTACCGCAGCCTTGGAGAAATCTGTCTCTCCTATAACGAAGCGGTCGAGGTTCTGCTGTATGAACGCTTTACCGGCACAGGAAGCATCTTGTCCATCCATGATCTGCACATCAACTATATGAACCGGAACCGCTTTATGAACTTCCGCCAATGGGTGGACAAGGCCGTGAACGAGTTGAAGATAGGTCGGCTGGATGCTTCCCTGGCAGCTAAAGACGAGCTGATCCGGCAGCTGGTCGGGGATTCGGCGCTTGGCCTCCATCACAAAAATTTGATTCTGAACGGGCTGCTCCACGCGTTAATGACGGTTCGTGCTGAAATGTTGACGGGAAGGGAGGGGGAAGAGGAGGATGACGGTCTCGTATATGAATTTGCGAAGCTGCAGAGCCTGGAGGATATCCGTCTGTGGTTTGACAAGGTGTTCGCCCGGACGGCAGACGCTCTGCAGGATAAGCGGGAATACAAGAACGTTGAACTGATCGGCAAACTGGTGTCCCATATCCAGGCCAACTTCCGAGAGCCTCTCAGCCTGCAAATGCTGGCGGATCTGACTTATATGAACAGCCAATATTTATCGAAATTATTTAAAGAAGTGACCGGGCAGACGTTCATGGACTATCTGACCTATATCCGCCTGCAGGAAGCTTACCGTTTGCTAAAGGAATCCTCATTAGGCATTAACGAAATCGCGGCAGCATCGGGCTTCGGGCAGAAGCAGAATCTGATCCGGACAATCAAGAAGCACACGGGATTAACCCCTACCGAATATCGGAAAAGGTATGCGATAGAGCGTTTGAACGGGGAAAAATCGAAAATAGATACCGATCCGATCCATTGATACCTGCCCAATCTCCATAATTGATACCGTTTACAAGTATTGAATCTTGTCGGGCTCAACCTCCTCCTTCTATGCTGAAAGTGCTTACAACAAATGAAAGGAAGGAGGTTTGCTTATGCCAACGCCTGCTGCAAAACCGGGACGAACCGGCATAGGACCTGCAAGATTGGAAGTGCTGAAACGGATTTATAGCTATCGTTCCTTTTACTTGATGCTTCTACCGGCCATTCTCTATTATCTTGTGTTTCATTATTATCCGATGTACGGAGCGCTGATTGCCTTCAAGCAATTCAGCATCACCAAGGGGATCACGGGGAGCGCCTGGGTCGGCTTCCAGCATTTCGAATACTTGTTTGGCCTGGATAAGTTCTGGCAGATTTTCTGGAACACCATCGTGATCAGCTTATACCGGCTGGTCTTCGGCTTTCCGCTGCCGCTGATCGTCGCCCTTCTGCTTAATGAGGTTCGCAAGCTGATGTTTAAGCGGACAGTGCAGACAGTGATCTACTTGCCGCACTTTATTTCCTGGGTGATCATGGGAGGCCTGCTGATCAATCTGCTCTCGGTCGACGGCGGGGTGGTCAACAATTTGATACGATCGCTTGGCGGACAGCCTGTCGGCTTTCTGATTGACGAGAATTATTTTCGCGGCACATTGGTCTGGTCCATGATCTGGAAGGAGTTCGGCTGGAACACCATTATTTATATGGCAGCCTTGGCCGGTGTCAATCCGCAGCTTTATGAGGCGGCGGTCATGGACGGGGCCAATCGGTGGAGAAGGGTATGGCATATCACCTTGCCCTGCATCCGCAGCACCATCATCATTCTGCTGATTCTGCGTATCGGGGGGCTTATGGAAGCGGGATTCGAGCAAATTTTCGTCCTGTATCATCCCGGAGTCTATAACGTAGCGGATATTATTGATACGTATGTCTACCGGGTCGGCCTCACGGAAGGCAAATTCAGTCTCGCCGCCGCAGTCGGATTGTTCAAATCGGTCATCAATTTTACCCTTCTGGTCATAGCCAACAGTTTGGCGCGGAGAATGGGTGAACAAGGGATTTATTAAAGGGGGAAGGGGCATGACACATAGCGGTGCGGGCAGCAAAATATTTGATACAGTTAACTACATGTTTTTGACATTTCTCGCATTCCTGACTTTGTACCCGTTCTGGGATTCGCTGATCGTCTCGATTACTCCTCTGCAGGAAAGCTTGTCCTCCAACCTGCATCTCTATCCGAAATCGGTCACTCTAGAGGCTTACCAGTACCTTCTGCAGCTTAAGCAGCTGTGGGTTTCCTACGGGAACAGCATCTTTATAACGGTATTCGGAACGATTATCAGCATGTTCGCCACGACGATGGCGGCCTATGCGCTGTCGAAACGGCAGTTGCCGGGAGGACGCCCGATCATGTTCGCCATCGTCTTTACGATGATGTTCAGCGGGGGCATCATTCCCACTTATCTGGTTGTGAAGCAGCTTGGCATGATGAATACAGTATGGTCGATGATGATTCCTACTGCGATTCAAACCTACAACCTGATTATCATGCGGAATTTTTTCACCTCCATTCCGGACAGTCTCGAGGAGTCGGCCAGGATAGACGGCTGCAGTGATTTGGGAATTCTGCTTAGAATCGTCATTCCGCTGTCGATGCCGGCTATCGCCACAATCTCTTTGTTTTATGCTGTGGCGAGATGGAACGAATTTTTTACGGCGGTAATGTATGTCACCGATAAGGGAGTTTGGCCGCTGCAGCTGTTCCTCCGCTCCATGCTGATCGACAACGAAGCTTCTTTCCAGTCGGGGGGAGACAGCCCTTTTCTGCTGGGACAATCGATCAAGATGGCAACCATTATGATTTCAACCATACCGGTGATGATTATTTATCCTTTTTTTCAAAAGTATTTTGTGCAGGGGGTTACGTTGGGAGCGGTCAAGGAGTAGCATCGACACCTTAAGTTTTATATGCCTATAGAGGGGGAAGCAGGGACATGAAAAATATACGGAAGAAGAAATGGCTTACAGGCGCTTGCGCGTTGATCGTGCTGACTTCGGCGGCAGGATGCGGGAATAATGAAGCAGGGGGATCGTCCGCAACAGACGACAAGCCGGTCAAGCTGGTGTTTCTGACACCGGGTGATACGGCGGCGAATCCGATTGGGCCCGATGACCGGATCATAGCGGAAATTAACCGGAGGCTGGGGATTGATCTGCAGGTTCAGGTCGTCCCCGAGGGCAGCTACGAAAAAATAAACGTGTCCATCGCGACCGGCGATTTGCCCGATGTGGTCACGATTAATTATCCATCGCCCTCCCTCAGCCAATGGATCGAGGAAGGTATTCTTGTCCCGCTGAACGATTATTTCGATGTAATGCCGACGGTCAGAGGAAAAATTGAACAAAGGCTGACCTGGACGGCGGTGGACGGCAAGTATTACGGCTATCCGTTCATTGAGGAGCGGTCCAATACAACGATTGCCTATCGCGCGGATTGGCTGGAGAAGCTCGGTCTGAAGCCTCCGGAAACGCTGGATGAATTCTATCATGCGATGAAGGAGATTGCCGCGAAAGATCCTGATGGCAACGGAAAGCAGGATACGTACGGGCTGACGGCTACGAAGAGCACCGGCTTTAACAGCTCCTTTAACTTTATTTTCTACGCCTATGGGCTGCCGCATGGGGATTGGGTGTTAAATGAGCAGGGGGAAGTCGTGCCTATCTTCGAGCATCCGGCATTCCGGCAGGGAGTGGAATTCATCCGCATGCTGTGGGATGAGAAGCTGCTGGACCCGGAATTTCTGCTTAACGATACGCAGCAGCGGGAACAGAAGTTTTATCAGGGCAAGGTCGGATTCATGGGAGCCCCGCTGTTCCGTCACGTAGGACGGCTGGAGGCAAGCCTGCAGAAGGTGAACCCCGAAGGCAAGCTTGGCTTCATGGCCCCGCCTGCTGGTCCGGACGGTAAGCGAGGGATGGCCAACGCGCCCAAGAACGGTTTGTTCACGGCCGTTACGAGTCATGCCCAGGATCCGGAAAAAGCGGCGAAATTCATTGAATTCATGCTTTCTCCGGAAGGCCGCGATTTGTTGAAGCTCGGGATTGAAGGCATTCATTATACGAAAGACGGCGATAAAATCATATATAATGAAGAAGAACGCGCCAAAGACGGCTTCGCCTCCAATGGATGGTCGCATCCGCTCGCCTGGGGCAGCGTAGTCTGGCCGCTCGGCGAAAATTATTTGCCGGAAACCGAGCCGCAGGTGGACCGGGCGAGGGAATCGGTAGAGATTGCGACGGCCAATATCGTCCCCAATCTCCTGAACGTGACCACTCAGGAAGAGGTGGAGTATGGCGGTATTCTGGGTGAATTGTTTAATCAATATTACACCGAAATGATCACCGGCAAGAGAGAGATCGACGCAGGGATAGCGGAGTTGTCCCGGAAGTGGCGGGAGCAAGGCGGCGACGCCGTTTTGAAAGCGGTTAATCAAGCATATCAAGAGCAGAAATAGCGTCGTGTCCCCGAATTTGGAGCGGGGAGGGGCCGGCATGGGCTTGTAAGTGCTAACCTGTCACACAGCGGAGTGATGAGCGGCCTGAGAGGTGTGTGTACATGGAGAGCACCCGGTGTAACGGCAAGACGGGAGAGGCGTGTGTGCATGGAAGTACCGAATACAACAGTCGGACGGGAGAATCTAAGCGGCTAATGTGCTGAAGCATCGAGATACCAATAGCCTGAACGGAAGCCTGAACGGGACCCCGACCGGATGATAGGATTAGAAGGCAAGAATGACTAAATCATTAATTAGGAGGATGTTCAAGTGACGGCTTCTATATCGGATTATCCCAACATTTTATTCATCTTAAGCGATGATCAGGGGGCCTGGGCCTTGGGCTGTGCCGGTAATGACGAAATCCGCACCCCTCAACTGGATCGTTTGGCGGCGGAAGGAATGCGGTTTACCAATTTTTTCTGCACGTCGCCGGTTTGCTCGCCGGCCCGGGCCTCTCTGTTGACGGGAAGAATTCCGTCCCAGCATGGGGTTCACGACTGGATTCGCGGAGGCAGCGTAGGGGAACGGCCTATCGAGTATTTGCAGGGACAGAAGGCATACACCGAGATTTTGGCCGAGAACGGCTATCTTTGCGGGCTTAGCGGCAAGTGGCACCTGGGAGACAGTGTGAGGCCGCAGAAAGGCTTTACTCATTGGTACGTTCACCAGACGGGGGGGAGCGAGTACTATAACGCGCCGATGATCCGTGACGGGAAGCCGATCAATGAGCCGGGTTATTTGACCGATGTAATCACGGACGACGCGCTGCAGTTTCTGGAGGCGCAGGACGGGAGCCGGCCCTTCTATCTGAGCGTGCATTATACGGCCCCGCACAGCCCATGGATCGACAATCACCCGCAGGAAGTGGTAGACTCCTACGATGACTGCGAGTTCAAGAGCTGCCCGCAGGAGCCGAAGCATCCCTGGGCAATCAAGACCGCACCCTGGGCGGATAACCAGAAGGAAAACTTGAAGGGTTATTTTGCCGCCGTCACGGAGATGGACCGCAACATTGGACGGATATTAGACAAACTGGAGGAGAAAGGGCTGCGCGGCTCGACGCTGGTCTGCTTCCTGAGTGACAATGGGTTCAACTGCGGGCATCACGGCATTTGGGGCAAGGGTAATGGCACCTTCCCGCAGAATATGTATGACACATCGGTGAAGGTGCCGGCTATTTTCAGCCATCCCGGCCGTATCCCTCAAGGGGCGGTTTGCGATGCGCTTGTGAGCGGCTACGATATCATGCCCACTCTATTGGAGTACGTGGGCATGGAGTATACGGAGGCTGACGGGCTTCCGGGAAGCAGCTTCCTGAAGCAACTGCTCGGTGAGGAGGACGGCAGCCGGGAACCGGTCGTTGTCTTCGATGAGTACGGCCCGGTCCGGATGATTCGCACCCGGGAATGGAAGTACATCCATCGTTACCCTTATGGGCCGCACGAGCTGTATGATTTGGTCAACGATCCCGGGGAGCGTCACAATTTGATTGGCAGCCGTGAAGCGGAGGACCAGCGTATCGCCTTGAAGAGACAGCTTGAGCAGTGGTTCGTCCGTTATGCCGATCCGGCGCTGGACGGCACACGGGAGCCGGTGAGCGGCTTGGGGCAGCTGGACCTGGCCGGCACAGCGGGGGAAGGCCGGAAAGCGTACCATCCTTTGGAGGAAGGGTGAAGCAGCAGAAGGCACCCGGATCGGCCATCCCCAACTGATGGCCGATCCGGCATTGGCCGGCATCGTCGTGGCCGCCAGGTGACACCGGCTAGCACTGCAGGCCGCCCATCTGCGATAGGCGCGCGCCGCCGCCATTGGTCAGACGGCACATCGCCGTTATCGACTACGCCTGCCGGCGATTGCCGGGATCAAGAACCAGCATTTCTGCAGGTCTTCGGAACGATTTTAGTAAATCCGCGCAGGACATGCAAATGTGCAGGTGAATTTGGCCATTTTGCCGATTTTCGGGATTTTGGCGGGAAAGACCTGCACTATCGCATGTCTTTTGCCGTATTTACCGGATTTCCGTGAAATGACCTGTACTTTTGCTTGTTTTCAGCATTAAGGGATTTCCGGTGGCAAGCTAGTGACCGGAACGCTTACCAACAGGAACGTCCCGTCGTCAGGAGCCCTGGCAGCACTGTGAAAAAACAGCTAAGACCATGAAATAAGACAATCGGTAATGAAAGCCTGCGAAAGCGATGGTTTTAAGGCTGATTCGAGTCAAATTCTACATTATTCGTTGAAATTGGGTGCTTTAGTTTCCCGACCAAATTTACTATGATGGGAGTAGTGCTATAAGCGTTATATTAGATAATTAGTGGAAGCAAACCCCTCCCAATGAACCGGTATGAGAGAATGATCCCCTTATTTCTGCTCATGCCCTGCCACTAATGCAGCACTAACCGGCTTTATCCGCTTCGGCATTCCATGCCAATTAACCCTGGTTGCAGCCCTAAGAAACCGCATTGCAACCACTCCTTATTTAAAATGTTACAGGTAAGACCTCGGTTAGAAAAAACTCGTTAGCGCTAACGGGCTTTTTGACGGCAATAGATTTTTATTTGGCGATAACTCCGATAGGAGTTTTTCTATTCGCGAATTTGTGAAAAAAGATACAAATCCCAATAGAAAGAAGGGTGCTCCTCACCGGATCTGGCTTAAGTCTGCGTGAACGAGCAGTCTATTTGAGTGCGCGTTTCTGCTTGTACAATGAGTTTGAATAAGCCAATGATGCTCTTTGATTCAACAGTGTATGGAAAAATATGTAACAAATCTTGAGGAATTTTAAAAAAATCAATACAGGCCGATGAAGCCGGGGGATAGGAGGAATACGGATGAGACTGACACCTCGAGAGCAGGAGAAGCTGATGATTGTCGTGGCGGCCGATCTTGCCCGCAGGCGCAAAGAAAGAGGGTTGAAGCTGAATTATCCGGAGGCGGTGGCGCTGATCACCTATGAAATTATGGAAGGAGCCCGCGATGGCAAAACGGTGGCTCAGCTAATGAGCGAAGGGGCCACCATTCTACGCAGGGAAGATGTCATGGAGGGAGTGCCGGAGATGATTCCGGATATTCAGGTCGAGGTGACCTTTCCGGACGGCACGAAGCTGGTTACGGTCCACGATCCTATTAGATAGTGCATTTCACAGAAGGCCCGCTTACAAAGTGGTTTGGCCAGGATGCGTTCCTTTTTTCGACAGTGCATTACGGCATCGGCATGGAGGGACGGAATCTCGTACAACATGCAGAGTATCATTTCAAAGGAGGAGACAGGCTTGATTCCAGGTGAATATAAATTGCTGGGTAATGATGTGATTTGCAATGAGGGACGCCCTACCGTGTCTCTGGAAGTGCTGAACGTCGGGGATCGTCCGATTCAGGTCGGTTCGCATTTTCATTTCTACGAAGCCAATAAGGCCTTGAAGTTTGACCGGGAGCGTGCATTCGGCATGCATCTCAATATTCCTTCCGGCGCAGCCGTGCGCTTCGAGCCGGGAGACCGCAAGGAGATCGAACTGGTCCCGTTCGCCGGGGAACGGAAGGTCTATGGATTTAATAACAAGACGGACGGATCGCTCGATGAGAGGGAAGCGGAGGCTCAAGAACGCCGGGCTTCCGTCATTCCGTCTTCAACTGTCGGATCGGAGGTGGGCGTATGAGCTTTACCATGTCGAGGAAGCAGTATGCGGATATGTTCGGGCCGACGACCGGCGATGCGGTTCGCCTGGCGGATACCGACTTGTTCATCGAGATTGAGAAAGACTACACCCGTTACGGGGACGAAGCGAAATTCGGCGGCGGAAAATCGATTCGCGACGGTATGGGGCTGCATCCGCTGATCACTCGCGAGGAAGGCGCCATGGATCTCGTCATTACCAATGCCATTATCGTTGATTATACCGGCATTTATAAGGCGGATATCGGCATTCGCGACGGCAGGATTGCCGGGATCGGCAAGAGCGGCAATCCGCTCGTTATGGACGGAGTCGATCTCGTTATCGGGGCTTCCACCGAGATTCTCTCTGCGGAGGGGTTGATCGTCACGGCGGGAGGCATCGATACCCACGTCCATTTTATTAATCCTCACCAGGTGGAGCATGCGCTGGCCTCCGGCTTGACCACCCTGATCGGAGGCGGCACCGGGCCGGCGGAGGGCTCCAAGGCGACGACCTGCACGTCGGGCGAATGGCATATTCACCGGATGCTGGAGGCGTCCGAGGGCCTGCCGATCAATGTCGGCTTTCTCGGCAAAGGCTCGGGAGCCCATGAAGCGCCCATGGCCGAGCAAATCCGGGCCGGAGCGATCGGCTTGAAGGTGCATGAAGATTGGGGAGCGACAGCGTCTGCAATCGATTATTCGCTGCGTGTGGCGGACAAGTATGACGTCCAGGTGGCGCTTCACTCGGATACGCTAAACGAGGGCGGGTTCGTGGAAGATACGATTGCGGCGATCCGGGGCAGGGTCATCCATACTTATCATACGGAAGGAGCGGGCGGGGGCCATGCTCCGGATATGATCAAGATGGCGGCGCTGAGCCATGTGCTGCCTTCCTCGACTAATCCCACCCGGCCGTTCACGATCAATACAGTGGAAGAACATCTCGATATGCTGATGGTATGCCATCATCTGGATCCGAGCGTACCGGAGGATGTAGCCTTCGCCGACTCCCGCATCCGCAGCGAAACGATTGCGGCCGAGGATATTTTGCATGATTTGGGCGTATTCAGCATGGTCAGCTCGGATTCCCAGGCGATGGGCCGCGTGGGCGAAGTTATAACCCGGACCTGGCAGACGGCCGACAAGATGAAGAAGCAGCGGGGCAAGCTGCCGGAGGATGCGGGCTCGAACGGGGACAATTTCCGCGTCAGGCGCTATATTGCGAAGTATACGATCAATCCGGCGCTCACTCACGGCATTGCCGATTATGTCGGTTCGGTGGAGGTCGGCAAAATCGCCGATTTGGTCATCTGGCATCCGGCTTTCTTCGGGGTTAAACCCGAGATGGTGCTGAAGAACGGCTTTGTCGTGCAGAGTCTGATGGGGGATCCGAATGCATCGATTCCGACCCCGCAGCCGTATATCTACAGGCCAATGTACGCTTCTGTAGGCAGGGCGCTGGCGCGCTGCTCGGTCACTTTCGTTTCGCAAGCCGCGCTGGACGCGGGAGTTCCCGCACAATTGGGACTGAACAAAATCGTGCTTCCCGTCCGGGGCATCCGCACGCTAACGAAGAAGGACATGATCCTGAACGGGGAAACGCCGGAGCTGTTCGTTGATCCGCAAACCTATGAGGTAAGAGCGAACGGAGAGCTGCTGACCTGCGAGCCGGTGGAGGTTTTGCCGATGGCTCAGCGGTACTTCCTTTTTTAAGGCCAACGGACAAGTACGGGTCACCTTATAGTTGATAGACATTCAGAATCCGAAGGAGGGGCAGTATGATTATTGAACAAATAGCCGGGAAGCTGGAGCAGCTTCGGCCGGAGGACAGAGCCGCACGCCATGTGGAGAAGGTATATATGGACAGCGAAGATTTGCTGAAGAAAATTCAGCGAGTGACGACGGACCATGGCAACGAAATCGGCATCCGTCTGACGCAGAAGGATGAGCTGGCGGACGGGGATATTTTATACATGGATGACAAGAACATGATCGTCATCGTAGTGCGGCCGGACGACCTGCTCGTAATCCGCCCCCGCTCGATGCAGGAGATGGGAGAGATCGCCCACAAGCTCGGCAACCGTCACCTGCCGGCGCAGTTCGAGGGAGAGCGGATGCTGGTGCAGTATGATTATTTGGTCGAGGAGCAGCTCGTCCAGGACGCCATTCCATATACCCGGGAGAAGATGAAAGTGAAGAAGGCGTTCCGGCATGTGGGACATAAACACTAATTCGCTGCTTGCCCTGCTGCAGTGGTGCGATTCGAACTTTCCCTCCGGGGCGTTCAACCATTCGTTCGGATTGGAAACCTACCTGCAGGAAGGATTAGTGACGGATGCAGCCACCTTCCGGGAATGGCTGACGGTCTACCTTAACGAGCAGCTGGTCTATTCGGACGGATTGGGTTGCCGACTAGCCTATGAGGCGTTGGATGAAGGCCGCATGGAAGAGCTATGGGCATTGGACCGGCTGCTGACGGTTCAGAATCTCCCCTGGGAATCGCGGGAAGGAGTGCGCAGAATCGGAGAGAGAATGATCCGGCTTGCGGCGGAGTTGTATGAAGATCCGTCTTTGAAACAATATCGGGATCGGATATTGCGTAAGAGGTCGTATGGCCATCCGGCGGTCGCTTTCGCCATGGTCGCCCGTCTCATGCAGGCGGAGAAGCCGACAGCGGTGTTGGCTTGTCTGTACTCGTCCGTTAGCAGCATGGTGCAGAACGGGGTGAGGGCCATTCCGCTCGGACAGACGGAAGGTCAGCGGCTGTTGATGCATATGCAGCCCGCTCTGCTGCAGGCGGTTGAGGCTGTGGAGAGATTGACGACAGACGATATCGGAATCGTATCCCCTGGATTGGAATGGTCGCAGATGAAGCATGAGAGGCTGAATACCCGGCTTTTCATGTCGTAAATGATCGTTAAGCAAGGAATCGAGAATCTAGTATGGAAAGAGGGCGAGAGCATGAAACCGGTCAAAATCGGGGTAGGCGGTCCTGTCGGGGCCGGCAAAACGATGCTGGTGGAGAAAATAACCCGGCGTCTTCACGGAAAATACAGCATGGCTGTAGTGACCAACGATATTTACACGAAGGAGGACGCCAAAATTTTGCTGCAGACCGGGGTGCTGCCGGAAGACCGGATCATCGGGGTGGAAACGGGCGGCTGCCCGCATACCGCCATCCGGGAAGATGCATCGATGAATTTCGCGGCTATCGATGAACTGATGTCGCGGCATCCCGATCTCGAAATCGTGTTTGTGGAAAGCGGCGGCGACAATCTGGCGGCCACCTTCAGCCCGGAGCTCGTTGATTTCTCCATTTACATTATCGACGTAGCCCAAGGGGAGAAGATCCCGCGCAAGGGCGGGCAAGGGATGATCAAGTCGGATTTGTTCATCATCAACAAAACCGATCTGGCCCCTTATGTAGGCGCCAATTTGCAGGTAATGGAGGCCGACACACTCGCTTTCCGCGGCAATAAGCCGTATTTCTTCACAAACCTGAAGGAAGAATCCGGGCTGGACGAAGTTGTGGAATGGATTGAAAAAAACGCCCTGCTGACAGGTCTGGAATAACATGGGCGAATGGACGGGAACTCTCCGGATGAAGGCGGAGAACAGGGGAGGCCGGACGGTCGTCACCGATTTGTACCATCAGGGCGCCTATAAGGTGGCCCGCCCGATCTATCCCGATCATTCCGGGCAGGCTTGCTATTATGTGATGAATCCCGGCGGAGGATATGTGGACGGGGACCGGTATCGGATGAGTGTGGAGCTGGAGGAAGGGGCAGAGCTCCTGATCACGACTCAATCCTCGACCAAGATTTACAGGACGCCCGGCCAACCGGTGCTTCAGACGACGGAAATCCGCATGAAGTCCGGCAGCTATCTGGAATGGCTCCCGGACCCGATCATCGCCTACCGGGACGCCCGCTACCGGCAGCAGACCGTTATCCATATGGAAAGAGGAGCCTCGCTAATCAGCGCGGAAGTGATTACGCCGGGATGGTCGCCGGACGGAACGCTGTTCGCTTATAAGGAACTGTCGCTCAAGAGCGAACTGTACATGGATCGGGAACTCGTTCTGCATGATCACATGAAGCTCTGTCCGGAAAGCCGGCCGTTGTCCGGTTTAGGCAGAATGGACGGGCACACTCATTTCGGCTCCCTGTTCGTCATCGGTGAGCAGGCAACGGCGTCCTTCTGCAGTGCATTGACAGAAGCGGTTCAACTGGAGGAACAGGCGGGGAAGATCGGCCTGTCCGAGTTGATCGTGCCGGGCTTCGCTGTGCGGATGCTGGCTGATTCCACCCAAACCATCGAACGGTTATTTGGCCGGATTGTCAATTATACACGGGAGCAGTGGTTTGGGAAGGCGCCCGTGTCATTGCGCAAATATTAGCCGCCCGATAAGGGAAAGAAGGCTGCCAGATCCGCTTGGGTCTGCAGCCTTCTGTGTCTTCGCTTGATTAGATTTCGTTGCCGGTCTTTCCCCCGTATTCATGGGCATGGGGAGTGGCTCCATTAACGGTAGTGACGCCTTCGAAATAGTGGTAATGGCCACCTTCGGGAAGGGGAATGGCCGGTCCGGTCGTGCCCCGGATCAGATGCATATGGCCATCATCGAACGAGGTTTCAGCTTGATATTGATGGACATGCTGCACTCCGCTCGGAGCGGGGGCGGTTGTGCCCGCGTATTGATGTCTATGCCCGACATCGAAGGAGGTCACACCGGAGAAAGGATGAATGTGAACGGGTCTTCCATTCCAATTTGTAATATACAGTTTGTGGGAATGACGCCCGTCCGAATCATCCGAATGAACAACGAAGCCGGAGACGGGTATATCCATAGGGCTCACATCCTGTCAGAACGATCATTGCGGTTGTCTGCATCGCCAGGCAAGCCGGTTAGGGCGACAGCAGATAGCCTATATAAGTCTATGTCCCGGATTAACGGTTGGACTGTGCAGATGCCCATTTGTCGGAAGGACTACAGGGCATAGTAAAGGAAGCACCGGATCCTTAACAAAGAAAAAAGATCGGGCAGGAGCAATGCCCGACCCCATCTTATTTTATACGTCAAATTGAACACTAGAGCTGTATCAATATTCAGACATAACAAAATAACACAAGAAGAAACCGATTGATTTCTAAACCGGTCCTGTGCTACAATAAAATTTGGATTTTGTTGATGGGAAAATCCGAATATATTATTTCCCGATAATATATTATCACAAAAGAAGCATGGCTGTCAACATTCATTTTATTAGGTTGGTTAAAGATAGGGATTTAGCAAAAGGAGTGATTTGATGAGTTTGACTGAACAGGATTGGCTGGAAGAGAAGAAGCGTGTGAAGCGCGTGGAACAAGAAATTGACAGCAAGATCGCGGTTCTTCAGGAGCATGTCAGCGATAAGAAAGAGGAAACCGTGGACGTGCGGAGAAATTTCTGGGACGACGTCACCATAAATCTGGACGATTCCAGCGAGCTCATCGAAACCTACGCCAGCATTAAACAGCAGGCGGAAGTGTTGTCGGAGAAGGAGCGCAGCTACGAGCACGCGTACAACCAATTGAACATTCTGAACAAGCTCAAGCAATCCCCATACTTTGGCCGGGTGGATTTTCTGGAAGAGGGACAGAGCAGGGCCGAGTCCATATATCTTGGAATAAGCTCCTTGTATGATGAAGAAGAAATGGAGTTTCTCATTTATGATTGGAGGGCGCCGGTATCCAGCTTGTATTACGATTACGCACCCGGCCCTGCCCGGTATGAGACTCCCGGGGGCACGGTCTCCGGAACCGTTGAGCTTAAGCGTCAATATACGATCCGTGACGGGCAAATCGTCAGCATGTTCGATACAGGAGTGACCATCGGCGACGAGCTGCTGCAGGAGGTGCTGGGCAAGCAGGCGGATTCGCAGATGAGAAGCATTGTAGCCACCATTCAGAAAGAGCAGAATCAAATTATCCGCAACGAGAGAAGCCGTCTTCTTATCGTCCAGGGAGCTGCCGGAAGCGGCAAAACCTCGGCGGCTTTGCAACGGGTAGCTTATTTGCTGTATCGGTACCGGGAAACGCTGAAGGCCGAGCATATCGTTCTTTTCTCGCCCAATATGATGTTTAACAGCTATGTGTCGACCGTCCTTCCGGAGCTTGGCGAAGAAAACATGCAGCAGACGACCTTCCAGCAATTTCTGGATCATCGGCTCGGCCGTCAATTCCAGCTTGGCGATCCGTTCGCCCAACTGGAGTACGAGTACACCGCCATGAACGAACCGGGATACGAGGCCCGCATGGAGGGAATCCGTTATAAGGCTTCGGCGCGGTTTATGGAGCTGATCGAGAGGTATTTGTCCGTTCTCGGGAAGGAAGGAATCCTTTTTAAAGGCTTGAGGTTCAGGGGCAAAACGCTTCTGTCGGCGGCCCGGATCCGGGAGCAGTTCTATGCATTGGATTCGTCCTTGTCCATACCGAACCGGATGCAGTTGTTGTCCGAATGGCTTCTGGGGGAATTGAAGGAAAAGGAGAAGGCCGAACGGAATGAACCGTGGGTGGAGGATGAAATCGAGCTGCTCGATAATGACGCCTATCAGAAAGCTTACCAAAAGCTGAGGAAGCAAAACCGCTTCGCAGGGGAGTCATTCGATGACTATGATCGGGAAAGGGAGCTGCTGGGCTCCATGATTGTCCGCGAGCACTTCAAGGGGCTGCGTCAGCGGGTGAAGAAATTGCGGTTTGTTAATGTCCCGGGCATTTACCGGCAGTTATTTGCCGATCCGCAGTATGCCCTTCGCTTCGGCCGGGAGGCCGACCTGCCCAAGCATTGGGAGGAAATTTGCGCGCAAACCGTAGAGCGGCTGGACCGGTCCGAATTGGCCTATGAGGATGCGACTCCGTATTTGTATTTGCAGGAAAGAATAGAGGGCTTCCAGACCAACAACCTGATCCGCCATGTCTTTATGGATGAAGCCCAGGATTATTCCCCTTTTCAGTTCGCTTTTATCCAAAAACTGTTTCCGCGCAGCAAAATGACGGTGCTCGGAGATTTGAACCAGGCGATTTTCGGTCATGCGGAGGCGGAGGACCATTGGGAGACGCTGCAGGCTCTGTACGGGGAAGAACAGACCGAGCGGTTCATACTGACGCGAAGCTACCGTTCCACACGGCAAATCATCGATTTTACGCGCGGATTGATTCCGGAAGGGCATGCGATCGAGCCCTTTAACCGCGAAGGAAGCAAGCCGACCGTGACGCAAGCAGCCGACGAGTCTGACCTTAATGCGAGGGTGGCCGAACGAATCCGGGCTTTGCAGAATTCCGGACTTCGAACGATTGCCGTTATCTGCAAGTCGGCCCGGGAAAGCCGGCAAGCCTTCGCGAAGCTGGATCAACTGCTGGAGGCTCGGCTGATCGAGAAGGATGCGGCCTCGTTCGAGCCCGGGGTGCTGGTCATTCCCGCCTACCTGGCCAAAGGGGTGGAGTTCGATGCCGTCATCCTCTACAACGCCTCGCAGGAGCAGTACGGCAGAGAGGGCGAGCGCAGGCTGTTCTACACGGCATGCACCCGCGCGATGCATGAGCTGCATCTGTATTACATCGGCACGCGCAGCCCGTTTCTGGACGATGTCTCGCCGGATACTTACGTTGCAGGGGATTGATGACAGGGGCACGGGGCGTATGTCGGGCTGTATGACGCGACCGGTAACATGCAGATTCGAATTTTGAGATTCGGTAGCATTATTTGGGAGGGGAGTCAATGACTGACTGGAAAGAATGGGTCTCGGACAGTCAAAAGCGCTGGGAAGAAAATGCCTCCTACTGGGATGAACGCATGGGGGAAGAGAGTATTTTCACAGGCCACTTTCGGAATTGGTGACCTTGGGGCTGGAGCAGAAGTTCGTCCTGGATGGAATGGCCGAGCCGGTATTTCGGCGGGATGACGGAGGCCGAGGGTCGGTGTGGGAGGAGATCCCTCCTGTTCTGGTTGTTCGCTTTCGGAAGCTTCTTTCCGGTCAGTGAAAGAGGGCAAAGGGCTTGTTTGGTTAAGCCGGTTAATGGGTTAGCAGACTGTTTGCCGACACTCGGTAAATTCGTTTGAGGTGATATCGAGATGGTGATCCGTTGGGGAAGCATGGCCACCTTTGCATTTTAACGGTCATATATTGTCGGCAGCGATCTTCATCGTTATCTTGTTAAAAAAATAGGGGCAGCCCTGGAATCTTTTTTTGGACCATAGTCTTAGCTTTCTGATAAAATATGGAAAAAGGGGGCAATTGTGAAAAGAGGAGAGTGAGCGCTATGGGGAGCAAACGAAAGGTGACTGCGGAAGATCTATATAGTTTCCGCTGGGTCAGTGATCCGGCCGTATGTCCGGTGAGCCGTTCCATTGCTTATGTGTGTCAATCGGTGAGCGACGACAGGGAGAACTACCGGTCTCATATCCGACTTCTTACTATCGACGGAGCGGAGGATCGTTCGTTTACCAATGGAGGACCGCTGGCCCCTGAAGGGCAGGATACGGCTCCGGCCTGGTCTCCGGACGGGAACCGGCTCGCCTTCCTGCGCAAGTCCGATCAAGGAAGACAGATCTGGATCATTCCCCGTGAAGGAGGGGAGGCAAGGCAGATCACGCGCTTGCCGCGCGGCGTCAACTCTTTTGCCTGGTCTCCCGACGGCACGCATTTGCTGTTTACGGCGAAGGTGGCCGCAGATCCGGAGCTGGATGAGCTTACGCCGGAGGAAGAGAATAAGCGCTGGGCAAGCCGGGTCCGGGTCGTCACCCGGTCGAAGCCGAAAGCTGACGGCGCCGGGCTATGGGATCATCGGAGAAGCCATCTGTTTGTGCTCGACCTGGAGACGGAGCAGACTCGTCAAATCACCGATGGAGATTATGATGTTCATGAGCCCGTATGGTCGCCGGACGGTCGGCAGATAGCGTTCCTGGCGAAAATAGCGAAGGACCCGTCAGAGGACATCGACCTGCAGCTTATGAACGATCTGTTCCTCATCGACCGTGACGGAGGCGAACCCCGCCGGCTGACGGATACGAGCTGGGCGATCAGCCAGGCAAGCTTCTCTCCCGACGGGAAGCTCATAGCCTTCTTCGGCCACGACCGGGCATATGAAGGCGCGACGCAGACCGCGCTGTATACGATCTCCGCAGAAGGCGGGGCCGCAGCCTGCCTGACCGAGGGCTTCGATGTGTTGCTGGGCAATGCCGCTATCAGCGATATGAGGTCGCATTTGCGGACGCCTCCCCCGCTGTTCAGCGCGGACGGCCGCTCCATCTACGCGCTGGTTTCCATTGCGGGCAGTGTGCAGGTCTGCCAGTTCCCTCTGGACGGCGGCGGGAAGCCCGAGGCACTGACGGAGGGAGCCAGGGAAGTTTATCAATTTGCGATAACGAAGGACGAACGGTATCTGGTGATCGCAGTGACCGATCCGTTACTGCCGGGAGATTTATACCGGGTGGATCTGCACACCGGGGAGGAGGTCCGGCTGACCGCAGCCAACGACGCTTTCCTGGAGCAGATCGAGTGGAGCTCGCCGGAAGCCTTCGAATTCAAGGCTTCGGATGGCGTCACCGTTCATGGCTGGGTCATGCGTCCCGCCGGTTTCGAGGCGGGGAGACGGTATCCCGCCATTCTGGAAATCCATGGCGGCCCGCATGCCATGTACTCTCATTCTTTCTTCCATGAGTTCCAACTGCTGGCTGCACAGGGGTATGCCGTCCTGTATACCAACCCCAGAGGCAGCTTCGGCTACGGACAGACGTTCGTGAACGGCTGCCGCGGAGATTATGGGGGGCGGGATTATCAGGACTTAATGGAAGCGGTCGATTATGCAGCAGACCATTTCGATTTCATCGATAAGGAGAGACTCGGCATAACGGGGGGCAGCTACGGAGGCTTCATGACGAATTGGGCGGTAGGCCATACGGACCGCTTCCGGGCGGCCGTCACCCAACGGTCGATCTCGAACTGGCTGTCCTTCTACGGGGTAAGCGATATCGGCTATTTCTTTACCGAAGGGGAAATCATGGGAAATCCGTGGGAGGACACGGAGAAGCTGTGGAAGCATTCCCCGCTCGCTTATGTGAGCAATATCCGGACCCCGCTCCTGATTCTTCACGGGGAGCAGGATTTGCGCTGCCCGATTGAGCAGGCTGAGCAGCTCTATATGGCGTTGAAGCGTTCCGGCAAAGAGACCGAGCTCGTGCGCTTTCCGGGCGCAAGCCATGAGCTGTCGCGAAGTGGGAATCCCGGGCTGCGCGTTGAACGGCTGAACCGGATCGTGGAATGGTTTGAACGGCATATCAGCAAAGGATAAAGCTTACATAACTTTCTTATATATTTTTAAAAAAAGCTCCTGACGGAGACCTGAGGGAAAGCCAACGTCGCATCCGGGTCGGTGAAGACATCGCAAAGACGAGCAAAAATACATTAAAATCGTGACTATTTCCAATAAAAAGGTGAAAGACGCTCAAATGTGCAGGTCTTTTTCACAAAATGGGGCCATTTCGCAAAAATCGCTCCAAAGACGTGCATTATTGCTCTAGAATAGGGCATTGCGTGGCTTTTTCTCCGAAAAGACGTGCACTATCGCTCTAGAATCAGGTACTTCAAGGCTTTTCTCCGAAAAGACGTGCACTATCGCTCTAGAATCAGGTACTTCGAGGCTTTTCTCAAAAAAGACCTGCATTATTGCTCTAGAATAGGGCATTGCGTGGCTTTTTCTCCAAAAAGACCTGCACTATCGCTCTAGAATAGGGCACTCCGCGTTTTTTTCCAGAAACGACAAACGACGGACGATTCAACTCTCAACGTCCGTCGTTTGTCGTTTCCCATCAATGGTAGGGTTCAGCCTATCATCAAAATTTCCCGGATGTCCTGCTCCGTCAAGGAGGACAGAGCTTCCTGGCCGGGCTGAATGACTTCATCGATCAGATGCTTCTTCTTCTGCTGCAGCTCGTACATTTTGTCCTCTACTGTGCCCTGAGCGACGAGGCGGATAACCTGCACCACCTTCTTCTGCCCGATGCGGTGCGCACGGTCGGCGGCCTGCTCCTCTACGGCGGGGTTCCACCACAGATCATAGAGGATGACGGTGTCCGCCCCGGTCAGGTTCAATCCGGTGCCGCCCGCTTTTAAGGAGATGAGGAACAAGTCCTTCTCCCCTTCGTTAAACCGGCTGCACAGCTCAACCCGCTCGGAAGCGGGAGTTTTGCCGTCCAGGTAGAAGAAAGGCACTCCCCGGCTCCCCAATTCCTGACCGATCAGAGCGAGCATTTCGGTAAATTGGGAGAAGACCAGCATTCGCCTTCCCGCACTCCGGCAATCCTCCACAATGTCCATCAACTGCTCGAATTTGGCCGAGCTTCCGCCGTAGCCTTCGACAAACAAGGCGGGATGGCAGCATAACTGGCGAAGCCGGGTCAAGCCGGCCAAAATTTTGAGCCGATTCTTCCGGAGATCGTCCTCGTTCAGATGCTTCAACGTCTCCTGCTGCAGTTTGGCCAGATAGGCCAAATACAGCTTCTTCTGCTCCGGCAGCAGCTCGGAGGCCTGCAGCGACTCGATCTTATCCGGCAGCTCCTTGAGCACATCGGCCTTCAACCGGCGCAGCAGAAACGGCCGTGTCCGCCTGGCTACCACTTCCCTGGACAGCTCGTTGAAGGCCTTGCGGCCAGGGAACAGCCCGGGGAAGACCGCTTCGAAGATCGACCACAGCTCCTCCAGCCTGTTCTCGACCGGGGTGCCGGTGAGAGCAAAGCGATACCGGGCCTGAAGCTGCCTCACCGCCTGCGCCGTCTGGGTGGCATGGTTCTTGAAGGCCTGGGCCTCGTCCAGGATGAGGGTGTGGAACGAATGGCCGGCATATTCCCCGATATCCCTGCGAAGCAGAGGATAGGAGGTGATGATGACGTCCAATTGGGCCGCCTGCATCACTATATCGCTGCGATCCGCCTGGCTCCCGTCGGCAATGGCCGCCCGTATCTCCGGCGCGAACTTCTTCAGCTCATTCTGCCAATTATAGACGAGGGAAGCCGGGGAGACGATAAGCGCCGGCTGCTTCCTGTCCCTGATCTCGGGCAGCATAGAGACGAGGAAGGCGATGCTTTGCAGCGTTTTGCCCAGTCCCATATCGTCTGCCAGAATGCCGCCGAACCGGTAATGCGCCAGCGTTCGCATCCATTGGAATCCATACTTCTGGTAATCCCGCAGGACCGGGGCGAGACTGTCGGGAACCGGGAATTCCAGTTGGTCCGGATTGCGCATATTGTCCAGAAGCTGGCGGAAGGCTCTGCCCAGCTTGACGGCATTTCCGGAACGATCGGAGTCGACCAGCGAGAGCCCGCGGACGACCGGAACGCGGATTGTCGCTTCCTTCCGCTCTCCCTTGCGAATGCCCACTTCCCCTATGAAGCGGCTGATTTCCTGGAACTCCGCAGTTTCCAGCGGCATTAACGCTCCGTTCGGGAGCCGGTGATATTTGCGCTTCTCCTCGAGAGATTTCAGCAATTGGCCGATCTCCGACTCCGGAATCCCCGCGATATCGAAGCGGAATTCCAGCCAATCCGTCCGTTCATCCACATCCACCGTCACTTTCGGGGAGGCATGTCCGGTGAACAGCCGTACCTTGACGGCTGTGGTGGCATACACCTCGGCCAACTCCTCCAACCGGGGAACGACATGGTATAGAAATTCATATTCCGCTTCTTCATCATCCAGGAAATATCCGCCTTCCGTCCTGGCGAAGTCGCTCTGCTCCATCAGCTCCAGAATGCGCCGTTCCCGTTCGCCGTCACGTATGAGAATCCGATCGGAGCTGTGTTCCCGGCCATCTCCTTCCAAGGGATGGATCACTATATTTCCATAGTGAAACTCCAGGCCGGCGAGCAGCCGGTCCTTCACCCGGTCCAGATACAGCTTGGCCTTGAGCGGGGCTTGGACAATACGGTCGGACACGGCTTGCGCGATGCGGACACTGCCGAGCTTAATCAAGCTGGGGACGACCTTCTCCATCAACGGTTCCATTTGCTCGGACGGGATTCGAATTTCTTGCTTGCGGTAAGCCTCAAGCATCTGTTTCAGCTCCGCAAGACGTCTGCAAGACTCCGCCGGCAGCTTCTGCAGCTTGCCTGCGGTGAGGATCATTCCGTATGGTTCCAGGATGGTCATTTCATCCAGGCCCCGAATCTCCAGATGATAACCTTCCTCCTGCGCCTGACCGAACTCAAAATGAAGAGGAAGGGGCTCATCGGATAAGCCGATTCCTTCGTAGGTTTCCATTCCTTGCTGGAGCTGCAGCGCCGGAGCTTTGGCCAGCAGGGGAAGAAGGGCTTCCCAAGCGAGGGGAGGAATCATAAGAAGCCGGTCTTTGTCCTTGCCTCCATATGAAAAGGAGTAGGCATTCGCGGATTCGAGATAAATCGTTTCGTTACGCGTGATCTGAATTAACTGCTGAATGATGGCGTCGTCTTCCGGCAGAAAGCGGTGGACCTGCGGGTCGTATGTGAACAGCCTGGAGAATTCCTGGGCTTCCCCCCGGTCGATTCGCTCCAGAAACATCTTGATTTTCTGCACGATATACGGCCGCTGGATGCCTACCTTCATTTCTATGGCGAACAAGCTCTTCCGGAAGCCATAAGAAACCGGCTTGCAAATAAATTGAACATTCAGCGGCTCCCTGCTGTCAAACATCGTTCTGGTCCCGCTGGGACGGGTGGGCGTATCGCCAAAAAGCTTCAACAGGCCGCGGGTCAATTGAAGATCCCCTGCCGAGCTTCCCAAAGGCATGCCGGCAGTAGCAGAAAATCGCGGGGACAGCATCCCGGTGTCCTCCGACGAAGAATCCGCCAGATGCAGCAGGGAGGGAAATATGCGCTCCGGCGCTTGTCCGGAATACTCCTTCTCCTGGATGGAAAACAGCACGGCGGCAATATGCTTGCAGTAGTTGTCATAGGAATGAAACGCGGGACAGGTGCATTCCGCATCCACATCCCCGTTCCCGTCCACTTCAACGGAAACCTCGTAATGTTTGCTTCCTGTGACCACAGCTTCGTATATGGATGCTTCGGAATCGTATCGGGTGAAGGTTACTCTCTTACCGCGATGGTAAGCCGCCCCTCTATCATAAGAGGTCCGGCCGCACAGCAGCTTGATAATCCGATCTGTCAATTGAAAACTCATTGCTAAATTCCATCCTTTGTATTTATAAGAGTGAGACCTATGCGAATGTTGTATCTTCTAATAATACCAAAGTCGCCTGCTCTTAACATAACAAAAAAAGGCCCCCTGTTCTTCATTGGAAGAAGAGGGAAAGCCCGGAAATCCAAATGCCGTTATGCTCCATCCGCCGATTAATCCTGCTCCGTTATTTCCTCCTTATCGGGAGCCTCCTCCGGATGCTTAATAATTTCCACCTTGCGAATCCGGTGCTTTTCCTTTTCCCGGATAATGAAGGTCAAATTGTGATATCTCCACTCCTCGCCCTTTTTTAACTCTGTATTCTGCCCGTAGAGCCAGCCGCCGATCGTGTCCAGATTTTCGGTTTCGATCTCTGTATTTAGCAGGTCATTAATATGAGTAATCGTCACTTTGCCGTCCACGATCAGATGATGGTCATCGATTCTTTCGATCTCCGTCTTTTCATCCGCATCGAACTCGTCACGAATGTCTCCGACAATCTCTTCCAGAATATCTTCAATCGTAATCATCCCGGACGTTCCGCCGTATTCATCGGCCAGAACTGCCATATGAGCCCGTTCCTTCTGCATCTTCTTGAGCAGATGCTTGATCGGCATCGCTTCGGAAACGGTAATGACCGGCTGAAGCATATCCTCCAGCGCCAGGTCGGGCTGGTCATCGCGGGACAGGAAGAAGCGCTTGGTATTGATCATTCCCACGATATAGTCCTTGTTCTCTTTCATGACGGGAAAACGGGTATACTGCTCTTCTTTAATGATGCGAAGATTTTCCTCCAGCGGTTTATCCAGACTCAAGCAAACCATATCCGTGCGGGGGACCATAATTTCCTTGGCCAGCAGATCGTCGAAAGCGAAAATCCGCTCTACATATCCGTACTCGGTTTTATTAATTTTTCCGCCTTCATAGCTTTCCGTCAGAATAATCCGCAGCTCTTCCTCGGAGTGAGCTTCTTCGTGCTCTTTGGCCGGCTTCATGCCGAACAAGCGGACAATGCCGTTGGCCGATCCGTTCAGCAGCCAGATGAAGGGATACATGATTTTATAGAAGAAAATAATGGGACGGGCAGTCACCAGACTGATCCACTCGGCTTTCTGGATAGCGACGGTCTTAGGGGCTAATTCGCCGAGCACCACGTGCAAATAAGTAACCGAGATAAAGGCGATAATGAACGAGACGAAGGAAACAGCCTCACCCGGCCAATTCAACGGAGCGAGCAGAGGATCCAGCAGCCGTTCGACCGTCGGTTCCCCAAGCCAGCCGAGGCCGAGGGCCGTAATCGTAATCCCGAGCTGGCAGGCGGAGAGATAGCCGTCCAGATTTTGAATGACTTTCTTGACGGCGAGGGCGTTCTTGCGTTTTTCCTGCACCATTTGATCAACCAGACTGGGGCGGATTTTGACGATGGCAAATTCGGTAGCGACGAAGAAGGCCGTTGCGATAATAAGAATAGCAACCAAAACTAAGTTAAAAGCGATCATTTCCATCTCCTGAGTTCATTTTTTGTGAGCTTTCCAAATACAAGTTCTTATGAACCTATAATATGAACTTTCCCGGCAATTTGCAAAGCTCATTTTGGTTCATATTGTGCCGAATAGGACAGAATGCTTGCATTAAACTTATGTACTGAGCCCGCACTTTTATTTTCTAGCGCTTTGACATTCTTTTCGACAGGTCTTATTATAAGTTCGTATGAACTTGAAATGTGAGGGGGAGAACACAATGCAGATGTTTCAATTAACCCGCAAGCAGATGGCGGGTCTCTTGCTCTCGCTGGCCGGCCAAATCGATAAAACCCCTCTGGCTGTACTGCGGGAAGCGTGGTCCAGAGCCCATCAAATCGACATTAGGGACGGTAAATCGCTGGGGGCGTTTATGTCGACCTCACTGCCTCCGATTTTTGAGAAAATGATTAAAATGAAACAAAGAGGAGAAGGCTTCTCCCTTACGGATATTGTTGCCATGGGGAATCAGATTGAATACACTCATTTCTCCGTTACTTCCGTGCAAAATTGGGTGAAACGCGACTTTAAAGACTGGATCGGCTCTCCCCGGCTCGGAAAGAAGTATTCGATCGACCAAACCGCTATTCTGTTTATTATCGAAGATTTAAAGGCTGCTCTCGATTTTGAATCGATCCGCAAGCTGCTGGCCCTGGTATTCAACGACCCGCATATCGAGGCCGATGATTTGATCCGCCCCCTGCAGCTTTACTCCGCTTATTCTTCCATATTCGAAGATTTGGACGCCAACAACGATCAGGTGCTGGATCTGTCCGGGCATGAGAGCGGGATGCGGAACCAGGATCATATGCTGGAAAATCTGATCAAGCATAGAGCGGATCAATTCGCCTCGACACTGACGGGATTGGAAGAAGAGCAGCGGGAGGCGGTCAGTCATATGATCTTTATAGCGACGATTTCCGTGCAAACCTCCTATTTTCAGTCTTTGGCCAGAAGGTACTGGAATGCGGCTGTCTTTCTGCAGAATTTGAATTGAACGGGATCAAACCATGCGGCGGCCCGAAGACGGGAAGCCCTCGACGGTTAACTGCGATGGTCTATTGGAAAGGAAGGGATAGGTCGAATATGTTGAAGAGGCTGAGATGGATTCCAGTGCTGCTTCTTTCGGCGATGGCTTTAAGCGGATGTGCATTTCAATCTCAAAGTATGGAGCGGCCGATCGAAATGGTGGCCTATAGCAGTTTGACGGAGGAGGAAGAACAGCTCATTCCCGTGAGCCCGAAGGATTCGGTAGTGGAGAAAGTGACGGTTAATGAAGACTTGGCTACCTTGTTGGGCAGCAGCTATTCCGGTAAAGAAGTGTACTCCGTTACTTTTAATCATACGGAGACTCCTTCCGTCGGAAATTTCGTCGTATATGTCGATTTGGACAAAAAAACGGTGATCGGCAAAGGATTCAGTGATAAGTAGAGTAGCAGCGACGAACAATAGTAGGACATAGACTTTCTTTGTATTGTATGGTGAAAAAACCGGCTGCCATAATCGCGGAGGCCGGTTTGTTTTTTGTATTCTTTAGAGTGGCAGTGAGGGGTTATCAAGAAATTCATTGATCTTGTGGATCATGCTCAGCGTGATCTGATGATTCACTTTTGGAAACTCAATCAGTTGGACAGGTTTCTTCTGAGTTGAAATCATAATGCCCGGAAGCCTTAAGCCGGGGGCAGCTCACTCCACTTGTTCACACCTTCAGGCGGCTCATAGGAGGCCAAGCGGTCCAGAAGAATATCCGGGTCCTCTTCCACAATCAGAAGCCGGGATTGGGCAGCGGGAATAAAGCCGGCTTTGACGCCGTTGTCGACCATATCTACCAGAGGCTGATAATAACCTTTAATATTCAACAGTCCAAGCGGCTTGCTGTGAATGCCGAGCTGCCCCCAGCTTACGACCTCGAATACTTCCTCCAAGGTGCCGTAGCCCCCCGGCAGAGCGATGAAAGCATCGGACAATTCCATCATCTTGGCCTTCCGCTCATGCATTCCGTTAACTTCATATAGCTGGGTCAAGCCGGTATGGACCACCTCTCCGCGGAACAGGCCCTTTGGCATGACACCGATGGCTCCTCCCCCTTGATTCAGCACCGAATTGGCGATTCGTCCCATCAAACCGACCGAGGAACCGCCATACACGAGTTCCAAGCCTTTCTCCGCCAGCTTGACGCCCAACTGAACGGCGGCTTGCTCGTAAGCCGGGTCATTCCCCGGGTTGGAACCGGCATAGACGCATACTCTTTTCATAAGTTTCCCTCCAAATATACTATATCTTGTATCTATATTGTCAGTGACATACAATATGTTAGTATAAACTTTTTCATATGACAAGGAAATGACAAGGAGAACGATATGGAGCTAGAGGAATTCCAGAGATGGGTGCGGCAGTTTTACAGGCAGAGGGGCTGGTCCGAATACGGTCCATTCATCCGGGTCGGCTTTCTGATGGAGGAGACGGGGGAGGTCGCCAGAGCGGTTCGCGCCTTGGAAATAGGAAGGGACCGTCCGGACGAAACGGACCGGCCTTTGCCGGAGCTGGAGCAGGAGCTTGTGGAGGAACTGGGAGACGTGCTGGGCAATGTCATTCTGCTCGCCAACCTGTACGACGTTTCCCTGGAGGAGATTGCGTCGGCCCATCAAGCCAAGCTGATGAAGCGATATTCGGAGGGGGAGGGTACGGCCGTACCGCATAAGGAAGTATAGAACAATGCAGCTATGAGATTATGGGAGGCTGTCGAATAAAGGTGTACAACCAAAGATCATGCGTAAACCTACAAGGTTTGGTTATAACGGACCCCAGAGACCTTAATTGCTCCACAAGGTCCTTTCGGAAATTTTAACGGAACCAGATGACCTTATTCCCAAGAAATGCAGGCGAAAGTATGAGGATTTCAATGAAATAAGCGCAACGGTGTCCGTTAGTCTAAAAAAATCGCCTATTTTGACGAAATAGGGTCTCCCAGGTCCGTTATGTTTTCGCTGTTGGACTTTTCACTAGTACAACATCCTGTTGTACACCTTTCCCACAATGAATCGACAGCCTCTATGGGATAGATAAATCTTAAATGTGGATAGGCTATCTTGAATATGTATAGTTATCAACGGATATACAATCATTTACTATGGAGTCGACTACCTAAATAAAGGAGATGGTATGTTTGATTCCAAGGAAATGGTTTTCCGGAACGGCAGTTTTGCTAACGCTTACATTGCTGGTGGGAACCCTGTTTGCCGGATGGGGACAGTTAGTTTATGCGGAATCCCCGGAGCCGGACAATTTATTGCAGAATGGAGGGTATGAGGTAGAGAGCGGCGGGATCCCCGCAGGTTGGACGCCTTATCGCTTCAGTGGAAACCCGGAGTTTACAGTGGACGATACGATAGCGAAGGAGGGTAACCGATCGTTCCGAATACATGCCGCAGAGCCCAGCCGGGCCAGTTTATATCAAAATGTCCTTATTCCGGACGAATTGAAAGGACGTCATTTTAAATTTTCGCAATGGATCAAAACGGAAAACGTGACAGGCAGCGGGGCATTCAACCGGATGTTTCTCATTAATCAGAACGGAGGGCGCACAGGCGACCTGATTGAACTGAAGAAGGTTCAGGGAACGGCGGATTGGATTCAAATCGAAGGAACCATTTTCGTTCCCAAGGATAGTGCAGTGGCCGGCGTCAAAATTGAAAATTTCCTGGAAACCGGCACCGGGACGGCATGGTTTGACGATGCCCTGCTGATCGGGGTGGAATCCGGGCCGATCGGTGAGGAGATGGTGATGAACGGCGATTTCGAGAAAAGGGATGATAAGGGCGGCTTCATTAATTGGTCTAATTGGATAGCCAGCGGTTCTCCTTCCATTCAGGCAGACAATGAAGTTTATCATTCCGGGCAAACTTCGCTCAGAATCTCCGCGGAACAGCCGTCTAGAGCGGCCGTCGTTCAGAGTGTGCCTTTGAAGCCCGAGCATATCGGACGAGCTGTAAAGCTGCAGCTCTGGATAAAGACAGAAGAAGCGACCGGCGGCGGAGTGACGAGGCTGCAATTTACCGATTCCGGCGGGAAAAGGGTGGGCGATCTCGTCTATTTGGATACGCTGCGGGGAACGAACGATTGGACCTTGCTGGAACGCGTCGTTCAAATCCCGGACAACGCTGCTGTTTCCGCAGTGAAAATCGAGAATTTTCTGGAGACGGGCACCGGCAAGGTTTGGTTTGACGACATACGGATGGTGCCTTGGCACTCTGTGGAGGGAATCCGTTTGGATCAAGAGCAGGTTTCGCTTCAAATAGGGCAATCGGTCACCGTGAATGTCTACTTGACTCCTCCTAATGCTTCTAATCCCGCCGTGGAATGGAACAGCTCCAATTCCGACGTGGCATCTGTGGAGGAGGGAATGGTCACGGCGCACTCCGAAGGGATTGCCGTCATTAAGGCAGTAACCGCAGACGGGGGGCATACCGCTTCTTGTGTAGTTCTGGTCGGGAATCAGAGGGGGATTGCGGTGTTCGATTACTCGGCAGATGTTAACAAGAACGAATACGCAAGCGGCCGGATAGAGGGCGTGTCGGAACAGGGGCTTCCGCTTGTCTATTGGAAGGCGATGGACGCCGCACAAGGTGTGGTCTATGTCCAGGCCGACGGCCATTGGTCTTATTATCCGAACGATTCCTTCACGGGTACCGACAGCTTTTTGGTGGCCGTAGAGGATGGCAGGGGTTCCTTTGCCGTTTCCAAGGTGACGGTCCTTGTGCATCCGGTCAACCATGCGCCCGTTCTGGAGGAAGGTATTCAGCCTACGGATAAGAACACACCTGTCTCCGGGCAGATAGCGGCGTCCGATCCGGACGGCGACCCGCTGGTCTTCACGGTGGAGCAGCAGCCGCAGCACGGCCGGTTATCGATGGAGGAGAGCGGAAAATGGACGTATACCCCGAATGCGGAATACGTTGGTGCCGATTCCTTCACGGTAACGGCCTCCGACCCGCATGGCGGAACCGGCCGGACGATCGTCCGTCTGTACACGGCCCCGACGGCAGAGGAGATCATAGCGGAGATCAAGGCAAGCAATCCGGGCAATCAGCATCCGAGGCTGTTGGCTGAAGCGAGCGACTTCGAACGGATTCGGAATCTGGTATCCTCGGATGATAGGGCGGCTTCCTGGTTTGAAGGGGTGCGGAAGGAAGCCGACAGCATATTGCCCCAGCCCCCGGCGGTGTATCGGAAGCCGGACGGTTTGAGGCTGGATTCTACGGCTGCGAAGCGTGTGGCTACCTTGGCCTTCGTTTACCAGATCACACAGGATTCCAAATATGCGGAACGAGCCTGGGTGGAATTGGAATATGCTGCCTCCGATGCCTATCCGGATTGGAGTCCGCAGCATTTCCTCGACACCGCGACGATGACGCACGGAATTGCGCTTGGCTATGATTGGCTGTACAGCTATTTGAGCGAGGAGCAGCGGGCGACGGTGCGCCAGGCGATCGTCAACAAGGGATTGAAGCCTGCCGTTCCGATGTACATCGACAAAACGTACTGGTGGGTCTATAACCGTGACAATTGGAACTTCGTCTCCAATGGCGGAATGGCCCTGGGCGCCCTTGCCATTGCCGATGAAGAGGAACAATTGGCCGGCCTGATTCTCCGCGAAGCTTTCAAGTCGATTCAATACGGGCTTACCCAGTATGCCCCCGACGGCTCGGCCATCGAAGGCCCTGCTTATTGGGAGTACGGTACGATTTCCCTGGTCTATTTCCTGTCCGCTCTGGAGACGGCGGTCGGGCATGATTACGGGTTCGCCGAACGGGACGGCCTGTTCGAAACCCCCGAGTTCCCGATCTATATAGCCGGGTCAACGGGAGGATTTAATTATTCCGATAATAGTGCGGGATTGGTGCCCGGGCGACTGCTGCTCTGGTTTGCCAACCGGTTTGACAAGCCGGAATATACGGGCTATCACCGGTTCGCCACAGAGAATAACGTGGCTGCCGGAATGTATGATCTGTTATGGTATCGCCCGGAAATATACGGAGCGGCCGAGCCTGCCGACCTGGACCGCTACTTCGGGCGTCCCAAGGCCGTCACGATGCGGAGCTCCTGGAATGACCGGTACGGCTTATTCGTCGGCTTCAAGGGAGGAGTGAACGGCGCTCCGCATGGCGACCTGGATACCGGATCGTTCGTCTTCGATGCGTATGGTGTCCGTTGGGCCGAAGACTTCGGCAGTGAAGACTATAATGTTCCCGGTTATTGGGACAACGGGGTTAACGGCGCCCGATGGAATTATTACCGCAAGCGTGCGGAAGGCCATAACACGTTGGTGATCCAGCCGTCCGCCAGAGCGGATCAGAGGGAAGCGGCCGTTTCCGAAATCGTCCGCAGCGAATTCAACCGCCCGCAAGGCGCGTTTGCGATAACGGATATGACGCCCGCTTATCGGGATCAGGCAGTGTCCGTCCGCAGAGGCACGGCGCTTCTGGATCATCGGAGGCAGTTTCTCGTTCAGGATGAAGTGGAGAACAAGGTGCCTTCCGAGCTGTATTGGTTCATGCATACACGGGCGAATATCGATATAGACGATACGGGAACCTCGGCCGTGTTGAGTTATGGCGACAAGCGTTTGCTGGTCAAAATCTTGTCCCCGGGAGAGGCGAAGTTCAGCGTCATGCCGGCCGAGCCCTTGCCTACCTCTCCGAATCCTTCCGGCCAGAATCCGAATATCGGGGTCCGGAAGCTGGCCATCCATATGGAGGGGGTATTGAACACGACGATCAGCGTCTGGATGGTGCCTCTCATGCCGGGAGAGCCCCTGCCGCAGCAGGCGCCGGCGGTTGTGCCGCTCGATCAATGGCAGGTCATGGAAGGGGAGTTGGCCGAGGCTGGGGGCATAACGGTCGACGGTCAGCCGGTGGCCCGTTTCAAATCCAAGAAATATGTATATGAAATGGAACTGCCGGCGGATCAGGAGAAGCCCCCTGTCGTCAATGCCGTTCCATCTGTGGACGGGCATCAGGTTCATGTTCGGCAGGCGGAGCAAATTCCGGGTATGGCTCGCATAACCGTTACGGACCCGTCCGGTGTACGAAGCGAGGGAGTCTATTATATCTACTTTACGAGCCAGGCCCAGTACGGGATTCCTGCGGACCGTCCTTCCTGGCCGATAGCTTCGGTCGCCGCAAGCGAAGACGATGGCAACGTGCCGGAGAATACGATAGACGGCAATCTGGAGACGCGCTGGTCGGCCTCGGGTAAGCAATGGATAAGCTATGATCTCGGAGAGATCCGCGAAGTGACGGCCGTCAGCTTGGCCTGGTACAACGGCGATACCAGAACCGGCTTTTTCAACATTGAGGTTTCCGCAGACGGGGAGCAGTGGACGAAAGTATTCGACGGCTCCAGCTCAGGCAGAACAAAGGATCACGAGGTGTATCCGATTGCTCCGGTGAATGCCCGTTATGTCCGGGTCAATGGATTCGGCAACAATCAGAATATGTGGAACAGCATTACCGAGACAGGGATTTACGGTCCCGCCTATGAGCTGGAAAGGGTTGTCCTCTCTATCGACCAGGAGGAAATCAAACGGAAAGACCGCGTTCCGCTGGAAATCCAAGGCTATCTCAATTCATCCGAGCCTGTCGATCTGGCGGGGGCGGAAATCCGTTACTTCACTACAGATTACAAGATAGCGAGGGTAGAAGACGGAATGGTCGTCACACAGAAGACGGGAACGGCGGAGATATGGGCCGAGGTCACTCTGAACGGTAAGAAGGTTGCTTCCGAGCGATTGCAAATTCAAGTTGCGAAGAAAAACGGCAACGGACCGAAGAAGGGCGATTAACCGTTATAGAGGCTCCGTGGCAAGGGGCTATCCCAGAAGCGTCACATAAAACAGGAACATCCCAAAAATGAAGCAAAAAGGACCTCAAGTTCCACTATGGGTGGGAACGGGGTCCTTTTTCAGTAGCCAAATTTAACTCTAGGTGGGGCTTGAAAAATCATAGTTAAACTTATGAGACAACCCCTCTTGTGTGTCCGGCATGGGCGGCTGTGGGTAGAGCCGGGAGGGGGTATTATTTGCTCTTGCCGATCATGGATAAAACGATTTTCTCCAGCTCTTCTTGGGTTACACGCCCTTGGATATAGATTTCCGAATCGGTATAAGTCCCGTTCTTCGGCGAATGAGACTCGGGGTATACTGTTCGAGCCAAACAATTGATGCCATCCAGTTTATGGTATATACTATAGGGGTTCCGCCGCTGTCCTGAAAACCTGACGGCCGCAGCGGATACACCTATGTTTTTTCATAATGTGAGCAAGCAGTTTATAAAGAATGAGAGTTGATCCGTTTGACTACAAGGAGAAAATTAATGCTACCGGTACTGACGCTTCTATTGCTGGCAAGTGCCGCCTGGAATCTATATTTTATCAATCATAACATGAAGGAACGTCAGCAAGCGGAAGTAGACCGGGGCAAGCAGTTAATTCTGCATTACTATGATGCGATTATGTTTGCCGGAATCCTGCGCGATGCCACCGGAAGCCTGCTTCAGGAACACGAGATGGAACAGAGGCTGGGCTATAAGTATCAGGTAGGCTTGGCTTACCGCTCCAATCGGGCCATCCCCGCCTTAATTGCAGGGGCGGAAGAGATCAAGGGGAAGCCGTTCCGAACGATAAAATATACTCCACAAGCCTGGTTCACGGAGATCAATAATGCGTTGGGGAGGATAGGAAGTCACGAGGGGCCGCTGCAGGAGGAGGAATTGAATTACCTTCGCACCGCTCATGAGCTTTTCTCTCGGACGGCACAGCTTTTGGATGGCTATCATGTGGAGAATACGGCGGACGATTTGGCACTTACGATGGCCCGCGGAGGAAAGTGGGTCGATATTGTTGAGGAAATCAATGATATCTTTGCCGATGCGCCGGAGTTTCTGTTCACTTACCGCTCCGATGCAGAATCCAAGTAGTTCGTTAAGGCTTGTTAAAAGTCGCTATGCTAGAGGTGCATTTTAATGGAAGAAGGCTTCGGAGGGTCGTGCCCCGGAGCCTTGATTCTTTTCCCCGTTAACTCTTGTTTCGAGTCCTGTCTCTGCCTTACCTCTCTTTCTTTATGATCCCGAGCGGGAAGGAAATTCCATTTTTGTCATACTGTCCGGCAGGGGTTCGTAGACTGTATAGACTAGTCTATACAGATGGCATTTCTATGCCCATAAGGAGGGAAGCAGACGATGTCAGTCGATTCCAGGGAGCTTCCTCTCGGCTCGTTGCTGAAGGACCTGCTGCGGGAGCGTTCGCTCTCGATGCGGAAATTGAGTGAACGGACCGGTATTCATACAGCGACCATTTCACGGATTATCAATGGCAAACAGCAGGCCAAGCCGGACCATCTGCGCAAGCTGTCCGATCATTTGCAGGTGCCGGCGGAGCAGTTGTTTCGGGCGGCAGGCTATGCGGTCGGGGAGCCGCTGGAGGAAAATCCGTCTCAGATCGATGAAATCGTCTCGATTATTTATGAGGTGCTGGCCTCTTCCCAATGGTTCCACGAGCATTTTACGGTAGAGCGGATCGAACAGGAGCTGAACAAATACGAGCAATATGCCCGGACCAAGGAAGGGCAGCAGGTCATCCATAGCGATTTTCGGGCCAAGCTGGATCAGGTAAGCGGGGCGGGGCCTTTCATAAATCAATTAAGCGATATGTACCGAATCTATGAAGAGGGGCAGGCGTCGCCGGAGGAGCGGGCCGTTCTCGGCAGCGGGCTGCTTTATTTTATTTTATCGACCGATATTATACCGGATTATATCTTTCCGTTCGGCTATTTGGACGATGCCATAGCCGTTCATCTTGTACAGCGGAGGCTGAAGGAGATCACGGAATCCCGACTCCGTTCCGAAGGCTGAATGTTATGGAACAGGTTCGCTGCTTGAAGCGATGTTTGTTTGCTCGCACCGTGCATCTGAATGGGCGGAAAGTCCGTCCGATGCACTTTGTATTGTTTTCGAAAGCATAACCAAGAACGAACCCAATAAGAGGTCTGTATCGAGAACATCATCCGTAATTGGGACCCAATAAAGGCAGCAATCACTTATGTCTAACCGATAATCTCGGGAATAGGAAATAAATGGGGATCACTTGTTTGACGCTATCTAATGGGCCACAATAAAAACAGCAGCCGGACCTCCTATGGAAAGAAGGCCTCGGCTGCTGCTTCCCGGGGCTGATTTTGACAGGTGAATCATCCAACCAAGCTAGAAAGCGCCGGCACCGCCCCCACCCCCGGAATCGCCTCCGCCTCCACCACCTCCAGAGCTGCTGCCTCCCCCGGAGCTATACGAGCCCCCCCACGTACTCCAGGAATCATAGGTGTGATTGAAAGATTTCGTTGTACTATGCGGAATGGAGATTAGAGGGAACGCCTTCTCCAGCTCCTTGTAGCTCTCGAAGCTCGCATGATGCTTGGCGAACGGCTTGGAGATGTTGAGAATAAGAGCATACTGCATCAGCCGTTCCAACCGGGCAGCTTCTGTCCCTGCGGGGTACCTTTTACGTTTCAGCGCTCTTCTCCATTTGGCCACGGCTGCTTTGTAGGGGGCACCTTCCGAAGTAGGGACTCGCAGCGGCAGCAGCAGCCGGAGAATCATGGACAGAAGGATCGTTCCTACAAACAGAAATATAGCATTGCTAAAGGTGACCATGGCGACGTTAAAGAAGCATATGGCACCGTAGATCATAAAAGTCCGGGTCGACCGCCATAATGCTACAGTGACTGCGGCAGCCGCCCCAAGAATAACGCCGGCCCAGCCCATAGCGGTCCACGAGCTTACCTCCGCATAGTAGAGATATAGGGTCATGGCATAGAGGAAGACGGTCAGTATCGGCACTACCCATGCAACCGCCTTATTATTCTTGAAGAACGGAGCGAACCGTTCATGATGCAGCACCTTTTGTTTCCAGGCCTCGAATCTCTCATCGAATTTCTTCTTTCTTTTGCGGTAAGCTTCCATCGCTTTGCCATTATTGCGTTCCTCTTTGGACGGTCCACAGATGGATTCCAAAGAGAAGGAACGATTTCTTCCGGGTATATTCTTAAACAGCCAACCGACGAAATCCCGTTCATATTCATTAAGCAGGCGTTGGTCGCCGATGAATGTAAATCGGAACGTTTCATTCGGTGCCTTCGGATCTTGTCTATAATGTAGACTGGCAGGAATTTTCCTGATTTCTATCCAGCCCTTTTGGTATAAGGAAAACAGGCCGGCGGTAATGTCCTTTGGAATCAGTTTGCCGTTACGGTGTATATAAGCGACGAACAAAGGATCGAGGGCTTCCAGCTCATCCCGTGAAATATGCCTGCCGGCTAAGCCCGTCAGCTTGTAGGGAGTCAGCAGGGCGAGATAAAGAATGCCCAGCAGAATCATGCCGGAAGCTATTTTTATTATGTCTTCCGCGTAGGCGAGTTTTTCCCCGCGCTGCTCGTATCTGCTCTGCAGCTTCTGCTCCCGGGCGAGAATGGACTCCTTGCGGTTCTCTTCTGCCGAAAATGGGGAATCCGGCAGCCATTCTGTAGGGAACAACAGGCGGAACTCCGACTTCTGTCCGGCTGGCATCAGCTCCGTCTCGTAATGGATGGAACGGCCGGAAGTCCCGGTAATGAGGCCTCCTGTCTTATCATGAAAAAAATAGCTTACTTCCCCCGAGTCGACCGGTTGGGGCAGCATGATCTCGATGGACATGTTATGCAAATCGGTCTCATTATCCGAATCGAAGAAAGCCCAGTAGAATTCGGCGGTATCCGAATATTTCCAAACGGCATGATCCAGGCGGTACCGGTAGTAGACCTGCTTGATTTCGTCATTCGACTTGGTATGGATCCGATAAGTATTATCACTCAGCTCCGTTGTCAATCGATCGGCTTCCTTATAAGAAAAGCCACCCAGCTTCGCGTTCGCGGGCGGGAGATAAGCTTCGAAAAACTCGACCCCATCATGACCGCCGCTCTTGAGCTTCCGCGTAGTACCGTTGAACTCTCCCTTGAATTGGTAAGTATACAGTTCTTCGACGTACAGATCCCCATCTTCCAGGAGCTGCGCCCGAATATCCACCTTGTCGATGGTAAAGGAACGGCCTTCTTTGCATCCCGCCAACAGAGCCAAGATAACCACAAAGAAAACCAAGCCGACGGCCCTTCTCATCTCACCACTCCCCTAATCTATGTATTAAGTATAAAGATGTATAGCAATATATCTTGTATGGAAAGGTGATTCGCTGCCTGGTTGTATTTTATACGCAAGGGGAAGGGTTAGGATTCGATTCCTGGGCGGAAATGGTACTTTAGAATTAAGAAAAAATCCATTTTGTGGGAAAGTGGAGAATGTTGGATTTTAAGAGAAAGAATATAAGCCATAGTAATATTTAATCATACTAAGCATTAGCTGTCTGAGAACGGCTTGCTTGTCCGTCCCTCGGTGACTCCTTTAACGCCATTATAGCGGGCCCGAATTCCTGCGATTATACATCAATTTTGAGTCGATTTGGAACACTTCAGCGAAAAGCCTGCGATAGTACTTCAATTTCAGTAAAAAATCACCCAAACACCCTCGGAACGAGAAAAAAGATGTATTTTCGCAGGCTTTGCTACGGACGCGGGGTCCAACGGCCAAAAGGATGCAGAATTGCAGGCTTTCCCCCCACTATAGCGTAAGCATGGCGTGAACAAATGGTTGTTGGTTGAAAAGCCGCCTTATTGCAGGCTTGCTGCTGGAAGGCCGTAGTAAATGAGCAGGCTTTCCCCCCACTATAGAGTAAGCATGGCGTGAATAAATGGTTATCGTTAAAAAGCCGCCTTATTGCAGGCTTGCCGCTGGAAGGCCGTAGTAAATGAAATGGCACAACGTTTAAGGAGGGCTTGCTCGGAAGCCCTCCGAATGATACGGCATTTCAGCAGATACCGCCGCTCCCAGCCCTAGGCATATTTTTCAGAATAATCTCCGCTGCGCGCAGCCTGTTCTCCGGTTTGCCGTTGTTCAGCATGTCCTCCAGCACTCTCATTGCTTTCCGTTGAAGAGACTCGTAGGAAGAGACATCGGCTCCGATAGTGGAAGGGGAGCAGGCATCCGACATTTCCTTCCAACGGTGGCGGGCCTCTCTCTCGGTTTCCCGTTGTCTTTCCTCGGCGAATTTCTCTTTCGCCCAATAATCCATGAACATGGTTCCAGCCTCCTTATTGCTCTATAAAATTTACTGCTTATCAAGATTTTCTTTATTCGGCGGGTCTATCTTCTCGCTGTTCTCATCGAAGGAGAGCCCTCCTTGATTTTCGTCTTCGATATTGAACCAAGGTTCGTCAATTTCAAAAGCGACCGTAGAAATATAGTACAAATTTCCTTCATCCCCGCATTCTATTTCGGCTAGCTCAGCGACCAGCTTCCTGAATTTGCGCAGCCATTCTACGAATTGTTCTTCCGTTGCTCTTACCTCGGCTTGCATTGAAGTCCGGGGCCAGGAGTTCTTGTCGGGGGAAGTATGCTGAAAAGCTCGTTCGGGAGCGGAAAGAGCCCTTAACTTGGCACGGTCCAAGCTGGAGATCGTACTCTCCCGGAAGTAATCACTGACTTCTGTGGCATGGGGGAGCAGGTCGGGAGACGGAAAGAAGCCTCTGGCGACAGAACGGTAAAATTTCTGGATGATTCCGTTCTTCACTTCGGTCCGGTTGACCCGAATCAATTCGTTCTTTTCCAATTCATTGAGATGGTAATGGATTTTCGAACGGGGGATTTCCAGTTGCTGCGCCAGTTGTTGCCCGGTATAGGAGTTTTCAATCAACAGCATGACGATTCGGGCCCGGAACGGATCACTCAACGCTTTAAGCTGATCGAATTTATCGATCATTAAATAGGGTAGTTGATTCAATACTGTCACACATCCTCTTTAAATTACTCGGTCAAATATATTTACTCGTATTGTAATATATGACGGAATATTTTGTAAATAGGCAAAAAGAAAATAAATGGAAACAAAATAAAGAGGCACCTTGTTTAAGGTGCCCCGCTTTTTTTGAACAGGATTAGTCTCCTGTACCCTCTTTGCTATCGCCGATATCGCTGCCGGGAGCTTCTTTATCCGTATCTCCCAGAGAATCGTTAAGCTTCCCGCCGGTTCCGAGATCTGTGCTTCCATTTTCAGAAGGAGTCGTTCCGGAATCTACAGGGCTGCCGCCTCCGTCTCCGCATCCGGTCAACACCAACATTACCGCCATGACTACCGACAACAACAAAAATCCGGTTTTCTTCACGTATTTCTCCTCCTTATCCATTCGAGGCATTCTGTTTGATTTGCCTTCATGAAGTTAATAAACATCAACAGGAGGATTGAAACTACAAAATGTTGAGAAATTTATCCAAAGGATGCTTTGCCAATTGGGTGACAATTCATTACACTATAAACAGAAGTTAGTCGAAGGGAGCTGGAGAATAGGAATGCAAGCAAAAGATGGGATGAATTACGCGCCGACCGGCAAGGCGAATGCCGTTTGCGGCAAAGGGGAATTTCAAATCGCCGCCATCGGTCTGGATCACGGACATATTTACGGGATGTGCAACGGCTTGCTGGAGGCAGGAGCCGAGTTGAAATGGGTATATGATCCGGACCCGGTGAAATGCGCCAATTTTCAAAAGCGCTATCCTCAGGTGCAGATTGCCGATAGCGAAGAAAGAATACTGAATGATCCGGAGATCAAGCTGGTGGCCGGGGCCAAAATTCCTTCCGAACGCTGTGCGTTGGGATTGCGGGTTATGGACCACGGCAAAGACTATTTCACCGACAAAGCTCCGTTCACTACATTGGAGCAGCTGGAGTCCGCCAGGGTGAAGGTTCGCGAAACCGGGCGCAAATATGCGGTGTACTACAGCGAGCGGCTGCATGTCGAAAGCTCCGTGTATGCCGAGCAGCTCATTCGTGAAGGAAGAATCGGCCGGGTTCTGCAGGTGCTGGGTCTCGGTCCGCACCGGTTGAATGCTTCATCGCGTCCGGATTGGTTTTTTCGGAAGGAGCAGTACGGGGGCATTCTATGTGATATCGGAAGCCATCAGATCGAACAGTTCCTTACCTTTGCCGGCGTGAAGGAAGCAGAGGTGGTCAGCAGCAAGGTAGCAAACTATCATAATAAACAGTATCCCGAGCTTGAGGATTTCGGAGATGCCACTCTGATAGGAGATAACGGAGCAACCCATTACTTCAGGGTAGACTGGTTTACTCCGGATGGCCTTGGGGTGTGGGGAGACGGGAGAACGATCATTCTGGGCACGGAAGGAACGATTGAGCTTCGCAAGTATACGGATGTGGCCAGAGATCCGCAAGGGGACCATGTTTATTTGGTTAACCGGGACGGGGAACAGCATATATCCGTCCGCGGCAAAGTCGGCTTCCCTTACTTCGGCCGGCTTATTCTGGACTGTCTGAACAGGACGGAGGAGGCCATGACTCAGGAGCATGCCTTCAAGGCCGCCGAGCTTTGTTTAATAGCCCAGAAGAAGGCCGTACGAGTCGAATAACCGGGAGGATGCAATCAACCAACGGTTATTAGGGAACGTTTTGCGTTACAATAGTACATTAGGATCCTGGTTTAAACTTAAGTCATGAATGTAAATTTGAAGTCATTCGAGTGTAGTGAAGGAGTTGTACCCTATGCGCCCGGAACCCAGGCACAAGATAGATATTCGCGCCTTGACCGTCTGGAGATGGGAGGGCGCCATTACGTCATTTCTGATGGCGGCGGCCGGCGGAGTTCTGCTGTTCTTGACCATTAAATTTGATTGGCCCTACTGGATTTCCGCCATAGTATGGGCATTGATTGCCATAGGGACGGTGTGGTTTGTCGTAATCGTTCCCAAGTGGAGCTGGCACCGCTGGCGCTATGAGATCCGCGAGGAAGAAATCGATTTGCAGAGAGGCATCATCTTCCGGACCCGAACGATTATTCCGATGGTCCGGGTGCAGCATGTCGATACGAATCAAGGACCGATTATGCGTAAATTCGGGCTGTCCACCGTAACTTTCTCCACGGCGGCAGGGGGCCATGAGATTCCCGCATTGGCCAATGAAACTGCTGATCAGGTCCGGGATCGGATTGCCGAGTTAGCGAGGGTTTCCAATGAAGACGTCTGAAGGAAAACGGCTTCATCCACTGAGTTCGGTTTTGCTGGCTCTGCGTGCGCTTAAAGATTTTCTTCTTCCTCTTCTGATCATTTTTGTTTCCCAGTTTTTCAGGGGGCAAAGCGCAACGGGAGAATATTCCTACAGAATCCTGTTCGGGGCCGTGTTCCTCGTTCTGGCTATCGTTTCGGGGATATGGTCATGGGCAGTATTTCGTTATGGGACTAAAGACGGCAAATTGTTTGTCTATCAAGGTGTATTTTTTAAGAAAAGGCAGTACATTCCTTATGAACGGATACAAAGCATTGATCTCACGGAAGGCCTGCTGCACAGATTGTTCGGCCTGGTCCGGGTGCAGGTTCAGACTGCGGGGGGCCAGAAGCCGGAAGCCGTCCTGACGGCGGTGACCAAGGAGGCTGCGGCTGATCTGCAGCTTGAACTGCGGGGCCGGAAGAGGGCTGAAGCGGTTCGGGACACGCAGGAATTGGGCGACGAACGGGAGAGAGAAGATGCGGATAGCGGTCCGGAGGAGAGGTTCGACTCACCCGCCGAGGTGCTCGAGCCTGCCAAGGACAATGTTATTATGCCTAAACCCAGCCGAAGGCTGCCGTTCGGGCAATTGTTCATTGCCGGACTTACTTCGGGGAGTCTGGGTGTCGCGTTTTCCCTTATATTTGCCGCCTTTACACAGCTGGATGAATGGTTCCCGAACTTATTTCTTTACAGCAATGTGGCCCGTTGGGGTTGGCGAATGCTGATCCTCGCGGTATTATGTATTTTATTGCTGGCTGTACTGGTCGCTATTCTGTCCGCTATGATCCGGTTCGCCAATTTTACCGTCACGCGGGACGGAGATGAGCTGCTTATCGAGCGGGGGCTGCTCGAAATCAAGAGGGTGACGCTGCCGATCAGAAGAATTCAGGCGATAGTGATTGTCGAGGAACCGGTTTGGCAGCCGTTCGGCCTGGCCTCCATCCAGGTGGAGAGTGTCGGGTATGGCAATGAGAAAGGGGAGTCCACCCTGTTGTTTCCTTTGCTGCGCAAAGATGAGATCAGAGATTTTCTTAAGGAATTTGCCCCCGTGTTTGTGCAGGAAGAGGATAAAGCTTATACTCCGGTATCCCGTAAAGCATTGCCCGGTTATTTGTTTCCCGTACCGGCCGTACTCGCCGTCCTTACATTAATTATAGGCTATTTTACAAAATGGGGGGCAATCGGCTGGGGATTGGTCGTTCTGTTCCTGCTGCTTGGCTGGTGGAAATATAAAACGGCAGGCTGGATCGTCGATGCGGATAAGGTTATTTTCCGATATCGGCGAATCAGCCGGATGACGGCCATCATTCCCAGAGGAAGGATCCAGTCTTACAGCGTCGGCCGCCATCCCTTCCAATTAAGGAAAGGGCTGTGCACGGCCAAAGCGACAGTCGCCTCAGGCGGGGGAGGCACCGAGTTTCGGATTAAAGGAATGCCGGCGGAGGAAGGGCTTGCCATTCTTGCCTGGTACCGAAGATGGAACGTCGGGCCCGGCCGTTCTGCCGATAACCGAGGAGGGTAAGCAATGAAAGCTTTGATTGTCATCGATTATACTTATGATTTTGTGGAAGGAAAGCTGCCCTGCGGCGAACCGGCCATAGCGATTGAAGGACGCATGGCGGAGTTGACGCGGGAATTTACAGAACGGGGAGACTTTGTCGTGATGGCGGTCGATTTGCACGAAGAGAATGACCCGGATCATCCGGAGACGCTCCTCTTTCCGCCGCACAATATCAGAGGAACCAGCGGCCGGGAATTATACGGTCAATTGAAAGAAGTGTACGACAAATACAAGGATCGCATTTACTGGATGGATAAAACAAGATACAGCGCTTTTCACGGTACGGATCTGGAGGCTCAGCTTAAGGAACGGGGAATTAAAGAGGTGCATCTTGTTGGAGTATGTACGGATATTTGTGTCCTGCATACTGCTGTTGAGGCTTATAACAAAGGCTTTCAAATCTTTATTCATCAGGATGCGGTGGCCAGCTTCAATCCGGCAGGACATGACTGGGCGCTTTCTCATTTCAGAGGAACATTGGGCGCTACGATTGTCAACGCCGGATCGGTCGTTAAGGAATAGGAGGACCCGCATTGGATTTAGCAAACTTAGCTTTGCATACGGATAAATATCAAATCAACATGATGTATGCGCATTGGTATAACGGAACCCACAACTGTAAAACCGTCTTTGACGCTTATTTTCGCAAGCTGCCCTTCGGCAATGGATTCGCGGTTTTCGCAGGGTTGGAAAGAATTGTTAATTATTTAAATGAATTGAAATTCGATGAAGCCGCGATTCAATATTTGGCCGGACAAGAGGAGCGGTACGATCCGAGATTTCTCGAGGAGCTTCGGAATTTCCGGTTTACCGGTAATCTTTATTCCATGGAAGAGGGGACTCTCGCGTTCCCGAATGAGCCTCTCATAAGAGTGGAAGCCAGGGTGTTCGAAGCTCAATTGATAGAGACGGCCATGCTTAACTTCATGAATTATCAGACGCTGCTGGCGACCAAAGCGGCAAGAATCAAGCAAGTGGCCGGCGACGATCAGCTGCTGGAGTTCGGAACACGACGTGCCCAGGAAGCCGATGCAGCGTTATGGGGGGCGCGGGCAGCTTATATTGCGGGCTTCGACGGTACCTCCAATGTGCTTGCGGGGATGAGGTTCGGCATCCCGACCAAAGGGACCCATGCTCACGCCTGGGTCCAGAGCCACGAATCCGAAGAGGAGGCATTCGAGCGTTTTGCCGCTGCACTGCCGGGACAGGTAATTCTGCTGGTAGATACCTATGATACGCTCAAGTCCGGAGTTCCGAACGCCATCAAGGTAGGCTTGAAGCTGAAGGAGCAGGGGAAGAAGCTGCTCGGAATTCGTCTGGACAGCGGAGATCTCGCTTACCTGTCCATAAGGGCAAGGCAAATGCTCGATGAAGCAGGGCTTAACGAGGTCAAGATTACCGCATCCAACGATTTGGACGAGAATACGATATTCAATCTGAAGGCCCAAGGGGCCAAGATTGATGTATGGGGAGTCGGGACTCAGTTGATTACAGCCGGAGACCAGCCCTCGCTGGGAGGGATTTACAAGCTGGTGGCCAGGGAGGTCGATGGGGAGTATGTTCCCGCGATCAAAATATCCGGAAATCCCGAGAAAATTACGACCCCGGGCATTAAAGAGGTTTATCGGATAGTCAACCGCGCAACAGGCAAGGCGGAAGGGGACTATATCGCTCTCCAGGGGGAGGAGGATGCCGTTCAGGGGCAGAGCCTCAAGCTGTTCAATCCGACCCATACATTCATTCGCAAGACGGTTGCCAATTATGATGCCTATCCGATACTTAAGCCGATTTATATAGAAGGGAAACAGGTTTATTCTCTTCCCGGTTTGGAACAAATCCGTCAGCATCACAAGGAGCAGCTAAAATTATTCTGGCCGGAATATTTGCGCAAGCTTAATCCGGAGCTGTATCCCGTATCATTGAGCCAGAAATTATGGAATATGAAGATGGAGCTGATAGACAAGCATCTGGGGCAACGGCCGTAAACTTGGAGCAGACCGGGACGCAATTCAGCGCCCCGAACGATTATGAGCAAGGGCGAAGATTGGCGGAACAGGCTCAATGACATTAGAAGGACCGGTCGGTTGACCGGTCCCCGTTGAGAGAAAAAGGATAATTTACATTTACTCTCTAATCCCGATTGCGGTTCGTCATCTGCTGCCATACTGATCCTAGAGCCGCCTCCCCGCCCTCGATCCGCTCTATGGCCATGTTAATCTGCATGCTTACTTCAAACTCGGGATCGTCCTTCGCCGCTTTCAAGGCCGGCAGGGCTGTCTCATCGCCGGTTTCATACAGAAACCGGGCCGCTCTCCAGCGGACAAGCTTGTTCGTATCCTTCAGGGCATCTGCCATTGGACCAATGGCAGCGGGATCACCAAGGTCGGACAGCGTATCTCCTGCCGTTCTGCGAACGGCCACGGTCTTGTCCTTCAAGGCCTTGAAGAGCAAGGGCAGCACTTCCGGAGTTTTAATATCGCCCAGGTATACGGTCGCCAACCGGCGGATGGACATCTGCGGATCATCCAGTGCCCGGGAGAGCAGGGGGATAGCTTCTTCGGTCGGCTCTATTCTTTCCAGAGCGGCATAGCGGGTCCGCCAATCGCTGCTCTCCATCGCCGAAGCCAGCTCATCCAGCGACGCGGCCTCTTCTACGACGGTTTCGCCGGGCGCTTGCTGGGCAGCCTGCTCGATCATAGCTTCCAGACGTTGCTGGTCGTAGGCTGCATCGTATTCGCGAACTACCTCTTCCAGAACGTCCTTAAGCTCTCCATAGCGGACGCCCTGCTCCTCCAATTTGCGTTCCTTGATCAAATTGGGAGAGGCCAGGCCGGCGGTCATGGCCGCTTGTGAGAAGCGCTCGGGGAGAGCGGCACGCTGTTCCTCCGTTCCGTTGCTCACCCGAATTTGCATGGGGATTCCGCGGAACGTCTGGACCAGCACCTTCACTTCACCGAAGGCTGCCGGGGCTTCCGCTTCAGGAGCCGGCCCGGCAGCCGAGCCGGCCACCGCCTGATCGCTCTCGCCGAGGATTTCCCTTGCCTCGGTGAGAATCCGCTGCCAGTCCCCTCTCGGGTGACGGTCAATGGCGATAAAATCGGCGGCGTGATAAATACCGGTCACGCCTTCAATGTCCAGAAGCCGCTGCAGGCTCTCGGGGGCTTGATCTTTATTAGTAGGGCTATATTCCTTGCGGACGCCGTCAGGAAGCTTCTCGTCCAGATTGATTTTCATCGAATTCGGACTAGGCGTCGGCTCGATAGATATGATTTTCATTAAAGCGCAACCTCCTTGCGTAATAAGGATTCATATTAAGGATACCATATTTTGCGCTAAAATCTGGTCTATAAAGTTTAACTCAAGGAATACCTACTACTTTAATATGTAGATTTTCCGGACAGGCTCGGGCAAAGAACGCTGCCCAAGGCCGCAGCCTTCCCGGCTTATCCCGGGATCGGGGGCCGGGGGGAAGGCTGCAGAGCTTACCGGACGGGTTTATTGTCGGAACGACTGAATAGCTGGCGGACGGTCCGGTTGAAATCTTCTACATAACCGTCCAGAGGGTATCCCTTCCAGCTTTCCTGTGCGTAGGTGTTCATTTGGTTAATGAAATCCCGGTTAGCGGAAATATACACCTGCTGGACAGAGGGATAGGCGGCTTTAATCCGCTCGGCAATAGACTGCTTGAAGCCGTGAGCCAGGCGGTCGGGGTCCTCGACGGTATCGTAGTTGTTAATTCCTGTTGCGAGATCCTCCGGATTTGCGTACTGGTTAAAGGTAAACGGGTTGTATCGGCCGAGTGAGGTGCCGGAATTGTTAGTTTCTTTGCGTGCAGATGTACTGCCTGTCGTTCCGGTGGCGGAGCTGTCAACGAGAATGGCACAGTAAGCATTGCGATCCGTCAGCATGACAATAGCGCTGTTGACGCCGTCCAATTCCTCCACTTCCCGGGACAAGCTTTGGCTGAACGCTAATGTCTTATTATCGTGGAAAGAAGCGCTCTGCTGCTTAATGCCGTAAGTTCTGTTGCCCTGCTCCTCCGCAGGGACCTCGATGCGGCTCCCATAATTGTTGGCGTTCCGGCGGTCGGCCTTCAGATCGTAACAGCCGCTTGTAATCAGAAGCATAATCGAGATGAAAACGAAACAGGCCGTACGATTTAAACGAGTATGCATGTTTTTCCTCCTTGTTGCGAATAATCGTTGTATAGATAGCATGGGTCAGGAAGTTCAAATTATGCCCATTCCCAGAAGGCAAAACCTGCATTTTCGAGATGGAAATGACAAAAACGGATGGCTCTAAACCGAGTCGTGGCAAGGATTTAGAACATTGTGTGAACTTTCCTAGGAAGATTGACAAACCTGTATAACGAATTTATAGTTAATACGTGATTAGGTTTCTTGACACGGTGCGCATCCATGGTGATAGCGGTTAAAACAGAAAATTGGGGTTGATAAAAGATGAATCGTTGGAAATTTGTATGGCGTCTAATGCCCCTGCTGGCGGTATTGGCGTTTTTGCTGACCGGGTGTGGCGAACCTAACCTTTCCGCGCTTGATCCCAAAGGGCCTGTAGCTAGGGAACAACTGTTCATGATAAAGCTCAGCATAGGGATCATGATTTTTGTGTTTGTGGTCGTAATATCCATCTACACCTACGTTCTTCTGCGTTTCACGAAACGTAAGGGAGATAAGGATATCATTCCGAAGCAGGTGGAAGGCAGCCACTTGCTGGAAGTGATCTGGACCGTCATTCCGATCATTCTGTTGATCATTCTTGCGGTTCCTACTGTTACGTATACATTTAAGCACTCAGAGGACTACACTCAGAACGACGATATTCTCCAGGTGAAGGTAACCGCGCATCAATTCTGGTGGCAGTTCGAGTATCCTCAATATGGAATTATCACCGCTCAAGACCTTGTAATTCCTGCGGGACAGCAAGTTTCGTTCCAAGTCACCGCTTCCGATGTTAACCACTCCTTCTGGATTCCTGCTCTTGGAGGGAAGATTGACACCAACCCCGGTATGATGAACGTCAGCCATCTGGAGGCAGACGAACCGGGAGTTTACCGTGGTAAATGTGCAGAGCTTTGCGGAGCTTCCCACGCCTTGATGGACTTCAAAGTAGTGGCGAAGACGGAGGCTGAATTCCAAGAATGGATCGACAAGATGAAGACACCTGCAACGATTACCGCTGAAGCATCTCAGGGAGAGCAAATTTTCAAAGACAACTGTCTGTCCTGCCATGCGGTCGGAGCAGAAGGCTTAAGCATGGGGCCTAACCTGACCGGATTCGCTGACCGTGAATTGGTCGCTGGCATCCTGGAACATAACGATGAGAACATAAAGAAATGGATTCGGGACCCGCAAGCCGTCAAGCCGGGCAATAAGATGCCTAAGATCAATTTGACGGAAGAGCAGCTGGATCAGCTTGTTAAATACTTAAATCAATTATCGTTGCAATAACGGACAGCTTTGAAAAAAGGAGGTAACCACGTTGGCTCAATCTCATGCGGTAAAACGTTACACCGGCTTAATGGATTGGTTAACTACGATTGACCATAAGAAAATAGGGATTCTATATTTCCTTGCAGGGGGAATGTTCTTCCTCATCGGGGGATTGGAAGCCCTCCTGATCCGGATTCAGCTTCTCTACCCCAACCTGGAAATTTTCGTTGGAGGCACGTTTAACCAGTTAATAACTATGCATGGTACGACCATGATCTTCTTGGCGGCCATGCCGATGCTTTTAGGTTTTATGAACGCTATCGTTCCTTTACAGATCGGTGCACGTGACGTAGCGTTCCCGTTCCTGAACTCTCTCGGATTTTGGCTGTTCTTCTTCGGCGGTCTGCTGCTGAACCTGAGCTGGTTCATGGGTGGGGCCCCGGACGCCGGATGGACCGCATACGTTCCGTTGTCTACAGATACCAGCTTGTTCGGAGTGGATTTCTACGTAGTCGGTTTGCAGATTTCCGGTTTGGGTACTCTGATTGGAGGAATTAACTTCCTCGTTACGATCGTAAATATGCGTGCTCCTGGAATGACTTACATGCGTATGCCGTTGTTTACGTGGACTGCATTTATTACTTCGGCATTGATTCTGTTTGCTTTCCCTGCAGTAACCGTAGGGTTGGTACAGTTGATGTTCGACCGTCTGTTTGACGGAAACTTCTTCAACGTGGCCAAGGGCGGGAACATCGTTCTTTGGCAGCATATCTTCTGGATTTTCGGACACCCTGAGGTGTATATTCTGATCCTGCCGGCATTCGGGATCATCTCTGAAGTCGTCAGCACATTCTCCAAGAAGAGATTGTTCGGATACAGCTCCATGGTGTTCGCGACTATCCTGATTGGGTTCCTGGGCTTCATGGTTTGGGTTCACCATATGTATACGGTAGGAATGGGGCCTGTAGCTAACTCGATCTTTGCTGTAGCAACCATGGCTATCGCCGTACCGACCGGGATTAAAATCTTTAACTGGCTGTTCACGATGTGGGGAGGACAAATCCGCTTCACCGCCGCTAACCTGTGGGCGGTCGGATTCATTCCAACCTTCTTGATCGGCGGTATGACCGGGGTTATGTTATCTGTTCCTCCGGCTGACTTCCAATACCATGACTCTTACTTCGTTGTCGCTCACTTCCACTACACTATCGTAGGCGGAATGATGTTCGGTATCTTCGCAGGCTTCTACTACTGGTGGCCTAAGATGTTCGGACGTATGCTTAACGAAGGCCTGGGCAAGCTGCACTTCTGGACATTCTTTATCGGGTTCCATCTAACGTTCTTCCCGCAGCACTTCTTGGGCTTGATGGGAATGCCGCGCCGGGTATACACGTTCCTGCCGGGACAACAGCTCGAGCTGGGCAACTTCTTGAGTACGATAGGCGCTGCTTTGATGGGAGTCGGTGTAGTCGTATTCGTGCTCAACATCATTATTGCGGCCATGAAACCGGCAGATGCTCCTGCAGATCCGTGGGATGGCCGTACGCTGGAGTGGACGATTCCTTCTCCTGCTCCGGAGTATAACTTCAAGCAGCTTCCGCTCGTTCGCGGACTGGACGCTCTGTTCAAAGAGAAGATGGCAGGTAACAAAGAGATGACTCCGGCGGAGCCTCTGGGACCGATTCATATGCCGTCTCCATCGATTCTGCCGTTCATCATGTCGCTTGGGTTGTTTATTTCCGGATTCGGCTTCATGTTTGCCCGGTATGAATTCGACAGCAGCCTGATGAACACGCTGTTCGGCGATCACATTATTGCGATTTTCGGCCTTGCAATCTTCTTCCTGTGCATGATTATCCGTTCGTTCAAGGACGATCCGGGTTGGCATATTGAACTGGAGGAACTGCAAGGAAAGGGAGGTAAGGCTTAAATGGCAAATGCAAATCACATGAACGGCGCACTTCCTGCCCAACCGGAAAAAGCAACACTTGAAGGCAAAAATAAACTTCTGGCGTTCTGGTTCTTTCTAGGCGGCGAGACCGTCCTCTTCGGAACTCTGTTCGCGGGCTTTATCGCCCTTCGGAATCAGGTTCCGGAGGGGCCGACGGCCGACGAAATATTCAAGCTCGGCATGGTCGGTACCGCAACATTGATTCTTCTCACAAGCTCCTTGACGAGCGTGCTGGCTATGATCGCCATGCATAAGCACAAGGTCCAGGCTATGCTCGGATGGCTGATCGTTACCGTTATTCTCGGTTTGTCCTTCTTGGGTCTTGAGATTTATGAATTTGTGGAGTACGTTCATGAAGGCCATACATTTACAAGCAGCGCTTTCGGTACATCCTTCTACACCTTGGTCGGTTTCCACGGTGCGCACGTTGTATTCGGAACGATTTGGATTGCAATGCTGATTATTCAAGGCTTCAGAAAAGGATTAACGGTAGTGACCGCGCCTAAATTTTACGTAGCCAGCTTGTATTGGCACTATGTCGACGTAATTTGGGTATTTATCTTCACCGTAGTTTACTTAATGGGAAAGGTGGGTTAAACGGATGAGTTCAGAACAGCAATCTTCTGCGCCTAATGTACGTCATCGCGTTGAAGGCCCGAAAAACCATTATATTACGTATCTAGTCTCGATTTTATTGACGATGTTCGCTTTTGCCGCTGTGATCTACGGCGGCTTGAGCAAAGCATTTCTTGTATCCTTCCTGATTCTGCTGGCCATCGTCCAAGCGGTTTTCCAATTGGCGGTGTGGATGCATATGAAGGACAAAGATCACACCTTCCCGATTATTGGCATCATCTTCGGAGCCATCTTCGGAATGTGTGGAGTCGTAGCGGCATTATTTTGGATTTGGTGGTAAGTATTTATAGGGGGAGAGGCGGGATTAGACATGACTGGTACCGCCTCTCTTTCTTTAAAATATAAGAAAGTATAAGTTTTGCATGCTTATTCAGTTCTTATATTTCATCGAGAAACTGTACGTCCTTGGACAAGGATGGCCGCCGTTTCTTCTTGGATAAAATGATGCTTTGGCTTTGTTAAACAGGAAAATAAGGGGGTAAAACCCGTGCCAAATACAGGACATATCCATCAAAACCCGGATTTCTTCGCTCTATGGAGACCTGACATTCTGCTGCTGGTGATTCTGGCCGGTGTCGTCTATTTTTATTTGATGGGCCCCGGGCGCAAATTTTTTGCAGAGTCGGGACCGGTAAGCGGAGGCACCAAGGCATTAATGATTACGGCGCTTGGCGTCTATTATCTGGCTCAGGGAACGCCGATCAATTATTACGGACACAGCCATTTGTTCAGTTCTCATATGCTGCAGATGTCTTTGATTTACCTCGTCTTCCCGCCTTTATTTTATTTGGGGCTGCCACATTGGCTTATAAAATCGATAATTGAGATTAAGTGGATCAAACCGTGGCTGTACCGGATTACTCATCCGCTTATTAGCGTGATTGTCTTTAACGCTTTATTTTCTTTCTACCACATTCCGACAATCTTTAACTATATTATGGAAGTTCATTATCTCCATCTAATCTATCATTGGGTTCTGATGCTGACGGCTTTCCAAATGTGGTTTCCGATTTTTGTAAAAGATCCGAAATGGAGCAGACTCAACGGTCTTCAGAAGATGGTGTATATGTTTGCCAACGGCGTCCTGTTGACTCCGGCTTGCGCTCTGTTAATTTTTACTCAAGTGTTGGTTTACGACGTGTATATGGGGGCGCCGCAAACATTATTCTTCCTTCCTTCGTTAGATGACCAACAGATGGGCGGAGTCGTCATGAAGATTATGCAGGAGATTGTCTATGGAATTGTTCTGGCCTACAGCTTCTTCGAATGGTTCCGTTCGGAAAGGAAGAAGGAAGAGCAGATGGATCGGGATCTCCTGGAATCACTGCAGCCGATGAAGCGCAGCGAATCGGGGGAAACGCGGGATTCTGTATTAAATCCTAAACAAGTACCATCATCATAAATTAATGGGACGGGATGGCATTGAACTACTTACTTCCAACGATCAGCACCTCTTTTATCGTCATTAGCGCTGTTCTGGTAGCGATTGGCTGGTATCATATTCGTCAGAAAAACCGGATAGCGCACGAACGGTTTATGGTAGCCGGAGCGATATTTGCCGTTGCTTTTTTTATCGTATATGTATCGAGAACCATCTTTGCGGGAAATACCGCTATAGCCGAGAGTGCTCCTGATGCGGTAAGATCGTTTTATTATGTCTTCTTATTATTTCACATTGTGCTGGCAACGGTATCTGCGGTATTCGGAATTGTGACTTTAACTCTCGCTTATAAGAAAAGCTTTGCCAAGCACCGAAAACTCGGCCGTTGGACGGCTGTCATGTGGTTGATAACAGCTCCGACGGGAGTTATCGTTTATACTTTGCTCTATGTCCTCTATCCTGGGGGAGATACCAAGCCGGTCATTGACGCTATTTTTGGCTGGTAACCTTCTATACGCTAAATCAAATCTGCACTTAAAGGTGCAGATTTTTTTGGCTCTTCGCTATACTACATGGGAAAAACTACGTTTGAGAGGCATAATAGAGCGATTTGACATGGAGCCTCTGCGGGCATGAGTACTCGCGAAAGCCGCGAAGGGTAAGGAATTCGCGTTGCTAACCAGCTTATCATGCCCGCCTCTCCATATAAAATCGCTGTCTATTTACCCCACCCAGAGTAGCGAGGAAGCATTTTTTTATGTTTGGCTTAGGCTCATTAAGAAACGAGATATATAAATATAGCAAAAAGAACTGGCAACCAAGTATTTTACAGGCAGGAAGATTAGGAGAGCGTAGATAGATTTGGAGAGTATAAAGAAAATCGATGAATAGTATTGCATTACAGAATTCAAATCTGTATACTGTATATAACAATATATACAGTAATCACAGCATAAATATGGACTGGAAAACGGATAGAGAACAGAGGAGAAGGTGATCGTCGGTGGACAGGATGTTCATGTGGAAGAATGTCCGGTTTTTAATAAAATACGAAAGTGTTCGAACCGGTTGGGGATGGTTATGGACAACGATATTTTACTTTTTCTTTTCCCTGACGACTGTTTCTTTACTATACAGTCAGAGCTACACACTGTTTACTCGCTTTGCTGCCGATATATTCTTCTTGGCCGTTACGGGAACGATTGGGTTTACTTTCATGTCCAGGGATTATGGGAGCAATTGGTGGAAATCCCATGCTCTGTCCAAGAAACTGACGCTGCTTAAGAGCCTTCCCGTTACTACCTTTGAGATTGTTTTCAGCCGTTACATTGCATACTTACTGGTTTTTGTAATCATGAGTCTAGTTTATTTTGTCCCTCTATATTTTATAAGTCAATGGGAACTTCTTCCTCTCACGAGAGAGCAGTACATTTCCTTCGTGTTTATTTGGCTCGGATATTCATTGGCTTGCGGCGGCTTATATCTTCTGATGGAGCTTTCTCTTAAAGAGAGAACGTATTTTATATGCTGCGTGATTCATATGTTCCTTCTAATCTTTGTCGTGGCGGGACTGCAGTTGGCTGGAATTCATCTCGTGGAGGAAAGTATGGAACTGGCCGGCAAGAGCAGCATTCTGGCCCCCTTAATCAGTATAGCGGTTGGTGGGGTGATCCAAGCAGTCTGCTTGCGCATTTCCGTTCGACGGTTAGACTGGCGGGATGCAAGTTAGATTGTGCGGCAAGAGAATGGAGTGGAGGTGGGGATGATGCGCATTCCGGTCACAATTACTAATGATAGCGGCAAGCCTCTATATCATCAGATCAAGGAGCAGTTGAGAGCCATGATTCTAAGCAGATATTTGCCGGAAGGCATGCTACTGCCCTCTATTCGGGAATTCGCAGCGGATCTGTCCTGCAGTGTCATTACCATCCGCAGAGTGTATCAGGATTTGGAGCAGGAGGGATTGCTTTATACAAGACAAGGCACCGGCACATTTGTGGCCAGAGTGAGCGAAGAGGAACGGGAACGGTTCCGTAATGTGGCAGTCTATGAAGCTTTCCGTCAAGCAGTAGAGACAGGAAGACAGGTACAGTGCTCCTCCGATGAAATGAGATCCATTCTGGACGAGCTGCTGCAGGAGACAGAACCGAATTAATGGCGCTTGCGTCTTGTAGGACTATGAATAACCGAAGCGCTTCAAAATCTAGAAAGCATAGCCGTGTCCATGAGGCCGACTTAGAACATGATGGGCCTTTTTGCATGAAGGGTTGGAGAGCAAGCGTGTACCGAATTTTAAAGAAAAGAGGGGAGAGACTATGGAACCGGTATTGACCGTTTCAGATGTACGCAAGCATTACGATAATCGGTTTGTTCTCGGCCCGTTGAATTTCAGCCTGGAGCCGGGCTATATAACCGCCGTAGTAGGACCGAACGGCTCCGGCAAGAGCACGCTCTTCCGGATGCTGATGAGCCTGGCTTATCCCGACGAAGGCTCGATCCGTCTATTCGGCCGTTCCTACCCCGAGAATGGGGTGGAGATCAAGCGGAGGACAGGATATGTTCCTGAGCTTTCAGAATGGGACGATAGCTGGAGAACAGTTAAGGATGCTGTCCGCTTCTACTCGCATTGGTATCCAAACTGGCAGAAGGACCGATTCCAGGAATTGATGCAGCTTTATTCCTTGGATCCCAAGCTCCGTTTCAAAGGGATGTCCAAGGGGGTACGGAGAAAATTGTCCATTGCCCTGGCCATGGCCCATGACCCGGATCTGCTGCTTCTGGATGAACCTTCCTCCGGGCTGGATCCATTTGCTTCCCGGGCGATGGTGGAGGACATTCACCGCTTTATGGAAAGCGGCAGTAAATCGGTACTTATGGCTACGCATATCATGGACGAAGTTAAGAAGCTGGCCGACTATGTTATTTTTATATGTTACGGGCAGCAGTTAGGCATGTATGAGAAGGATGTCTTGCTGGATGAGTGGAAGGCGGTATGGGTGGAGCGCTCTTCCGACCGTTCGAAACAGTTTCCCGGCGTAATGGAAAGCTCGGGTTCGGGGCCTGTTCGAATCGTAACCAGTTCCTTCGAGGAAACGAGACAGGCTCTGGCCGAGGAAGGAAACCCGATTATTAAAACAGAGTCGCTTGAGCTGGACGAAATTTTTTATCATTTAATGAATAAACACGGGGTATCTGCAGGAAAGGAAAGGGGAGCTGGATAATGGCAGGATTAGAAGTACACGAAATCATCAAGCGGTTCGGAGAGCATACGGCTGTCAATGGAGTCAGTCTGGAGGTCAAGGAAGGGGAAATCTTCGGGCTCCTGGGCGGTAATGGTGCCGGGAAGACGACGACGATGCGGATGGTCTTGGGGCTCATTGTCCCGGATAGCGGCAGAATCCTGTGGAAGGGACAGCCTTATAACGAGAGCTTGCGGAAGACGATGGGCTATTTGCCGGAGGAGCGGGGGCTGTATCCGAAGATCAAAGTGAGCGAACAAATCGTTTATCTGGCCGAACTACGGGGAGTGTCCCGCAAAACCGCGGATAAACATTTGAAGGAATGGCTCGATAAATTCGGAGTTCCGGAATATTACAATAAAAAGGTGGAAGAGCTGTCCAAAGGAAACCAGCAGAAAATCCAGTTTATCGCCTCGGTGATTCATAATCCGGATATTCTGATTCTGGATGAAGCTTTCAGCGGATTGGACCCGGTTAACGTGGAATTGCTCAAAAAGACGGTGTTGGAGCTAAGGGACCAAGGCAAGACGATCCTCTTCTCCAGCCACCGGATGGATCACGTGGAGGAGCTCTGCCAAAATATTTGCATCCTTCATAAATCGAATGTGGTGCTGAAAGGCAATCTGAAGGAGATCAAGAGCTCGTTTCCTAAAGAACGCATTATTTTGGAGACGGACTCCAAGGTTACCGGCCTGGAGAAAATTGACGGCGTGAAGGCGGTTCTGCCACGGGAGAACGGTGTGGAGATTCGTATTTCCAAGATCGAATGCGCACAGCATATTTTGAAAACGGCCATGGAGCAGACCAGTGTTTCCAGATTCCAGGTGTTGGAGCCTACCTTGAACGAAATCTTCATTAAGAAAGTAGGTAGCGGACATGAGTAATATGATGAGCGTTATCCGGTTCACATTCAGAAACCGGTTTTTATCAAAAACGTCTTTAGTAACCACCATCATTTTTGCCGTAATCATAAGTATAGTCATTAATTTGCCTTACATTATTTCGTTATTTTCCTCCAATGAGGTGAAAGCGGTCGGGATAGCGGAGGGAAGCCGTTACTCTCAGGACATAGCTGCGTCTCTCAATCAACAGGAAGATGGAGAGCTGAAGATCGTGCTGCTGCCGGATGCCGGATCTCCGGAAGCCAATCTGCAGCAAGCGAAGGGCAAGATTGACAGCGGAGAAATATCAGGTTACCTGGAGCTGGTGGAAGAGAGAGGAACATTAGTTCAGGCGATCTACCATTCCGATGGCAGCCTGGGAACGGGTGAACAGTCGATTCTGACGACGGTTATGCAGTCCGTTAAGACAGAAGCGGTCGTTAAAGAGCTTGGATTGAGTCAGGAGCAGCTGGTCCGGCTGAACACACCGGTAGAGCTTAAAACGATGGAGATAAGTCCTCAAGAAGGGGGAATGGCAGAGAAGGACCCCGGGGAAAGGGCGATTGCTGTAGGGTTGGTCTATGTCCTCCTATTCCTGCTGTTCATGTCCGTCATGATGTACGGCAACCTGGTATCCACCGAAGTGACGGCGGAGAAGAGCTCTCGGGTAATGGAAATCCTGATTTCCAGCATTTCGCCCATGACGCAAATGTTCGGGAAAGTGATCGGGATGCTGCTGCTCGGGCTGGCACAAATCGCCATCTTCGCTGTAGTGGCGGCCATTAATCTACTGCTTCCGCATAATATAGAGGTTCTAAGCTCCATGGGGATTCAGTTGAGTCAAATTCCGCTGCCGTTGATCGCAGGCTTTTTCTTCTTCTATCTGGCAGGGTTTCTGCTCTATGCGTTTCTGTTTGCGGCAGTCGGTTCTCTGGTCAGCCGGACGGAGGATCTGGGTCAGGCGGTCACCCCGCTTACGTTTATTCTGTTGGCCGGATTTTATATCGGCATGTTTGGCTTAAGCAGCCCGGACAGCACCTTCGTCACCGTGACGTCCTATATTCCTTTCTTTACGCCGATGCTTATGTTCCTGCGGATAGGGCTCGGTGATCCGGTCTTGTGGGAGGTCGGGCTGTCCATAGCCATACTGATTGTATCCATCGGTTTCTTCGGATGGCTGTCGGCGAAGATTTACAGAGTAGGCGTTCTGATGTACGGCAAACGCCCTTCCTTGAAGGAAGTCCGCAAAGCGATGAAAGCCTATAAGGTTTAACGCTGCAAAAAGAAGACTGGAGCTTGTCCGAAGTTTACGGAATGAGCCACAGCAAGGAAGCCTCCAACCCGTTGTAAAGTGGGAATGGAGGCTTCTTTTTCTTGGAAATGATTGGCATTGGCAGCATGAAAAAAAGGCCAGACGGAAACTCCGTTGACCTAATCATTATGAAAGAACCCCGGGTTCTTTTTGAGTCCCCTAACGGATTTGGGCACAAGCTGTGGCCGCCGCTTCTGCGGACTCGAGCCCGAGCCAGAACAAAGCAAACTCGGATTTGAGTTCAGCGATCTCGGCCTCGTTGAACAAATCATGAATAAAGAAGTTGTTGTTCATTAACGGGTCCTCAATATTAAGCGCGCGCAGGTAGCTTTCGGTACATGCCGCTTGATTGACTTCCCGGATAACCGATAGGAAGGACGAGCGCTCATACATGGCCTGCTGTACACCGGGATCCAGGGCCACTCGAATGAATTCGCGGGCCAGCTCGGGGGAGCTGGCCTCGGCAGGTATCATCAGCGCATTGGCCTGCAGCAGCGTAGCCTTCAACGGGCCGAACGGCAGCGGAGCGACTTCAGGCGTAAAGCTGAGGCTCCGGTCCTTCCATCCGGACATTTCGAATGTTGTCGTTAGCGTCATGGCTGCTTTCTCGTACAGGAAAGGATTCGCGTCAGACTCGGGGTACATCGTGGCGATGCGCCGCCGGTACAGCATGTCCTGCAGCAGCGTCAGGGCTGTCCGCAGGCTGTTCTCCTTCAAGCCGCCCCCCTCCTTGGCTCCGCCGTTCTGCAGGGCAAGCACCGGCCAGCGGGAAATATAGGGGTAGACGGAAAAGCCGTAGCGAACGGGCATCCCGTTGCTGACATGAGTCAATCCCTCGGCGGCATTGAGAAAATCGTCCAGCGTCCAGGCTTCTGTCGGCCGGGAAATGTTATCATTCGCAAAAAGCTGTGGGTTGTATGCCAAAAATACCGGCGTGAAGGTTAACGGCGCCGCGATCAGTTGGCCTTCATGACGAAACCGGTTTAGCAATTTCGGGTAAATGGTGTGCAGGCGATCTTCCAAAGCGGTCGTCACATCGGAAAAGGGAGCAAGGACGTCGCTGTCGGCAAGCTGCAAATCCGATACCATGACGATATCGGGACTGAGCCCCATCTCGGAGCTCGATTGGAACGATTTCCAGAAGTTCAAGGCCGGCAGACTCAGCACCTTGACATCTACATGGGGATATCTCTTGGAGAATGCGTCGATGATGGCGGGCAGCCCGTTATCGACGAAGTGAGCCGGGTATGGAGTCAGAATTCGCAGTACATTGCGGTCTGATGGCGAGATGACGAGGTCGACTGGGACCATCGTGCCGAGCCCCGGCCGTTTGATAACAAGTCCGTCATTCTGAAGCTGTTCCAGAGCTTTGCGTACCGAATTACGGCTCATTTTGTAAAATTCGCACAGTTCGTTCTCCGGCAGCAGATAATCACCAGGCTTCACCAAGCCGGTCATAATCTGTTCTTTCAAAGTATGGTACAGCCTCATGTACAGAAATTCGTTTTCCCTGCGCAAAATGATCCCTTCCCATCCTCGTAATATTCAAGTATAATGGTATATGTATGGTACATGTCCCAAATTGTCGTTACCTATCGAATCGTCCTTTGGACAAATAACAGTACGGCAAGCTTCGCAGATTACACCGCTTAAACAACCATTAATTGTATCATTGTTCCACCGAAAAGAGAATGGATAACGCGAAAACAATAAAGAGAAAAACTGCTGAATGGCTGGAGGAGAGAGAAGCGGGGGGATTATAAAGAGGGGAGTAGAGGGATGTGACGGCTGAGAGGAAAATGAGAGGAACGGAAACGGTTAGAGATGTGCAAAGCCATGGATCAACCGGTGAGGAAGGGGATTCCATCCGGAACGGGACGGCGACCCCGGTTTCTCTGCAATGGAACAATCGCTTAAACAAGGTCATTCCTTGGGGATCAAGCACTTGCTCCAAGGCCCCGGGGCTTCTGCCCGAAGAACCGGGAGTTATCGTGAGAGGAGACGGCTGCCGGGTATGGGATGCGGATGGCAAGGAATATATCGACTTCCGAAATGGTTTGGGACCGGTTACACTCGGCTATCGATTCCCGGCTGTGGATGAAGCATTGCGCAGACAGCTAGACAGCGGGATTTCGTTCGGCCATCCGCATCCTTTGGAAGCTGAAGTGGCGGAAATGCTGTGTGAGCTCATCCCGTGCGCCGATCAGGTCCGCTTCCTGAAGACCGGCGGGGAGGCCGTGGCTGCCGCGATTCGCATAGCCCGCCATTACACCGGGAGGGATCATATCGTCCAAGTCGGTTATAACGGCTGGCTGAACAGTCTGGCGCCCGGCGGTTCCCAACTGCCTGGAAGGGCGGCTGCCCAAGTGCCGGGAGTTCCGCGGGAGCTCAGCTCGCTCCATCATGCAGCCGCATGGAACGACCTTCCGGCCATGGAGCGGCTGTTCGCCGACTACGGCGGACAGATAGCCGCTGTTGTCGTGGCCGCGGATTATGCGGCTATGCAGGAAGGGGCAGCCTATTACCCGGCACTTCGCGAGCTGGCCGGGAAGCATGGTGCGCTTCTTATTTTCGATGAAATCGTGACCGGATTCCGAATCGCTATAGGCGGGGTTCAGGAGTATTTCGGCGTCGTTCCTGATCTGGCCGTGTTCAGCAAAGGAATCGCGAACGGAATGCCGTTATCGGTCATAGCCGGGCGGAAGGAAGTCATGGGGTGCTGTGACCGCGGCGGCGTGATTATCACCTCCACCTTCGGCGGAGAAACTCTATCGTTGGCTGCTGCCAAAGCGTGCATTAACACTTATGTCGAGCAAGACGTTGTTACCGGCTTATGGAAGCGCGGGGAGAGGATGTGGAAGAGGCTGAACGGTCTCTTTGAGCAATTGGATATTCCACTCTCTGTACAAGGCTTCTGGCCTTGTCCGGCATTCGTTAATCGTCCGGGCACGGAAGAGAAGGCAGACGGGGGGCCGGACGAAGGAATCAGAGAAAGCTTCTTCCGGCTGGCCTATCGCCACGGGGTGTCGCTTTACAACATTTCGTATGTCAATTTCAGCCATGGCGGGCCGGATATCGATGAAGCCCTGACGAGGCTGGAAAAGGCGTGCGAGGAATTGAACCGGTGGAGGGAAAGCCGATGATCGACGCGCATATTCACCTGGATGGCTCCGAGCTTCATCCGGCTACACTGGAGGAAGGGGACCGGCTTGGCGTCCGGCTCTTCGTCGGCAGCTCGATCTGCAATTATGAACACTATCCTACATGGGAACAGGTGCGGCTAGCGAATGACGATATGGTCGCGGTCACCCGCCGCTACCCGGACCGGGTGGCTGGGTACTGCTATGTGAATCCGCGGCACGGGGAGAAAGCACTTGCGGATTTTCGCCGCCGTATCGAGGATCAGGGAATGATCGGTCTGAAGCTATGGGTTGCGACGCTGTGTAATGATCCGTTGGCCTTTCCCTTCATCGAACAGGCTATTGCCTATCGCGCGCCCATTCTTGTTCATTCCTGGCGCAAAGCGGTCGGACAGCTTCCGTACGAATCGACGGCCGGTCATGTGGCGGATCTCGCGCGCCGATATCCGGAGGCTCGTATCATTATGGCCCACATGGGAGGGCAAGTGGAAAGCGCGATGAATGTTATAGCTCCATATCCGAATGTAAGTACGGATACGTCCGGCACTCCGATCGGCGCGTATGAGGTTGCCTTGGCGGTCGAACGGCTCGGAGCGGATCGCGTCATTTTCGGCTCGGATCTGCCGGGCGCCTGTCTCGCCAGCAATCTCGGCAAGGTGCTCTGCGCAGGTTTATCGCCGGAGGCAGTGAAGCAGATTACCGAAGGGAACATGAGCAGATTGCTTGAGGAGGTGGCTAGATAATGAGAGATGGCTTGTCTTTCGAATCCTTCGTCAATGGTCGCGGGGTAGACGTCACGGCCTTCATTGGGCAATGGCCGTTTCGCTACCGGTCGCAGGCTTCGGCAGAAGACTTAATGATGATGGCTGACCGACTTGGACTTGTCGGGCTGTGCGTCAGCCATCTGGCCTCCGTTTTCGGCCATGATACCCGTTCCGGCAACGAGGCTTTGTTCGCGCAAGCGGCTGCCGATGAGCGGCTGTGGCCATTCGTCGTGCTGAATCCGGCCGAGCCCGGCTGGGAAGCCGAGCTCGATTACGCCGCGCGGAATGGGGCGAGGGGCGTCCGGCTGCTCCCGGGCTATCACGGGTATGCGATCAATGGCCAACACGCCGCAGAGCTCATCGCCGCTTTGCGTGAGCGGGGGCTTCCGCTCTCGGTCATCGCCCGTCTGCAGGACGAGCGGCTGCAGCACCCGCGCTACCCGGCGGAAACCGTCCCCGTGCATGCACTAGCCGAGTTGATAGGAACGTGCGGAGGTCACCCGCTGTTAATCAGCGGTCTCCGCGATTATGAGTGGGATGCCGTTATGCGCTTCAGGACCCCCGATTGGCGGTTGGATCGCGTTATCTTCGATCTGTGGTATATTAACGGCCCGCTCGCGGTTATCGCCCAACTGTGTCAACGGGGGGGAGCCAGAGCATTCGCTTATAGCTCATGCGCTCCTCTGCAGGAAATGGGAGCGACGGCACTTCAGCTAGCGGCGGCTAATATCAACGAAGCGGATCGTCTGGCCCTATGCAGAGACAACGCTCTGCGGTTTCTTGGGATGAACGATTGCCCGGTAGGTTGAAGTAGAATAAGGAAACGCTAAGTTGAAATCCGGCTGTCAGGCCGGATTTTATGTTTTTAAAATATAGGAAAGTATAAGTTTCACCTGTTTCTATATTTCATCGGTAAACGCGCCTGTCCAAAGGATGGCGATAGCCGTTTATCCTTCCTTCGGCCCCATTGCTTCGGGACGAGGCTTGGGTCTTATCTATCTTGACAGGATATGAACCAGAGGATATGATTCTTTCAAATACAGGACATGAGTATAGACGGGTGGTTAGGAAGGTTATGACGAGCAGCAAGCCAAGCCGCACGACATTTCGTGCACGGCTGGATGTTATGATCAACACGTTACGCAGCGATATTGTATCCGGCAAGCTTCCCATCGGCCAGTATTTGCCCTCCGAAAGAGCGCTGGCTTCCGAATTTCAACTGAGTAAAAACTCGGTCCGTCAGGGCCTGGAGCTTCTCGTTGCCGAAGGACTCGTTGAGAAAGTGCCCAGGATCGGCAACCGGGTTACTCAGCCTTATGCAGGGGATAGAATTACCCTTACATTCGGATACTACCCTTCCGTCGTTCGGGAAGCCGATCTGCACGGATTGTTGGATGATTTCCACAGGGAGCATCCGCATATCCGGGTCCGGCCTGTTCCGTTGACCTATGGTGAATATGATGATTTGAGCATGGTTTATATGGGCAATGATGTGCTGGACGTTCTTACCTTAAACCATACCGATTATCAGCGGATTTGTGAAAAGGAGAAGCTATCCCATCTGGAGCCGCTAGAAGCGGAGGATTCTGAAATTTATCCTTTTTTATCGAGGCTATTCACACAGGATGGAGTCAGTTTTATTCGGCCGTTTCTTTTTACGCCTGTAATTCTGTGCTATAATCGCGGGCATTTTCGAGAGAAGCAGGTGCTTGAGCCAGACAGCAGCTGGACTTGGGACGATGTTATGCAGGCGGCCGTCAAGCTGAGCGACGGCAAGAACAGGTACGGCTTCTACTTTCATCTTCTGTCCGATAACCGATGGCCGGTGTTTCTGCTGCAGAGCGGGGAGAAATTCGAGCGTAATGAAGACGGGCGTTATGTGATCTGCCATACGAAGCTTCAGGAAAGCATGGTTCACTGCCGCAACCTGATCTATCACCAGGGGATTTTCCCGACATTCCTGTCCGAAAGCGATGCGGATGCGGAACAATTGTTTATTTCCGGCAAGGTGTCGATGATCATGACCACTTATTTAAGCCTCAACCATATGCGGCATGCCAATTTTGACTTCGATGTCGCCCCGCTGCCCTATATGAACGAAGCCAGGTCTTTGCTGGTTGTGATCGGGCTGGCGGTCAACCGTCATTCCAAGCAGAAGGAAGCGGCCAAGGTACTGGTCGATTATTTGCTCTCCTATTCCGCGCAGCTAAGGATTCGCAGAAATACGTTAAGCTTGCCGGCCCACAAACGGGCGGCCGAATGGACCGGCAAGGAGTCGCTGCCCCGGCCTTCCCGCTTTCATATGTACCGGGAGATCATTCCCTCGTTTCGTCTGGTATCCGAATTAAACCTGAGCTTGGACGAGCTGGCAACGTTGCGTAATGAGCTGAAATGGTTCTGGTCTAACATGGAGGACGAGAATTCTTTGTGCCGGAGGCTGGAATCATTACTTTAAAGATTTACAGGACCGGCACTGGTTCGACTGCCGATCGATTCTAAGAGAAGTGAGGCGGCCGCTTAACGACGACATGCAGAGCAGGAATGAGACGAGGCTCCAATGGTGCAGAAGAGTTTGAAATAGATGGACAAAAAGGCACAGGTCTCGCTATGGCCTTAACTATGACATTGTTGGCGTGAATGGTGAGTCCTGTGTGTTTGTATGCCATTATTGTCCAGCGGTTGATTTATGCCGGCCGCCTTGCTATAATGTAATACAAGATACCTCGATGTTCTTGTTATTTTTTTAGCCAGCTATCTTGTATTGCAAGGGAGTGTGACTATGTCGACATCCACCCAGATGTTGAAGGGGGTACTGGAGGGCTGTTTGCTTGCTGTCATAGCGCGCGGCGAGACCTATGGATACGAAATGATAGAGAAGCTTGAGCGGTTTGGCTTTCACATGGTGAGCGAAGGCAGTATTTATCCCGTACTGATCCGAATGCAGAAGGAAGGTCTGGTTTCCACGGTTATGAAAGCATCGCCTACGGGGCCGAAGCGCAAATACTATTCGATCACCCCGGAAGGTCTGAAGGAATTGGCGGGTTTCGAAGCCCGGTGGAAGGAGCTCTCTCAAGCCGTCAATGCGTTATTTGAGATAGATTTTACTAAAGGAGGTTAAGGAATGTTATCTAAAAAAGCGGAGAGATTTCTATCCGACTTAAGAATATACTTGACAACGTACGGTAAGAATGAGCAAGAAATTGAAGACATTGTGTCCGAGTTGGAGGATCATTTCGTTCAAGCGGAGAAGCACGGAAAGAACATTGAGGAAATAACAGGCGGCTCGCCGAAAGCCTATATGGATCAACTGAGAGTTGAAATGAAGACCGATCAGAAGGAAATATTGTCGGCGCTGCTGCTCTTTTTCCCGCTGGCGCTGGCCTTCGTTATTCTGCCGGATGCCCTGCAAGGAAACGCAGCGTATACTCTGCTTGATATTATCGGCAATCTGACGGCTTTCGTGATCGGGTTGGGGATGTTTATTCTCTTCCTGCGGTTAGAAAGCTCCAGATCTCTCTCCAAAGCAGCCCGCATCGCGATGTACTGGGTAATAGGGTTTGTTCCTATGGGGATTTTCCTCGGCATCAAGCTGCTCAATCGGTTCATGGATCTAAGCCCCGTATTTATTGCAACGCCGTCCCAGAATTTTATGATTGCCGTCGCCTGCGGAGTGTTCCTGATCGGGTATTCGATCTTTGCCAAGACGTGGGTCACCATTATCGTTCCGTGTATTATCATAGTTCCCGACTTTATCGCCGATCTCTTGACGACGTCCCCCCAGGATCGTGCTATAGTCAGTCTCGGAATCATGATTGGCCTGATTGTGCTCTACCTCGTATATTTAGTGATACAAAATAGACGAAAGGCTCAATGATTAAGCATCAATAAGACGAACCCCCGCCTTATGAGGTCCGCGAAGAACGGTCTCCAAGTGCGGGGGTTAATGCATCTCATATAAATTAACGATAAGTGCCTGTAGTAAATACTTTGTCGGCTGCAGTGAGGCCGCTCTTAAATTCCACCTTCACTTCTTTAAGGCCGCCGATGTCCAGGTCCACCTTCTGATTAGAATTGCTGCCGGAGAGCATTACATGCTTGATGACCGTATCGTTAGCCCCATACACTTTGATCTCTACGTCTTTCTGAATTTCCAAGCCGAAAAATTGCAGCTCCAGCTTCTGATATTTGCCTTCCGGTACGAGCTTGAAGGACTTCTGCACGGAATTAATGTCGTCAACGACTATCCCGGCCTTGTAATCCTGGCCTTCCTGTACCGTATATTGCTTATCGGTGGTAGCCATGACATGACTGCTGTAGCCTAAGTCTATTTTGACGTCGTTCATATGAACAGTGTCTTGTTTCTCGCCGAGAAGAACGGTCTGAGTGTCATTATCCCAGTCTACGGCGGTTCCGAGCGCTTCAGCCACCGCTCTTACAGGCAGATAGGTACTGCCGTTATAAGTGATAGGCACGAGCTTGTTGCCATCCTCATCCTTGGCCGTCCAGCTTTGTCCGTTAATTTTGAAGCTGATGCCCCAGTTGAGGTAGGCGGAGATGTTCTCCAACACTGGAGCGGCTGTTGCGCCAGCGACTAATCCGAACATTAGTGTGGCGGTGGATGCAAATACGACTGCTTTCTTCTTCACTGAAACAACCTCCCGAGTAAATGTTAGGTCCGCAATCCTTTCCCATCTATACTAAGCAGACTGGCAATGGGCCGCGGCAAATCTCCTGAATCCCGCCCCATGGGAAAGGTATAAGAATTGCAGAAAACTCCCTTCATTCTAAGGGAAGGGAATGGAAACATCAAGGAATTGCCGATTCCTGTCAGGGAAAATGAGTCTTATCCCTCATGGCTATTCCCGATCAAATGGTATTAAAAGCCTATTGCGTGGGAAATAGGGCCTTGTTATCTCCCGTTTTCGGAGAGGGCTTACCCTATGGGGGAAAGCTGCTCCTTGGAGGTGGCCTCAATCACCTCTATAAATTTCTGGATGGAATTGGTCAGGAACGATTCCGCGGAGCGAATGAACACCGTGCGGATCTGGCCGATTTCCTCCGGCACCGAATAGGCGCCCACTTTCCCCAGCTCGCGAAAGGTGGCGGCTGCAGATTCGGGAACGAGGGTTATCCCCAAGCCGGCAGCTACGCTGCCAAGTATCGTCTCCAAAGTTCCGAATTCGATTTTCTTGACAGGTGTGATGCCCTCCAATTGCAGCCATTGCTCCAGCTTGGAACGGTAACCGCACCCCGAGCCGAATACCAGCAGCGGCTTGTTGGTCAATTCATCCAGAGGGCTGGTGGCGCTCTTGTGTGTGACCAGTACCAGCTTCTCCTCGAACGCTTCATGCTGCACAATCTGGGGGTGGATAACCGGACCTGTGACGAAAGCTCCGTCCAAGCGGTGGTTAATGACGTCCTGTACCAATTCCTCCGTGACGCCGGTAACCAGTGACAAATCTACCATGGGATAGCGATGATAATAGACTGACAGAATTTGCGGCAGCCGGAAAACCGTTTCTACCGTCCCGATTTCTACATTACCCGCCGGATGGTCGGGGTCTTGAAAAGCGCTTTGCATTTCCTTCATAGTAAAAATAATTTTATCCGAATACTCCAGAAGCCGCTTGCCTTCGGGCGTTAAAGTCATCCCCCGGCTGTGGCGGTAGAACAAGGAAGTATGCAGCTCTTTCTCCAACTGCTTGATTCTGGCGGTTACGTTCGATTGCACGTAATTCAACTGGCGGGCGGCCCCGCTTACGCTCCCTTGCTTGGCAACACTTTGAAATATAATCAGATCGCTAATCTCCATAACCCGGCCTCCCTCCTATCTATCAATAATAATGATAGATTCGTTCATTTTCAATCGTTTTACTTGATGTAAAATACCGGATATGATGGAAAGGCAGATTTTACGGACTACACGATGGATAGGAGAACGAGAGAACAAGATGAAGAGAGACCGTATAGTAATAGGGGGATTGCTTTGCCTGCTCGCCAGTATGTCCTGGGGGGCTATGTTTCCTGTTGCTCACAGCGCACTGAAGCATGTCGATGCGCTATATTTTTCTCTGATCCGGTATTCCGCGGTCACGGTCATTTTAATCGGGCTGCTTTGGTGGAAGGAGGGGAGGGAGGCCTTTCGCCTGGGGAAGGAAGGGAAGCGTCTGTGGTTCTTCGGAACGATGGCTTTCACGGTATATAACTTTGGTATTTTTCTCGGGCAGGACATGCTTGGCACATCAGGCATTATCATCGCCTCGATTATGGAAGCTCTCATGCCGATGCTGACGGTTGTTTTTATGTGGCTGTACAAAAATGTCCGGCCCAGCCGGTTCACTCTGGTTACCGTCAGTGTGGCTTTCACAGGAGTTATTCTTATCATTACTCACGGAGATTTGCATTCTCTGCTGCTGTCCTTCCATCAGATGCTGGCTATCGGCCTGATGCTGATAGCCGTGTTGGGCTGGTTATTGTACACTGTGGGAGGGGAGAGCTATCCCCGGTGGTCGGCCCTGCGCTACTCCACCTTAAGCTGTCTGCTCGGTACAGGCACCTCGGCAGTCATTGTCGCGGTATTGACATGGCTAGGCATTCTGAAGGCGCCGAGTATGGAGACAATCATGCTCATTGGCCCGGAGATGGGCTTTATGATCCTGTTTCCCGGAGTCATTGCTCTACTGAGCTGGAATTTGGGAGTCAAGCATCTTACTCCGATGAACGGAATTTTATTTATTAATTTTATCCCGGTGACCACTTTCGTAGTCAGTGCGGCCCAAGGCTACCAAATGACTCCGTACGATCTGAGCGGAACCCTGCTCGTCATGGGAGCGTTGATCGCCAACAATCTGTACCAACGGAGGCTATCGAGGCCCGACGGGACACTACGTCCCGAAAGTGTGGGTGCCGGTCTGACGTCCGCCAAGGCCGAGGCTTCAGCAAGCTAAGGCCTGACCAGACCAGGCTAAAGGCCGCGGTCTTGTGTCCAGGGCACAACTGCACTTCATACCTGCCGGTTTGAAATGAAACTGACGTAACTATCTTGAAAATTAGATCCGCTGGCTTGTTTCACCATCTGGTGGTGCGGCCAAGCGGTATTGGGCGCCTAACTGTATTTCATGCAGGTAAATTGATGCAAATGGCGCCGAATGACTAACCTACCTTGAAAATCCGTCTATTTTACCGTCTGCAGGCATCGTTGCAAGCGGAGCGGCACATCTAACTGTAT
>NZ_JBHTIU010000003.1:0-157066 GCF_042677205.1 Paenibacillus residui
GCAGTTTGGCAACAGGGGGTTATACCCCAAGAGCAAACCACCCGTTGGACGGGTGGTTATGATTGACACCATGTCATTTAGAATATATATGGATTTGGTGGATGGATGGTTTACCGAATGAACAAGGATAGTGTCGTTACCGCGAATCAGGACTCGGATCAGCTAGTCGTCCTTCAGATTGGCGATAGGGGGAACTGATCGATATCGGTCTGCAAGGCTTGGTATCCCGTCCGTCTTGCGTGAAAATAGCCCGGTTCTGAATATGCCGGCTTCGCATCGGAACCCGATGCTGGCGTTTTTGGACCAAGTCGTTTACAATGTAAGAGTAGTCTACTATGTGAGAGAGGAGTGACCTTATGGCTAAGCAAGCGACCATTACATTGGAGAACGGCGGAGAAGTCGTCATCGATCTGTTTGACAAGGACGCTCCTAACACGGTAGCGAACTTCGAGAAGCTCGCTAACTCCGGTTTCTATAACGGTCTGGTTTTCCATCGAGTCATCCCCGGCTTCGTTGCTCAAGGAGGATGTCCCCACGGTACGGGTACCGGCGGTCCGGGCTATACGATTAATTGTGAAATTAATCCCAACAAGCATGAACGCGGGACTCTTGCTATGGCTCACGCAGGTCCGAATACGGGCGGCAGCCAATTCTATATCTGCTATGCTCCGCAGCCTCACCTTGACGGGGTGCATACCGTCTTCGGCAAAGTGGTTAAAGGAATGGAGCATGTGGATGCTTTCCAGGGAAGAGACAAGATGGAAAGCGTGAAAGTAAGCGAAGCTTAAGTAACTGAAATTAATAATCGAATACAATTTCCTTCGGGGTTGGGTGAAATTCCCTACCGGCGGTGATCCCGGGCGGCCATTGGGCGGCTGCGGGCAAGTCCGTGACCCGGCTGCAATGATACTCTTTCGCGGAGCGCAGACGGTGGATCCGGTGAGATTCCGGAACCGACAGTATAGTCTGGATGGGAGAAGGAGAAAGAAGCAAGTGGCCGGCTCGGTCTTGCGCTTTTTTTCACATGTTGGACGATGTGTTAAAGAGGCGGTTTCAGGTGTGCTTATATAAGGACAGGTCGTTGATTACTTATCAGGCCTTTGTTCTTATAGGGAGGACGCCCCCCTCTTTAATCTTTACGGCGACAGTGTGCTTTGTTTCGCATGCATCCGCCACGATGTGAAAATAAGCCGGTGAGATCCGTTTATTTGCTTGTTTCCTTGTACCTTAATCCGCCCCCTGAAGAACGAGGCTTGTCGACCTAGCGGCCGGCTCCCGGTTTTCAAGGGGCTTTTTTCCGTATTCGGGATTTAGAGGAGAGAAGGAAGGATATGAATGTGCTGAATGATGAGTATTACATGAGGCTGGCGCTGGAGCTGGCACGCGGAACTCAAGGACAGACGGCCATCAATCCGGTTGTGGGCTGCGTGGTGGTTAAAGAGGGGCGGATCGTCGGGATCGGGGCGCATCTTCGGATGGGGACGGCCCATGCGGAAGTTCATGCATTGACTATGGCGGGCGAGCAGGCCGAAGGCGGCGTCGCCTATGTGACCCTGGAGCCGTGCAATCATTATGGCCGGACGCCTCCCTGCACCGAACGGCTCATCGAGTCCAAAGTGGCGCGTGTTGTCGTTGCATGCACCGATCCGAATCCCAAGGTGGCCGGATTGGGGCTGGAACGGCTCCGAAGCCACGGAATCGAAGTCGAGGTCGGGGTTCTGGAGGTCGAGGCGAGGGAATTGAACGAAGCCTTCAATAAATTTATTGTGACCGGGCGGCCTTTTGTCACGCTGAAGACCGCCAGTACCCTGGACGGTAAAATCGCCAGCCGAACGGGTGACAGCAAATGGATAACGAATGCGCGTTCGCGCGAATTTGTCCATACTTTGCGGCACCGCCATCAGGCAATTATGGTAGGGGTGGAGACGGTAATTGCCGATGATTCGCAGTTAACCACGAGATTGTCTGTACCCGCTCTAAATCCGGTCCGCATCGTTATCGATTCCCGTTTGCGGGTTCCTGCGAATGCGAGAGTGCTTGACGGAGAAGCGGAAACGATTATCGTTACGACTTCTGCCGCTCCCGAAGAGAAGCGCAAGGAGCTTCGGGGGCGCGGAATTGTATTGCTGGAAGCAGGCCCCGGTCCGAGGGTCGATCTGGAGCTGGCGATGCGGATGCTGGGAGAGAGGGAAATCGGTTCGATTCTGCTGGAAGGGGGCGGCAGGTTGAACGGGGCTATGCTTGAACAGGGCCTCATTGATAAATGCTATCTGTTCTATGCCCCGAAAATCATAGGAGGCCCCGAAGCGCCCGGCAATTTCAGCTTTCCCGGCTTTGACCGTATGAGCGAGGCCGTCACGATAGATAGGCTTAAGGTGGAGAGATTTGATGAGGATATTTGTATCGTTGGATATCCGGTGAAGAAATAAATAGATGCAGCAGAGATCGGAAAGGAGGAAGTTAATTGTTTACCGGACTTGTGGAAGAAATCGGAACCCTGCGCCGCATTTCCAGGCAGGGAGAGGCCATGATTTTAACGATTGAAAGCAAACGCGTGCTGGAAGATATTCAGGTTGGAGACAGCATTGCGGTCAATGGGGTTTGTTTGACGGTCATTGCCTTTGACGACGCATCTTTTACCGCAGATGTCATGCCCGAGACGTTCCGCAGATCGACTCTTCATCAGCTCGCACCCGGGAAACGGGTCAATCTGGAACGGGCCATGTCCGCGCAGAGCCGTTTCGGCGGACATATCGTACAAGGGCATGTGGATTCGACGGCGGTTATCTCGTCAAGACGCAGGGAAGATAACGCCGTCGTCTTCCGGTTGGAGCCGGAGGAGCCGGCCATTATGAAATACATCGTTCCCAAAGGCTCGATAACAATAGACGGGATCAGCCTGACCGTCGTCGAGGCGGAGAGCGACTATTTTACCGTTTCGATAATTCCTCATACGCTTGCGCAAACGGTTCTGCAGCACAAGGAGCCGGGAGAAGCGGTCAATATCGAATGCGATATCCTGGGCAAATATGTGGAGAGACTGTTATCCTTCCGGGAGCAGCCAGCGGGCCGCGCCGGTAGGAAACCGGTATTGACGGAAAGCTTTTTGGCCGATCACGGATTTTATTAATGGAAAAGGGGGGATACGCTATGGCGGATCCGGTACAATTTGATAAAATTGAAGAAGCGATTTATGATTTAAGCATAGGCAAGGTAATAATCGTGGTGGACGATGAGGACCGGGAGAACGAGGGCGATTTTATCGCGTTGGCGGAACGGGCAACTCCCGAGGTCATCAATTTCATGATCAAGGAAGGAAGAGGGCTTGTCTGCGCGCCCATTACGGAGGAGCGCGCGAGCGAGCTGAATTTGCCGCCGATGGTCAATCATAATACGGATTATCACGGTACGGCTTTTACCGTTTCGATAGACCATATAGAGACGACTACGGGCATTTCCGCGCATGAGCGCTCTCTGACGGTTCAAGCCTTGATAGACCCGCGGGCGAAGCCGGAGGATTTCCGCAGGCCCGGGCATATTTTCCCGCTGATCGCCAAGAAGGGCGGGGTGCTGCGCAGAGCGGGCCATACCGAGGCGGCCGTCGATTTGGCGGTGATGTGCGGCTCGTCCCCGGCAGCGGTCATTTGCGAAGTCATCAAGGAAGACGGATCGATGGCCAGGGTGCCGGACTTGGCCCGGATTGCGAAAGAGCATGACCTGAAGCTGATTACGATCCGCGATTTGATTCGCTACCGCAATGAGAAGGAAAACCTGGTCAAACGCGAAGTCGAGGTGAAGATGCCTACCGATTTCGGGCAGTTTACCGCGGTCGCCTATACAAATCAGGTGGATAACAAGGAGCATGTCGCACTTGTCAAAGGGGAGATTGACGGCTCCCGGCCGACGCTTGTCCGCGTTCACTCGGAATGCTTGACCGGCGACGTCTTCCACTCCCAACGCTGTGATTGCGGACCGCAGCTTGCCGCTGCATTGAAGCAAATCGACGAGGCAGGCTCCGGCGTTCTGCTCTATATGAGGCAGGAGGGCCGCGGAATCGGCTTGATCAATAAATTGAAGGCCTATAAGCTTCAAGAGCAGGGACTTGATACGGTTGACGCCAATCTCAAGCTTGGCTTTGCCCCCGATTTGCGCGAATATGGAATCGGAGCGCAAATTCTGAAGGACCTGGGAGTGCGCAAGATGAAGCTGTTAACGAATAACCCGCGCAAAATCAAAGGTCTGGAGGGCTACGGCCTGGAAGTGGTGGAAAGAGTCCCGATTCAGATGGAAGAGAACGAAAGCAATACCCGCTATCTGCACACCAAGAAGGAAAAATTGGGTCATTTGCTTCATTTTATAAACGACACAGAAGAGGAGACGAACAAACATGGCAAAATGGTATGAAGGACATTTAGTTTCTAAAGAAGCAAAATACGGAATCGTGGTAGGCCGGTTTAACGAATTTATCACCAACAAATTGCTGTCGGGGGCTCTGGACGCTCTTAAGCGCCACGGGGTGCTGGAGGAGGAGATCGAGATCGCCTGGGTTCCGGGCGCTTTCGAAATCCCGCTGATCGCCCAGAAGATGGCGGAAAGCGGCAAGTATGATGCCGTCATTACTTTGGGTGCTGTGATCCGGGGGTCTACGCCTCATTTCGATTACGTATGCAGCGAGGTTTCCAAGGGAGTGGCCGCAATCAACCTAAAGACCGGTATTCCGACGGTGTTCGGCGTACTGACTACCGATTCCATAGAGCAGGCCGTGGAAAGAGCGGGCACCAAAGCCGGCAACAAGGGCTGGGAAGCCGCAACGACCGCTATTGAAATGGTCAATCTTGTCAAGCAGCTGCAGGCCTAATGGACTTCGGGCCTTACATTGATCTGGATACGCTGTTGTTTCGGGCGGTAGCTTTCCTGCTTGCCGTTACGTTGCATGGCTGCTGGATGGCCCTGTTCTCCCGCTGGCTCGGGGACAGAACCGCCGGGGAGCAAGGCCGCCTCAGCTTAAATCCGGGCAAGCATCTCGACCCTCTGGGAACGGTCATGGTGCTGTTCGGCCCCTACGGATGGAACCGGCCGGTGCCGGTCCATCCGGATCACTTCGGGAAATCCGCCAAAGGGAAGCTGGCGCTGTGGGCATTGTCCGGGCCGCTGCTGCATCTGGTGCTGGCGCTTCTGTTCGGCTGGCTGTTTCTGGAGCTTCCGGTAGCGGCAGGTGGGGGCTCATGGGCAGGGGCTTTGTTTAAGGGAATTCTGCACTACTGTTATATCGTCAATGTTATGCTATTTCTGCTTAATCTGCTGCCTATTTATCCGTTGAACGGCTGGAAGCTGCTGCGACATCTGGCCGGTGAGCGGGCGGCGGCCTATCTGGACAAGTATGAGAAATGGGGCCTGCTCGTACTCATTGCGCTTCTTGCGCTTCCGGCAGGGCAGCGGTTGCTTGAAATGCTGTTTCAACTGGTCAATCAATGGCTGATGAAAGGTTATTCGGTATGATGAGGGGGACTAGGAATGAAGATCACTTTCAAATTGGAAACGTTCGAAGGCCCCCTCGATTTGCTGCTGCATTTGATCGATCAGGCCGAGGTAGACATTTACGACATTCCGATTAAGGAAATAACGGATCAATATCTGGACTATCTATCCACCATGCAGGAGCTTGAGCTGGAGGTGACCAGCGAATTTCTCGTCATGGCCGCCACACTGCTGTCCATTAAGAGCAAGATGCTGCTCCCCAAGCCTCCCGTGATCGAGCTCGATTGGGACGGAATGGAGGAGGAAGAAGGGGAAGATCCGCGGGCGGAGTTGGTCCGGAAGCTGATTGAATATCGCAAATATAAGGAAATCGCCGAGCACTTGAAAGACAGGGAATTGGAACGCAGCCTGATCTATACCAGGGAGCCGGAGGACCTGACGGCCTTCATTCCGAAGGTGGAGGTTAATCCGGTGGAAGGGCTTCACGTCGCCGATTTGGTCTGGGCCTTTCAGAAAGCGCTCCGTAAGATGGCCGAACGGAACCGGGTCGCCAAGATCCGCAGGGATGAAATATCCGTCAAAGACCGGATTACTGAAATTGTATCCATACTGGGCAATCGCGGGGGTAAAGTGTTATTTTCCAAATTGTTGGAAACGGGGTACAGCCGGGAGGATATCGTCGTTACTTTCCTCGCCTTGCTTGAGCTGATGAAGATGAAAAAAATACAGTGCTATCAGCACAAACTGTTTGAGGATATTGTCATCCAGGCGAAAGAGGATGAGAGTGAGGGAATCGATGAATACACAACAGATGAAATCAGCTATTGAAGGTTTGCTTTTTGTGGCAGGGGACGAGGGTCTGGATGCAAAGCAACTGGCTGAGGTGCTTGAGCAGGATGTCAGGCAGGTGACGGCAGTCCTGGAGCAGATGAAGGAAGAATTCAAATCCGGGCAGAGAGGGATCCAAGTCGTGGAGATGGCGGGTTCGTACCAATTGACGACCTTGCCCGAGCATGCTCCTTTTTTCGAACGGCTAGCTTATTCGCCGTCCCGAACTTCCCTATCCCAGGCCGCACTGGAAACGTTGGCGATCGTTGCCTATAAACAGCCGATCACCCGGGTGGAAATCGAGGAGATCCGGGGAGTCAAATCCGACCGCGCTCTGAATACTTTGGTGGCCAAAGAGCTGATTGAAGAGGTGGGGCGGGCCGAGGCGATAGGCAGACCCATTTTGTATGGCACGACCAAGCAATTTCTGGATTATTTCGGCTTGAAGAGCATTGAACAGTTACCGGAGATGGATCGTTTCGGGCAGAGCGGCGATCTGGAAGAAGAAACGAGACTGCTGTTCGAGAAGCTGGAGGTTGAGCAGCTCACCTTCGATGATATCAAGTCAGAATATAAAGAGTAAAACGAATGTTTTCATATTGTAGGCACATACTAAACTCCATGTGATGGATTCGGGATGAATTCTTCTTCGCATCGGGGTTTTTTTAGGTATTATTGAAATTTTCCGGGGCTCCCCGCAAATTATTTGCAATACGATTCGAAGGCATACGTCACTTTGTGGGGGATTATATTTGAGGAGGCTTGCCCATGCTTGTTTTTTGGATTCTATTAGCGGCTGCTCTGATCATCATCGCCGTTATTGTCTCCTTCAGTCATTTGACCGTGAAAATATTCGCCTCCCGGGTCAAGGAAAACGATAGACTCTATATTCAACTTCATGCCCTATACGGAATAATCCGGTTAAGATACGAAGTGCCGGTTATCAAGTTTAAAGGTTTGGACAAAGGACTGAAGGTTCAGACCAAGGGGCTGGATGAGAAAAGCAGCGAACACCTTAACGAAACCAAGGAAATAATCAATTGGGAGAAGATTCAGGAAGCTTACCGCAAATTTAAAATATTCCTCAGCCAAGTGGATAATTATGCGGCCTGGATGAAATCGACTCTATCCCGCTTCAAAATAAGCCAGATGGTCTGGATAACGCGAATCGGAGCAGGAGATGCCCCGGAAACCGCCCTGTTGACGGGAGTTCTCTGGAGCGTGAAATCGACTCTACTCGGTTATCTGTTAAGACATGTCCGACTCCAAACGGAGCCCGAAATTCAGGTTCAGCCACAATATAACCGGACACTATTTACCACGGAAGTTACGTGCATAGCGAAAATTCGCCTGGGTTATGCTATGGTTGCAGGACTAATGCTGCTGGTTCGCACGATGAAAGTGAAGGGAGGATTCAAAACATGGCAGAACATCCTATCCAAGGCCTAATGAAGACGGCCATGGAAAATATCCGCGACATGGTGGATGTCAATACGATCGTAGGCGATCCGGTGGAAACTCCGGATGGCAGCGTGATCTTGCCGATTTCCAAGGTGGGCTTTGGATTTGCGGCGGGTGGCAGTGAATTTGTTACCGATCAGGGAGCCGGAACGCCGGGGACTCCTCATGAGGCTAACCATGCACAGGTTTCTCTTCCGTTCGGAGGGGGGAGCGGGGGCGGAATATCGATCACGCCTATCGCTTTTCTCGTAGTCGGACAGCAAGGGGTGCGGATAGTTCCGTTGGATAATCAGACCCACTTGTTCGAGCGTCTGATCGATTCCGCTCCGCAGGTTGTAGAGAAAATTCAAAGCATGATGAAGACAAACGCTGCAAACACCGCTATTACGCCGAATTCCACCACAACAACAAGCACAACGCAAGGTCAGAACCAAACTGCAGGTCAAAACATGCTTTCCTAATGATAAGATAAGGCTCCAAGCGGGGCCTTTCGAAGGTCAATGGGCGTTCCTTTTCCGTGCTCATTGTGAAAAGTCTAGCGACCTAATTCGTTTTCCAACGGCAAGATGTATAAAAGAAGCCTTCATTCCACTTATACAGTGATTCCGAAGGCTTCTTCCTTTATGATTGGACCGGTTTATTCTGTTTTCTCATTGGACCGGCATCCGGTTTGCGGTTAGGATCCGCTGTCGGTTGTATCCTCATTCATACGCTCATACAGGAAATCAACGATATGAACGGCTTTCATGGAGGAGCCTAGCTTCTCCTTCTCAATGCCGAGCTTCATCTGCAGCAGACAGCCGGGATTGCTGGTAAGAAGGTAGCGGGCTTCGGTTTTTTTCACGTGCTCCATCTTATGCTCGAGAATATCATTGGCCATGTCCGGCTGGACCAAATTATAAATCCCGGCGGAGCCGCAGCATTTGTCGGCATTTTTCAATTCCACGAAATTCACGTTCCCTGCGCGTTTAATCAACTGCCGGGGGGCGATGCCACCCTTCATGACGTTCCGAAGGTGGCAGGAGTCCTGGTAGGTGACGGTAACCGGCCCGTCGTCCGCATGACCGCCGTGGAAGCGGGGCAGCCGGCCCCGGCGGAACAGAAGGTCGCTGATATCGACAACTCTTTCCGCGAACCAATGAGCCGCTTCGGCCCATTCCGGATCGTCATGAAGTAAATGATTATACTCCATCAACAGGGCCCCGCAGCCTCCAGCATTGGATACGATATAATCGACTCCGGCATCCCGGAAGGCCGCTATATTTCGCCTCGCCAGCTCCTTAGCCGCTTCCATCTCGCCGCTATGGGCATGAAGCGCCCCGCAGCAATTTTGCGCTTCGGGAAGAATTACTTCAAACCCGGCCTTCGCCAGCAGCTTGACGCTATTAATGTTGGTTTCCGTAAACAGCACATCCATAATGCACCCGCGGAACATGCCGACTCGCGCTATTTTCTCGCCTTCTGCCGGGAAGACGGTGCCCAATGTTTCAATAACTCCCTTGGCGCTCGCTTCCGGCAGTATTTTTTCCATCTGGCTCATGGATTCCGGGAACAGCTTCATGACTCCCGATTTCCGCGCCAGCCACTGCAGGCCGGATTTCTGATACAACCTGAGTCCCTTGCCGAGCAATTTCATCCGGCTTTGCTTAGGGAACATATGCTTGAACATGACGCTTCGCACAAATCGGATATGGGGCGGATGATGGGTATGCTGCTCGATGGCCTCTCTGGCTTGTTCGAGCAGATGCCCGTACTTGACGTCGGACGGGCACACCGGCTCGCAAGCTCTGCAGCCCAGGCATAAATTCATCTGGTCCTTGAAGGCTTGATCCGGCTCCATCAAGCCGTCCGCCACCGCCTTCATCAAGGCGATTCTGCCCCGCGGGGAGGCGGCCTCCAGACCGGTTTCGTTAAAGGTGGGGCAGGCCGGCTGGCAGAAGCCGCATCGCATGCAATTCGTCAGCTCCTCATAGTCGAGCTTCAATTGCAGCGCCTCCGCTAACGGATTAACCGTTTTCACTGGCTTCTGAGGTGGCCCGGAATGCTCAGGACGGATTGGGGCTGAAGGTGTGGAAGCTGACGTATGCCGGGTTTCTGCTGTCGGTTTCATTTTTGCACCACCACTCTTTTGCGTGTTTCCCTGGCAAAGATTTTACCGGGATTCATAATGTTGTTGGGATCGAATACCTGCTTGATCCCTTTCATAATTTCGATTCCAACGGGCCCGACCTTCCATTCCAAGTAGGGGGCCTTGACCATTCCAACTCCATGCTCTCCGGTAATCGTGCCTCCCAGCTCGATCGCTGCCTCGAAAATTTCCGCGAACGCCTGCTCCACCCGTTCAATTTCCTCATGATTTCGCGCATCGGTTGTACAGGTTGGATGAAGGTTGCCGTCTCCGGCATGTCCGAACGTACAGATATGAACGTTATACTTCCGAGCGATTTCGTTAATCGCCAGAACCATTTCGGCAATTTTGGAGCGGGGGACGGTAGCGTCCTCCAGAATGGTAGTCGGCCTAATGCGCGCCAATGTCGATAAGGCGCTGCGCCTAGCGGTCATTAGCTTATCAGCTTCCTCTGCATCACGGGCCATCTGTACCTGCGCTGCCCCCTCCTGGCGGCAAATATCGACGATTTGTTCAATGTCCCGGCGAATGGAAGCCTCGTCGTCCCCATCCTGCTCAATAAGCAGAATAGCTTCCATATCAAGCGGCAGGTCCAGCTTGTTAAATTCAGCTACAACCCGCAGCGTGGCGTTGTCCAGAAATTCCAGCGTCGCGGGAATGATCCGGTTACCGACGATTTTGGAAACCGTTCGCGCGGCGGCATGGATATCTTTATACATAGCAAGCATCGTCTGCTTGTACTTCGGTGCCGGCAGCAGCTTGACGGTCGCTTCGGTAATGATGGCCAAGGTTCCTTCCGAGCCGACCAACAGCTTCGTCAAATCGTATCCGGCCACGTCTTTGTAGAGCTTACCGCCCGTTCGGATAATTTCCCCGGATGGAAGCACGGCCTCCAAGGCAAGAACGTAATCCTTGGTCGTCCCGTACTTGAGCCCTCGCAGCCCTCCGGCACATTCCATAATGTTGCCGCCGAGCGTGGAGATAACCATGCTGCTCGGATCGGGCGGATAGAACAGGCCAAGCTCTTCGAGAGCCATATGAAAATGCTTCGTATTCAATCCTGGCTGGAAGGTGGCGGTCAAGTTGTCTTGATCGATCTCGATGAGCCGATTCATCCGGTTCATAACGAGTACAATCCCGCCCTCGACGGGAACCGTCCCTCCGCAGAGATTGGTGCCGGCCCCCCGGCCTACGATCGGAATGCGATGCTCGTTGGCAAGCTTCAAAATTAGCGCGATCTGCTCCTTATTTTCCGGATAAATGACGGCGTCGGGCATGGCCTGGACCATCGGGGTTGCATCATAGGAATGAGTGACCAACGCCTCATTATCGTCTTTAAAATAGGCTTCGCCGACGATGTCGATGAGCTGCCGGCGAACATTTTGCTCCAGCATAAGAGTATCCTCCCCGGGATAAAAATTAATCAGGTCATCTGATGACTTTTTCTTCATTATAGCTTATGATTAAATCATTGTATATGGTTGTTATGAAAGATTGGCTGGAGGATACCGAGCAAATGAGTGTAAAACAAGTCAAAGCGCAAAAGAGCTACGAAATCGTTATGGATGATATACATTCGCGAATCCGTTCCGGAGAGCTTAAGCCCGGGGAACGGCTTCCGTCGGTTGTAGATTTGGCGGCGGATTATGGAGTCGGGCGTTCGACTCTGAGGGAGGCGTTAAGCGCGCTGAAGGCTATGGGCTTCCTGGAAATCCGGCAGGGCGGAGGAACCTTCGTCAGCCAGACCCTTCCGGCCGGGGATGAGTCCGGCAGCGTTCAAGGGGGCTTCCCGGCCTTATTCCATCAGGCGGATTCGTTGAAGGAGATGATGGAAGTGCGCAAAGTGCTGGAGACGGGCTGTGCCACGCTCGCCGCCCGCTATCGGACAGGAGACGATCTGGCCGAGCTGTCCGCTATTATGCGAAGCATGAAGGAGAATGCGGGTGACGACCGGAAGGAGGAGGAAGCGGATATCCGCTTTCATCTGGCGATTGCCAAAGCGTCTCATAACTCCCTGCTCCTGCAGATGATGGAATCCCTCACTCACAAGCTGGAGGAGACGATTAAAGAGACCAGGCAGCTGTGGTTTTATGGAGAAAGGGCTACGGCCAACCGACTCGTCAAGGAGCATCAGGATATTTACGAGGCTATTTTGCGGCAGCAGGAAACGACCGCATCCCGGCGTATGCTTGAGCATTTGTCCAAGGTGGAGAAAGTACTGTCCAAATTGTTTTAATAGTTCCGCATAATCATGAGTAAAGCCGCAGTCGGATGACGCGGTTTTTTTGTTTGGCCTTTATTAGGAAGGAAAACGGACATGCTGTATGGGGGTTAGCTTAGGGTCGCAGGTTTGTACCAAAGCCATGCAGTAGCTGCATGGCTTTTTTGCGTACGCCCAGCATGGGCGTCATCTCTAGGGTGAAAGTCCCGAACGGGGGCTGGCGAACGCCTACCGTTAGCCAAGAGCAAGGGTGTCCGCCGTGAGGCGGAATCTGAAGGAAGCTTATAGGCAAATGCACGAGCCAAGGTACACGAACTCGATTTGAGGCAAGGCAAGCTGGATGAGTCCCCGCAACAGGACGAAATCCGAAGTCGCCAAGAGCTAGTCTTGTATACTCGAGTGGCTGCGGGCGGAAAGATGACGCTCTTATCTGGGGAGACCTGCGGAATACGCGAAGTCACTTCGTAACCGTGGTTGAGAAGCCACGCTGAATCCGCAGGAGTCAGCAGAGGCCATAGTACGGGAGTACGGGACGCCAGAAACCGGAAGGGCTGAACCGAAAGGAGAGAGGAAACCGATGCGTTCGCATGAAGGGCAGAGACAGCAGAAAATCTCGCGAGAGAGCTTGCGGCAAAGAGAAGCGGTGAAGCCGTCAGGGTATGCCGGAGCGCCGAGTTCTTCGTCGGCACAAATCGACCCTTCCTCTCGCGAAGCAAATAACGACTTGTTGGAGCGAATGCTCAGAGGAGATAACCTCCGGCTCGCCTACAAGCGAGTGGTACAGAACGGAGGAGCGCCCGGTGTGGACAATGTAACGGTAGCAAATCTACAAGCTTACCTGAAAACACACTGGGAGGCGGTGAAGACCGAACTTCTCGCGGGAACCTACAGACCCATGCCCGTCAAACGGGTGGAAATCCCCAAACCCGGAGGCGGAGTGAGGCTGCTTGGGATCCCGACCGTGATGGACCGCTTTCTTCAACAAGCCCTTCTACAAGTGATGACCCCGATTTTCGACGCGGACTTTTCGAGGCATAGCTACGGTTTCCGGCCTGGGAAGCGAGCACACGATGCGGTAAAGCAAGCCCAACGCTACATGCAAGAAGGTTTTCGATGGGTCGTAGACATGGACTTGGCAAAGTTCTTTGACCGAGTAAACCACGACATGCTGATGGCAAGGGTAGCCAGGAAAGTGACGGACAAATGTGTTCTGAAGCTTATTCGTGCCTACCTTAACGCAGGGGTCATGGCGAATGGCGTGACCGAGAAAACGGGTGAGGGTACGCCGCAGGGAGGTCCACTGAGCCCACTTCTAGCGAACATTCTACTGGACGACTTGGATAAAGAGCTTACCGAACGGGGATTGCGATTCGTCCGCTACGCGGACGACTGTAATATCTTCGTAGCCAGTAAACGTGCGGGCGAACGCGTGATGGATTCGGTAACACGCTTTGTAGAAGGGAAGCTAAAACTAAAAGTGAATCGAGAGAAAAGCGCGGTAGATCGCCCATGGAACCGCAAGTTCCTTGGGTTCAGCTTCCTACGGGACAAGAAAGCGACGATTCGACTAGCTCCACAAACGATCTCGCGATTCAAAGAGAAGGTGCGAGAGCTGACGAACCGAACGCGGTCGATGTCCATGGAAAACCGAATTGCACAGCTTAACCGATACCTCATGGGTTGGATTGGCTATTTCCGGTTAGCCTCGGCGAAAGGTCACTGCGAGAAATTCGACCAATGGATTCGTCGCAGATTACGGATGTGCCTCTGGAAGCAATGGAAACGGGTACGTACCCGAATCCGCGAACTTCGAGCACTAGGGGTCCCAGAATGGGCCTGTTTCGTCATGGCTAACTCCAGACGAGGAGCGTGGGAAATGTCTCGAAACACAAACAACGCCCTTCCGACTTCCTATTGGGAAGCAAAAGGGCTGAAAAGTTTGCTTTCTCGTTATTTAGAACTTTGTTAACCTTTTGGAACCGCCGTATGCGGACCCGCATGTACGGTGGTGTGAGAGGACGGAGGCTAGGCGCCTCCTCCTACTCGATGAGGATCAAGCCAATCCCGTTGAGGACATGCGAAAAGTGGATGTCTTTTCGGGAAAAGACAGGGAAATCAGCCCGATTAAAACGGTATCCCCCCTATGAAAGGAAGGCAGCAGTCTGACCCATCTCACGAAGCCGGACATGTTCCCCGTCTTCCCTGCATATATATAAACCAAATATGTCTGCGGACAAGTAACGGCTGAAGACCATTGGGGGGGAAATTATGAGAAGAACCATCGTCTTATGGATCGTCATCGGCTCGCTGCTGGCCGGCTGGGGAGTTACTCCCGCTGCAGTTAAGGCCGAGCCGCCGGCATTATCCACTTACGCCGAGGCGGCTTCCCTGATCGACGTCACATCCGGAAGAATACTGTACAGCAAGCAAGGGGATAAGCCCATGAAAATTGCGAGCCTGACGAAGGTAATGACGGCTATCGTAGCTATTGAGAACGGAAACCTCAGCGATATGGTCAAGATCGGCCAGAGTGCTTTCGGCAAAGAAGGCTCCTCTCTATATTTAAAGCTTGGAGAGGAAATGAGCCTGCATCATTTGCTCTATGGCTTGATGCTGCGGTCCGGGAATGATGCGGCAGTGGCAATCGCCGAGCATATCGGCGGTTCGATTGAGGGCTTTGCTTTTCTTATGAATCAGAAGGCGCAGGAGCTGGGCATGGATAACACGCACTTCATGAATCCGCACGGACTGGACATGGAAGGGCATTATTCTTCGGCCAATGATATGGCCAAGCTGACGGCCTATGCCTTGAAAAACTCCGTGTTCCAGGAAATCGTGAAGACCAAGACGAAGAGGGTGCCCAGACCCGAGGAGAAATGGGACGCCGTATGGAATAACAAAAACCGGATGTTGAACATCTATCCCGGTGCCGACGGAGTAAAGACCGGTTATACGAAGCAGGCCAAAAGAACGCTTATCTCCTCGGCCACCCGGGACGGACAGCAGCTGGCCGCGGTGACGCTCAACGACCCGAACGATTGGCTGGATCACAGCAATATGCTTGATTACGGCTTCCGGCATTATCCGCTTCAACCGCTGGTCAAGCAAGGGGATAAAGCGGGAGACGGCTTGGTGCTGGGTGCTTCCTTCAATTACCCGATGACCGATGAGGAGGCAGCCCGGATTGCGATGGAGCCCGAGCTTCTGCAGGAAGGGACAGCCTCTTACCGGCTGGGCGAGAGGGGAATTCTGAAGCTTCTGATGGACGGCCAAATGATTGGTACGGTGCCCATCTATGCGGAAGGCAGCCCGCAATTGGCGACAAGCGTTCGTTCCGCATTCCGCTTTACAGAGGACGGTCCCGCATCCGGAAACGGCGGATTTATCTACAGGCTCAAGCAGGTATGGAGCGCCTTATTTACTTTATCCCATTGATTCAGTCCGAAGGACAAGGAGGAGGGGGACGATGGTTAATTGGATTTGGCTCTTTTTTATCCTTGCCGGATTTATTGTCGCAGCCATCAACGGCCGAATAGAGACGGTTACCCAAGCCGTCTTTGACGGCGCCAAATCCGGGGTGACGATCTGCTTCGGCTTAATCAGCATTCTGGTCTTTTGGCTGGGGATGATGAGGATTGCCGAAGATGCCGGCCTGTTGAAGATACTGTCGCGCATGCTGAGGCCGGTCGTCCGCTTTTTGTTTCCCAGTGTGCCGGACAATCACCCCGCCCTCGGCTACATTATGTCCAACATGAGCGCCAATTTGCTCGGGCTGGGGAATGCGGCGACTCCCATGGGCATCAAAGCGATGCAGGAGCTGCAGAAGCTTAATCCGGACAAGGACTCTCCCAGCCCGGCAATGGCCACTCTGCTCGCTATCAACACGGCCAGCATCACTCTCATTCCGACTACGTTGATCGCGATCCGCCTCAATTATCAATCCGCCAATCCGGCGGAGATTGTCGGCACGACGCTGCTGTCTACCGCCATTGCTACAGCCGCGGCAATTATCGTCGACCGCTGGTACAGAAGCCGCAGCAGCATTAATTCGTCTTGAAAGGATGAGCCGTCTTGTATTCCATCCTCACCCTGATTTCAGCTTGGTCGATCCCGGTAATCATTGCGTTTATTCCGCTATTTGCCGCATACCGAAAGGTGCCCGTCTATGAGTCGTTCGTTGAAGGGGCGAAGGACGGCTTCCAGACAGCGGTGTCGATCATTCCGCAGCTGGTCGGGATGATGGTTGCGATTTCGGTGTTCCGCGCATCGGGAGCCATGGATATGATGATCGGGCTGATCCGCCCGGCCCTCGATTATATCGGGGTGCCCGGCGAAGTTCTGCCCTTGGCCATTCTGCGCCCCTTAACCGGCTCCGGCTCGCTCGCATACACCGCTGATTTAATGGGGCAGTTCGGGCCCGATTCGCTGATCGGACGTATCGCCTCGACTATTCAAGGAAGTACGGATACGACGCTGTACGTGCTGACGGTTTATTTCGGTGCCGTAGGCATCCGCAAAGCGGGTTACGCTCTCAAGGTAGGCCTTATATCCGATGCGGTGGGCTTTATTGCCTCCATCCTGGTCTGCTATCTCGTATTCGGGTGACCCAATCCATGCCGTTCTCATATACTAAAGCATTCTTACATCGAGAGGTGAACGGCATGCGGCCGTATTCCGGCATCATCATTCATCATTCGGCTTGCTCCTCCATTAACGGCAAAGGCTATGATTTTCTGGTTACATCGGATGGAGATATCATCTCTTCTTTCACCCCGACAGATCCCCATTACATTCATCTTTGTCTGGAAGGAGACTTTTCCCATATCGAATCTTCCGGACAGACTCCGCAGGTGCAGGAACAGTTATTTGTCATCCAGCGCCTTATTCTTCGTTTGTACGAACAATTCGAATTTTCCTCCAGACAGCTATATGGGCATCACCTGCATTGCCCGGGAACGTACTTTCCCTGGGACTCCCTTGTGATTTCACTTCAGGATGGTTATCATTAGTTTTGAGGTGAAGGCATATATGGAAAGATTGCAGAAAGTGCTCGCCCAAGCGGGTGTAGCTTCGAGAAGAAAATGTGAAGAATATATTACCGCCGGAAGGGTAGAGGTTAACGATGCCGTAGTGACCCATCTGGGCGTGAAGGTCGATCCTGAGCAGGATGAGATCAAAGTGGACGGACGAGCCATCCGCCTTCAGAAGAAAATGTATCTGCTATTTAACAAGCCGAGAGGAGTCATAACGAGCGTTAAGGACCCCGAGGGGCGAAAGGTGGTCACGGACTTCCTTAAAGGCATCAAGGAACGGGTTTATCCGGTCGGAAGATTGGATTACGATACGGAAGGCTTGCTGCTGCTCACCAACGACGGCGAATTCGCGAATTTATTGACGCACCCTAAATATCACCTGCCGCGTACGTATCTGGCTACGGTGAAGGGGGTCCCGCACGGAACGGTTCTGGAGCAGCTGCAGCAGGGGGTAGAGCTGGATGATGGCCCTACGGCGCCCGCAGAAGTCGAATATCATGATATAGATCCGGAGAAGAATCAGACGGTTATTCAAATAACGATCTATGAAGGCAGGAACCGCCAGGTGCGAAGAATGTTCGAGGCGGTTCATTTTCCTGTGCTCAAATTGAAGAGAATTCAATTCGGCCCGATACTGCTTGCGGGACTGCCCAGGGGGAAATACCGCCATCTGGACAAACATGAGGTGGAAGCGTTGAAAGCCGCGGCTTTACGGTCACACAATGTTCAAAATAGCAAATAAGCTGCTCCCTTCATTTTAGATATAATTAGGGGGGAGTTTAGCTATTGCGGGATGAAGGTGATCGGTTTGGGAAAATATAGAAGATGGATGCAGATGATCATCCTGAGCTCCATTATTGTTCTTGGCGGATGGACCGTATATTCTGCTGTGAATGACAGCGGGCTGAAGGCTGAACCCGGAGGCCCCGCCCCCCAGTTCAAGCTTATGGATCTGGAGGGAAATGAACGGAGTCTTGCGGACTGGAAAGGAAAGGCCATCGTGATTAACTTCTGGGCGACCTACTGCGAGCCCTGCCGCGAAGAAATGCCCGATCTGCAGAAGCAATACGAGAAATGGGCTTCATCCGATGTTATCGTCCTAGGGGTTAACGCCGGAGAGAGCAAGCTCAAGGCGCAGAATTTCGTCAATCAGGCCAAGGTGACCTTTCCGATCCTGCTCGACAGCGATGAGAAGGTGAGAAAACAATACGGAATCACCCAGTATCCGTCCACCGTGTTTGTTAAGCCGGACGGAACGATCGATCAGATCAAGGTCGGGATGATGGACGAGCCTTTCATTGAACACAGCGTCTCCAAGCTATATACTCGGCAATAAAGATCAGCATTGGCTTCGGGAGGTGGCAACAGGTGATTGAAAATACGAAATGCGAGTGCGGTCACCAGAATCATGTGGGGACCGTACTTTGTGAATCTTGCGGGAAGCCTTTAATGGATGACGCGGGCAACGCGCCGTTGGAGATGAGATACGACGGGGTCGCGCGAAGGTCGCAGAAGACCAATCCGTCCTGGATTGACCGGATCTGGAATTTCTTCTCTTCCGTGAAGATAGCAGTCTATCTGATTATTATTACTCTTTTGCTGTCGATTCTCGGAACGATATACCCTCAGGAAAGTACATTTATCAATTTTGATCCTTCGACCTATTACAAAGAAAACTACGGCACTCTCGGCCATATTTATTATTTGCTGGGCTTGTCCCATACTTATGAATCCTGGTGGTTTATCACCTTGCTGTTTATGATAGGGACTTCGCTTGTAGTCTGCAGTCTGGACCGCGTTCTTCCGCTGTACAGAGCGCTCAGCAAGCAGAAAATCCGCAAGCACCTTATTTTTATCAAACGGCAGAAGGTTTCTTATTCTGCGGAACTGCCCATTTCATCCGAAGATGAAACGGCGGCGGCCGCTTGGGTAGACGAGATGGCTGCACAGCTGCGCAAGAAGAGGTACCGGGTCCATACGGACGGTTCAGCCCTTATGGCGGAGAAATACAGATTTAGCCGCTGGGGTCCTTACATTTTGCATATCGGCCTCATTATTTTCCTGCTTGCCGTTCTTATGAGAGGGATTCCGGGCTGGCATATGGACAAGTACATGGGTTTTCTCGAGGGGCAGACGGTCCGGATTCCGGATACGCCATATTATTTTAAGAACGAGAAATTTACCGTCGATTTTTATGACCAGGAAGAAATGACGGAAAAGTTCCGGGAGAAGGATATTAACGTTTACAAGAAGTTTGAAACGAAAGGAATTCTGTATGAATGTACCGCTAATTGCGACGATGATCCATTTGCAAAACCGGAATTGAAGGAAGTGCACCGCCAGGATATTGTAGTGAATAAGCCGCTGGAATACAGGGACTTGCTGATGTATCAGTTCGATTTCGCCCAGACGCCTACCTTACTGTCGGTAAGGCCGTCGATCACGAACAAAAAGACGGGGGAATCGTACGGCCCCTTCGAATTGTCGATGCTGGAGCCGGAGACAAGTTATGAAGCCGGTCCTTACCACCTGCAGGTGAAAGGATATTATCCGGATTTCGGACTGGATGACAAAGGGACGCCGATTTCCCTGTCGCCCAATCCCAATCAGCCGGCTTTCATCTTTACGATTACCGGTCCCGACTTGGCGCCCGATGGCGAGGTATTCATCTATTTCCCTCGCCAGATAGATAAGGAAACGTTCCGTCAGGATGACATTAACGGTGCGATCGCCGAGAAAATAGAGATTTCCGCAGGCTCTATGGAAAATGTCGAGATTGCCGAGTTTACCAGTTATTTAAACGTTCGTGTCGATAAAGCCATGCCTTATATTTGGGTGGCGTCCGCCATATCCATGATTGGGCTCATCATGAACTTCTACTGGCAGCACCGCCGGATATGGCTTCGAATTGACGGCAGGGAGCTTAACCTGGGCGCTCATACGAACAAGAACTGGATCGGTCTTCGCAATGAAGTGGCCCAAGCGTTAGGCAAGGTCGGTGTGACCGTCGACGCGAAATCGTTAGATACTTATGGAGGGAGAAAATCGTGAGCCAACTTTTAGACAACATCAGCTCCTATAGCGGCAATTATCTCTTGATCGCGTTCATTCTGTATACTGTTGCTTTCCTGCTGTTCGTCATGGGGTTGACAGGCAGAAGATGGAGCGGGCGCACTCCTGAGGAAAATTCCCGCCGGTGGGGCAAACGGGGATTTATTGTTACAGTTGCCGGATTGGTCATGCATTTGCTGTTTTTCTTCACCCGCTGGTATGCCGGAGGGCATATCCCGACGAGTAACATGTACGAGTTTATGACTTGTCTGGCGATGATGATTATCATTGCTTTTGTAATCGTTTATTTAATTTACAAGAAGCCGGTTATCGGAGTATTCACCATTCCGGTAGCAATCGTCATTATGGCCTATGCTTCCATCTTCCCGCGGGAAATTCAACCGCTGATCCCGGCACTGCAAAGCTATTGGCTGGCTATTCATGTTACCATGGCCGCTTTGGGGGACGCCTTCTTCGCGGTAGCTTTCGCGGGAGGCTTGATGCACCTGCTGAGAACGGTCGATTTCAAGTCGGAGACGAAGATTGGCCGCTGGGAGAGAAGAGGGGTAGAATTCACTATCTTCTCACTTATCATGATCATTGCTTTCGTCGGAGCCACGTTCGGTTTTAACGCAGCCGGTTATAAAGCCGAGTTTCAGAAGCAGGTAACGACCGTAGATGCTGCCGGTAAAGAGCAGGTGACTACCCAGAAGGAAGTATATGTCCTGCCTCCGATCGTGAAGCCTCACGGCATGGAGACGGTAGAGATGAAGCCCTTCCTCGGGATGAAGCAGCCGCTGTTCTCCACACCTTCCTGGATGAACGGCAAGGATGCGGGGCGCAAATTCAATACGGTCATCTGGTCTTTCATTAGCGGATTAATTCTGTACGGACTGCTGCGACTGATTCTGCGCAAGCCGCTCGGAGCGAAGATCGCCCCGTCTTTGCAGGGGCTCGATCCGGATGATTTGGACGAGATCAGTTACCGGGCGGTCGCTATCGGGTATCCCGTCTTTACGCTGGGGGCGCTGATCTTCGCCATGATCTGGGCGCATGAGGCCTGGGGCCGCTTCTGGGGCTGGGATCCCAAGGAAGTCTGGGCGCTCATCACCTGGCTGTTCTATGCCGCTTACTTGCATTTGCGCTTATCCAAAGGCTGGCAGGGCAAGCCTTCGTCCTGGCTCGCCGTCCTTGGCTTTATAGTGGTTGTCTTTACGCTTGTCGGGGTTAACCTGATCATTGCGGGACTTCATTCGTATGCCGGTGTATAATATATGGGAGCGAATGGCCGACATTACGGCCGAGGAACATGCTGGAAGGAGTGACAACCGATGTCAGAAACGAATACAACCATCCTGGTGGTCGATGACGAAGAACGCATTCGCCGTCTCCTGAGAATGTATCTGGAGAAGGAAGGTTACGAGATTGATGAAGCGGAGAACGGGGAGATCGCTTTGCAGAAGGCGGTGGATCACGATTATGATCTGATCCTGCTTGACTTGATGCTTCCCGGAATTGACGGAATTGAGGTATGCGCCAGACTCCGGCAGGTGAAATCGACCCCAGTCATCATGCTGACAGCCAAAGGGGAGGAGGCCAACCGGGTGCAGGGCTTCGAGGTAGGAACGGACGATTATGTAGTCAAGCCTTTCAGCCCGCGGGAAGTTATCTACCGGGTGAAAGCGATACTGCGACGCTCGTCCGCAACGGCTTACTTGTCCAAGGATGCCAACTCGAGCAATAATATCGTCTTTCCCCATCTGGTGATCGAGCATGATGCCCACCGGGTGACGGCAGGAGGACAGGAAGTGACACTGACTCCGAAAGAATATGAATTGCTGCACTACCTGGCTATCTCCCCGGATAAAGTATTCTCCCGTGAGGAGCTGCTGAAGGATGTCTGGAACTATGAATTTTTCGGTGACCTGCGGACGGTGGACACCCATGTGAAGAGATTGCGGGAGAAGCTGAACAAAGTCTCCCCCGAGGCGGCTTCCATGATTACTACCGTGTGGGGCGTCGGTTACAAGCTTGAGGTGCCTAAATAGTGTTCATCATTAAGAGCGTGGTAGGCAAGCTTTGGATGACGATTATCGGACTGGTGGCCGTCGTTCTTCTTATTCTCGGATTCTTCTTATTTCGTTACATCGATACCAGCTTTCCGAATGTAAGCAATCAAGAGGAGAACCTGTTGAGGCTTGCTAATAAGATCGCGTCCGAAGCGTCTGCCCACCATAACGACAACCCTTATTTCGAGGCCTTGTCCGAATTGCTCGAAACCCAGGATTCCGGGATGAAGCTTCTGGAACGGGGGGCGATCAGCATGGACGAGCCGCTGTTCATGGCGGGCGACAAAATGATCAAGCTCAAGGAAGTGCTGAAGCCCGAAGAACTGGAGGCAGCATTTGCGGGCGAAACGATTCGCAAGCGATTTTCGGTCTCGATGAACCCATGGCATGGAGGATATGTATATGTGGCGATGCCCTTGTATATCGAAGGGCAGGCCGAGCCGTACTCGGTCATGATCGTTTATCAATCCATGCAGTCGGTCGAGGATACTCAAGTATATGTCAAGCGGCTGTTTGCCCTCGTTTCTTTAATGGGCTTTCTGCTGACGACCTTCTTCGCCTTCTTCCTTATTACCCGGATAACCAAGCCGTTGACCGAGCTGAAGAAAGCGGCCGACTCCATCATCTATGGCCAGTATGACAAAAGAGTTCCTCCCGTCTCCAACGATGAAATCGGCGAGCTGACCCAAACGTTCAATCTGATGGCCGACCGGCTTCAGGGGACGATCAAGGATTTGAACCATGAGAAGCAAAATCTGGCCAGCGTTCTTCACAGTATGGAAGACGCGGTGATTTCCTTTGATCCGGAAGGAAATATCATATTCATCAATCCGCATGGCGAGATGATGATGGAGGATTGGAACGGGCTGGATTGGGACGAGCAGGAAGAAGATGCTATGGCCCCTTATAAAGGGCATATTCCGGACCCTCTGCGCCAGCTGTTTAATGAAGTGGTGAAAGAGACGAAAGGCATCAGCTCCAGGCTCCATGTCAAGAACGGTGTCTGGTCCGTCGTCATGGCTCCGCTGTATTCGGAGGAGCAGGTGCGGGGAGTAGTTGCGGTGATCCGTGACGTTACCGAAGAAACCCGCCTGGAGAAGCTGAGAACGGATTTCGTAGCCAATGTGTCCCATGAGCTGAGAACTCCGTTGTCCATGCTGCAAGGGTACAGTGAGGCTCTGGTGGATGACATTGCGGCATCGCCGGAGGAACGCAAGGAGCTCGCTCAGGTAATTCATGACGAATCCTTGCGGATGGGGCGACTTGTTAAAGATTTGCTGGACTTGGCGCGGATGGAAAACGGCCACATGGAGATGAACCTCCGCGAGGTTAACATTATGGAACTGATCCAGCGTGTGCAGCGCAAGTTTCTTGTGCTTTCCAAAGATCAGGGAATTCGGCTCGAAACCGACCTGCGCTGTCATGACTTGGTGCTCCGCAGTGCGGATGAAGACCGGCTGGAGCAAGTTCTGACGAACTTGCTGGATAATGCCATTCGCCACAGCTCGGAAGGCTCAACCATTACTCTACGCTGCGATAAAGCGGAGTATATGAAAGCCTCGGCTGTAAGGATCCAGATCGAGGATGAAGGCGAGGGTATCCCGCCGGACGCGCTGCCTTATATTTTCGAGCGGTTCTACAAAGCCGACAAGGCGAGGACCAGAGGAGCGGCGGGCGGCACCGGTCTCGGGCTTGCCATCGTCAAGAACATTGTCGACGCGCATCGCGGAACGATTTCCGCGACAAGCACCGTTGGACAGGGAACGACTTTTTCCATCCTGCTTCCGACGGAATCGTAAGCCATTAATCGAAATCAGGCCTCTTCCATTCGTGGAAGAGGCCTGATTTTGTTGAAAAAACGAGACTAATCTTGTTGTACGTGAAACAAACAGTGCCGTTTTACAAAATGATTTGCTTTACTTTCATAATTTCCGGCAGTTTGCTTAATTCGTTGACGACTTCCGCCGAAGCGTGCTTGTCAATGGCCAGAACCATGATTGCGGAGCCGCCCGCTTCCTTCCGTCCCACTTGCATGGATGCGATGTTGACATCGTTCATGCCGAGCAGCGTTCCGACCCGGCCGACCATCCCCGGCTTGTCATTATGCGAGATAAGAAGCATGGCGCCTTCCGGAGATGCATCCACCGTATACTTGTCAATCTTCACAATTCTCTCGCCATAGCCTTCAAGAACGGTTCCCGCCAGTGTCCGGGTTTCTTTATCCGTCTTCAAGGTTACGGTAATCAGATTAGTGAAGCTTTCGGAAGCTGACGATTTCTGCACGACAATTTTGATGTCTCTCAGCTTGGCCATATGCATCGCATTGACGATGTTGACATCTCCGCCCAGGTGATTGGAGAGGAGGCCTTTGACAATGTAACGGTTGAGATGGGTCGTATCCAGGTCGGCCAGCTCGCCGGTGAAGCCTACCGTGATTTCCTGGGCGGGGCCTTCCGTCATTTGACCCAGGAAACGGCCCAGCTTCTCGCTCAGCGCGAAGTACGGCTGTAGCTTGTTCAGCACGATCGGTGGAACAGGAGGCATATTCACCGCATTCTTGAACGGCTCGTTGCGCAGAATATGCAGCACCTCCTCCGAAACATCGATAGCGACGTTCTCCTGGGCTTCCACCGTGGAAGCACCCAGATGGGGGGTGACTACGATTTTCGGATGGTTCAACAGCGGATGGTCCGGAGCCGGCGGTTCTTCTACAAATACGTCAAAGCCCGCTCCCGCTACGATACCTTCCTCGATAGCTTCCACCAGCGCCTGCTCGTTAATAATTCCGCCGCGTGCGCAGTTCACGATGCGCACTCCCTTTTTCATAAGCTGGAATTGCGGACGGTCGATCAAGTTGCGGGTTTCATTCGTCAGCGGAGTATGGACGGTAATAAAATCAGCCTGCGAGGCAATTTCGTCCACCGTGGCCAATTTGACTCCGAGCTTGTCGGCGCGCTCCTGGGTAAGGAACGGATCGTAGCCTACAATCTCCATTCCGAATACTTTGGCTCTTTTGGCCACCTCGCTGCCGATTCGGCCCATACCGATAACTCCGAGCACTTTGTTCCTCAGCTCGACGCCTACGAACGATTTGCGGTCCCATTCGCCGGAGACGGTCTTCTTATAGGCTTGCGGAATTTGCCGCGCAACCGCCATGAGCATGGCGAATGTAAGCTCGCAAGTGGCAATGGTGTTACCGTCAGGAGCGTTAACTACGACAATGCCCCGTTGGGTGGCGGCTTCCAGATCGATATTATCCACGCCGACGCCTGCGCGTCCGATCACTTTCAAGCGGGCGGCCGCCTGCATGATTTTAGCGGTAACCTTGGTCTGGCTGCGGACGAGAAGTGCATCGTATTCGCCAATAATGGCTGTCAGCTCATCCTCGGAAAGCCCCGTCTTCTTGTCTACGATAACATCGTCAGCCTCACTTAGCTGGCGTATGCCCAAATCACTGATTGGATCAGAAACTAACACTTTGTACATGGTTGATTGTCCTCCTCTAAGTCAGTAAGATACCCGGCGGTTGGGAGCAGCCGTGTATTTAAATTAAAAAACTCCCATCTCCTCTATACGGATTCCGTACAGAAGGGACGAGAGTTAACTTTCGTGTTGCCACCCTTATTCGCTGTATGCTTGCGCATGACAGCCTCAGCGGCCATTCGCTGGCCTTGAAGATAACGGCTTCTGCCGACCGCACCTACTTCGAAGCATGATGGGGAATAGGATCCTTCTCATCCGCTCGTTGTTCAGCGCAGCAACTCCGGAATGCTCCGCATAATTATCACCGCCGATTCACACCGACCATCGGCTCTCTGAAGGCTTCCTTACGCTTGGTTCCATCACTGTTATGTTGCGTTATTGATTTTTTCATAATGTACCATGCAAGTCCGCAAAGGTCAACAACTAATTAAAGACAATTTTGTGTCAACTTGTTCCCGGCCGGCTTCCGCTTTACTTCCCGCTGTGTCTATCCAGGCATTCCTGGTATAGATTGGCGGCGAAAGCGGCATCCTTCCAGCCTTCGATAACGGTCTTCTTATTTTCCAAATCTTTATAAACCTCGAAGAAATGGGCGATTTCCTTAAGCTTGTGCTGAGGGATATCCTCCAACGAATTTACGCCGTCATAGCGCGGATCGTTCACGGGAACGCCTAACAGTTTCTCATCCGGTCCTTTATCATCCGTCATAATGAGGACGCCGATCACGCGGGCTTCGATTACGCATCCGGGGAACGTCGGGAATGAAGTCAGAACGAGAATGTCCAGCGGGTCCCCGTCCAGCGCCAGTGTGTTCTTCAAATAACCGTATTCGGCCGGATAATGCATTGGAGAATACAGCACCCGGTCCAGAATGAAGGCTCCCTTGTCTTCATCGTACTCGTACTTGTTCTGACTTCCTGTTGGAATTTCAATGAAAGCATCTACGACTAAATTTGACATGTTCTTTCCTCCTTAAACTCTAACCATTCCTACTGGAATGTAAGGCTTTTACCGAAACTTACCGTTTATTATTTTATAGTAAGCTGCTCGGCAAAAGCAATCATTGTCCGCTTGAATTCGTCTTTTTTTTTCGTTATCCTTCAAATAAGCTTCATAAAGCTCATTGGCAGAAAGGAAGATCCGCATGATTCACCATAATATAACACCGGAAGATTTCGACCGCAAGCTAAAGGCGGGGGAATTGGCTGCAGATCTTATTGTCGATGTCAGGGAGCAGGAGGAATGGGATTATTATCACCTGGAGGAAGCGGTACACATCCCAATGAATAGTATTCCCGAAAGAATGAAGGAGCTTCCATCCGATAATCTGATTTATATTGTATGCGCCCATGGTGTCAGAAGCGAGATGGTCGTCCGCTACCTGCTGCAGAACGGATTGGAGAATGTCGTTAATGTAATTGGGGGGATGGCGGCAGTTTCCGGTCTCCGCGGTTTTATTTACGACTAGCTGTTACAGCGCGAAAGGGATTCTATGAAAAAGTGGAAGCTAAAATTTAAGAAATGGAAGGCAGGGCAGGTCGATATCAGCAGGCTGGATGACCGGGTGATTCTGCTAAATTTATATTTCACTCAGTTAGCGTGCCTGCTGCTGGCTCTTATTCTTATCCTGTTTCAGAAGAACAACGGGTTGTCGTCCCTGCTGAGTATTACGGATCCTATTCAGGCCGTCCTTTGGGGAGCGGGGTTCGCGTTGGTTGTCCTGGCGGCGGATATGCTGATTTCCCGCTGGGTGCCGGAGGAAGTGACGGATGATGGCGGGATTAATGAGAAGATGTTTGGCAGGAGGCCCCTATGGCATATTCTAATTTTGTGCTTCATAGTGGCGGTTTGTGAGGAGTTGCTGTTTAGAGGGGCTCTGCAGCATTGGATGGGCCCTTATTGGACCAGCATACTCTTTGCGGCTATCCATGTCCGCTATCTTCAGCATTGGCTGATGACGGGCCTCGTGTTTTGCATCAGCTACGGCCTGGGCTGGATCTTCATCCATACCGGGACGCTGTGGACCCCGATCATCGCCCATTTCCTAATCGATCTGGTGATGGGCTGTATAATAAGATTTAAGAAGGATGCGGCGTAACGGACTTGTCTTCCGCCGCAATCCGCCATCAGGCAGCGGATAGCCTCTCAAGGGCTATCCGTTTCTATTGTGCGGGGATCAATGAATCCGTAGCCTTCCTCTTCGAGTTTGTCCAGCAAGGTGTCCAGCGCCTCAACGGTCCATGGGAGCTCATGCATGAGAATATTGCTTCCCGGATGAAGCTGGTCCAGAACATTTTGAATAACGACCTCCGGCTTGTTCTTGGCCGATGCGTCCCAGTCCAGGGAGCCGTTGGACCAGGTCATGAAGAGCGCTCCTTCTTCCTTCACCTTCTCCTTCACGTAGTCGTTCGCCGAACCGAACGGAGGGCGGAAAAACTTCGGCGCACTGCCGACCATCTCGGCGACAATCTTCTGAACGTCTTCAATTTGCTGATCAATCGTTTCCTTGCTTTCGTTTTTCAAATCAATATGGTCCCAAGAATGATTCCCAATGATTTGCCCCCGATCGTGGATCAACTGGAGCAGCTCGGGGTTCTGTTTAATCCGATAGCCATTGACGAAAAAAATCGCTTTGGCCTCATGCTTGTCGAGGGTGTCCAGCATGGATTCAATCATTTCCTTATCCTTCGGGCCATCGTCAAAAGTCAGCAGCACCATCTTCTTGTTTCCATCGGGATCTAAAGGAGTCAGGGCGTAATTGTCTTTCATCCGATAGGCAATGGCAGGAGCCTCCGGAACGGGCTCAGGTGTCGGATCTGCCGGCGGCTCCGGAGACGGAACCGGCGTAGCGGACGGTATCGGATCCGCAGGTGAAGCAGACGGCCCGTTCGCGGCGGAAGGAGCGGAGCAAGCCGTGAGGAGAACCGTCCCCAGAGTAAGAACTATCCAAGTCTTTTTCATAAATATCTCTCCCATGATTAATTAAAATCGTAATTAAACTGCGTAAAAATAAACCGGATTACCCTATTGTAACTAAGATCGGCATGAAATCCCAGCCCGGCGGAGGTTTCCTGTTTTTCACGGCGATAAGTTTGATATAGCAGGCAAACAATAAATTGTGAACCGGAATCAAGTAACTATTAGGGAGGCGAAATCAATGCGCATGGCCACTTTTTTAATGGGTGGAATTGCAGGAGCAGCGGCAGCCATCTATGTCAGCCGCAACCGCGATAAAGTTTGGTCCGGACTTGTCCAAGCTGCCGGTTCAGCTCAGAAGATGATGTCCAATTCCAAAGTTTTCGGATTTGCTTCAGCAACCAGCCAGACCGGAGCTTCGAGCGAACCAAAGCAGCCTGAAGCCAAGACTGCCGGCAGCATCGCTGATAATACGCAAACGTCCAAGTATCAGCTCAAGGACGTTGAGGAAATTGTTAGCAAGGATCCCGAGCTTACAGCGACGGTGCAGGAAATATTGGAGCATAATCAGAACCAAAAGTCGGAATTCAGCCCTATTCGCTCTTAAGCTGACTTCATGAGCACAGGCCTAGCGGTAAGTTGTCCCGCTAGGTTTTTTATCCAAATTGAAAGTATAAGTTCAAATGTGTTTGTGGGATGAATTACCATTTAACTCCTGATATTTACGATTCTGCATGCCGCCGTCAGACAGTACGGTTTATTTTCCGGGCGGCCGTAAATCGAAGAAGCGAATACATAATTAGTAAAGCTTTTTTATAGATCATTTATTAGGCCCCCAATTGTAAAACCAAAGAAAGGAATACGCTGCCGAAATAAACTATTATCCCTCAATCTTTTTGCAACAAATTGGCCATAAAGAAGAAGAACATGCTATAATAATAGTGCTATAAACTTTTATACAATCCAAAGCACAATTAATCATATTTTTCATAATCTGTTATTAGGGGTTCCAAACGACAGATGTGAAAGTAGAAGGGGGGTCCTATATGAAGATTGAGCGGTTAAGTTCGGATAAAATAAGAATTTTCCTAACCTTTGACGATTTGACCGAACGCGGTATTCAGAAGGAAGATATGTGGCGAGAAATTCCCAAGGTTCATGAACTGTTCAGCGAAATGATGGAGCAGGCTTATTCGGAACTCGGGTTCGACGCGACAGGTCCCCTTGCTGTAGAAGTGTTCGCACTGCCTGCCCAAGGAATGGTGGTCATCGTTACGAGAGGGAAGATGAACGGCTCCGATTCCCAGGACTCTCTCTTGGATGAAGAGGAAGATATCTATGAGATGGAGGTAACACTGGAGCAAAGCGATACGATCTCCTACGTCTTCCATGACTTTGAAGAGCTGCTCAGAATGGCGAAGGTGATTAACCCGCTCGTTAAGGACGGCGGTACGCTTTACTCTTACCAGAATAAATGGATTCTTCAGCTTGATCCGGCAGGAATGGATGAGAAAGACAGTAATTACCAGGCGATTATTGCTGTTTTGTCGGAATATGGGGACGCAGCCTCGGTAACTCCGGCTGTATTGGAGGAATACGGGAAAGCAGTCATCCGGCAGGACGCCATTCAAGTTTTGTGTACTCATTTCAAGTGACATAAATATTTCAGGCATCTTCAAAAACTTCTGTTTTTGACGGATGCTTTTTGCTGCGTCAGGAATCCCGGGGCTTAGCGCTGTATAACCAGACTTGGCTTCGATCCATATAGAAAACTTTATTATCCTCGTGGACCAGGCAGATACCGGCGGGCGTTCACCATTCCAAATCCTATACACGACCCGTCATCCTGTGTGGACAAGCCTGAAAAAAATGTCGAAATCCGGTTGATTTTGTGGAAACATCCTGAGGCTTGGTGGTATGCTAGTAACAGCGACTGCTGGATAGAGACGACGGTGATTGGCCGCGGGGCGGCTTAGCACGATCATTCTTTGAACGGAGTGGAATCCATGGGAGGAACAGAAAATTTAAATGTGTTGCATTCGACTCAAGTAGTAGTGAAAGAGGCACTGACCAAACTGGGTTATTCGGAGGAAATGTTCGAGCTTCTCAAAGAACCGTTACGTATGCTTACCGTCCGCATTCCCGTCCGGATGGATGACGGCAAGATTAAAGTCTTTACCGGATACCGGGCCCAGCATAACGATGCCGTAGGCCCCACTAAAGGAGGAGTTCGCTTTCATCCCGACGTGACCGAGGACGAAGTGAAGGCTCTGTCCATCTGGATGAGTCTGAAGTGCGGCATTGTTAACTTGCCGTACGGCGGGGGTAAGGGCGGTATTATCTGTGACCCGAGAGAGATGTCGTTCGGCGAATTGGAGAGGCTGAGCCGCGGCTATGTCAGAGCCATCAGCCAATTGGTCGGACCGACCAAGGATATTCCGGCGCCCGATGTGATGACGAACTCCCAGATCATGGCTTGGATGCTGGATGAATACAGCCGGATTCGCGAATTTGACGCTCCGGGATTCATTACCGGAAAGCCGATTGTGCTTGGAGGCTCGCAGGGAAGGGAAACGGCGACGGCCAAAGGGGTTACCATCATGATCGATCAGGCGCTCAAGAAGCGGGGAATCGATGTGAAGGATGCCCGCATCATTATCCAAGGATTCGGCAATGCGGGAAGCTACCTGGCTAAGATGATGCACGAAGCGGGAGCCAAAGTGCTCGGTATTTCAGACGTATATGGCGCGCTCTATGACGAGAAGGGCCTGGATATAGAATATTTGCTCGATCGAAGAGATTCCTTCGGGACAGTCACCAAATTATTCAGCAACACGATTTCGAATAAAGAGCTTCTCGAACAGCCTTGCGATATACTTGTTCCTGCCGCGATCGAGAATCAGATTACTCATGAGAACGCCCATCTGATCAAAGCGGGAATTGTCGTTGAGGCCGCCAACGGACCGACAACGCTCGAGGCGACCAAAATATTGACGGAACGGGGAATACTTCTTGTTCCGGACGTTCTGGCCAGTGCCGGAGGCGTAGTCGTATCTTATTTCGAGTGGGTCCAGAACAATCAGGGCTATTACTGGACGGAGGAAGAGGTTTACAAGAAGCTTCATGAGGTTATGATTCAAGGCTTCGAGAACGTTTATCAATTGCATCAGACACGCGGAGTAGATATGAGATTGGCCGCTTATATGGTAGGAGCAAGAAAAATGGCGGAAGCGGCGAAATTCCGGGGCTGGGTCTAAATGCTCTGGCTGTCGCTTCTGACGGCTGCGATTGCGCCAGGAATGGCACTCCTAGTTTACTTTTATCTTAAGGACCGGTATGATCCCGAGCCTGTGCACATGGTGGCCAGAATGTTTTTGTTCGGGGCGCTGCTCGTGTTTCCGACCATGGTGCTGCAGCGGGCGCTTGTTCTTGGATTGGGAGAGAGTCCTGTATTATATTCCTTCGTATATTCTGCCGGAGTTGAAGAGTTTTTTAAATGGTTCGTGCTTTACTTCGTTCTATACAAGCATGCGTTTTTCGATGAGCCTTACGATGGAATTGTATATTCCGTTGCCGTATCGGCAGGTTTTGCGACGGTGGAGAATGTTTTTTACGCGCTGTTGAATTTTGTCACATTCTCGGATTTGCTTCTTCGGGCTTTGCTCCCCGTTTCGGGTCATGCTCTGTTCGGAGTATCCATGGGATATCATCTGGGCAGAGCGAAGTTTTCCCAACAACGAGAGAAACGCTTTCTACTATTTGCCATATGTATCCCTATATTGTATCACGGGTTATTCGATTACATCCTGCTGCTGAGAACCAACTGGATGTTTTTGATCGCTGTGTTTATGGTATTTTTGTGGGTAAGAAGCTTGCGCAAGGTGCGCAAAGCGAATGACAGATCCTCCCGTCGGCACCTTCATCCGCAGGAAGAGGTTAAAATGTCCACATTCAGCTAATAATGACGGATATCAGAATTAGTTGAATACCTTTCGGGAAGGATGGATGAGGCTTGCATCCACGTGTCAAAGTAAGCATTCGCTGCAAAGCGTGCGGTGAGCGGTTCGTGCTGAAGGGAAACCGGGAGAAGGGACGGATCGAAACCGGGTTCAAACGTTGTTTGTGCGATAATGAAAGAGATTTTGATATCGACATACTGGATTACGACTGAGAACAGAGGCTGTGAAGCCTCTGTTTTGTTGTGTTGTCCTTCCATAGCCTGTGGGGCAGGGCGATTAATCTATCCCTCCGGGCATGAATAAAGCCTTTCCTTTTAACGAAAGCTATGTGCATCTAATGCTGATTTAAAAGGAGAGAATATAAGTATGTATAAGCGATTGAGCGCTGTAATGTTCCCGATACTACTCATTGCTCTAATCGGAACGGGGGTGTGGGGCTACCAGGAGAACCGGGAGAAGAATACGGTATTAATCAAGGCGGAGAATCAATACCAGAGAGCGTTCCATGACCTGACCGCTCACATGGATAAACTGCATACCGAGCTTGGCAATACGCTCGCAGTGAATTCCGGATCCCACGATATGTACCGGAAAGGGCTTGTCAATGTCTGGAGAATTACCAGTCAGGCGCAGAATGAAATCAGCCAGCTTCCTTTAACACTGCTGCCCTTCAATAAAACGGCTCTTTTTCTGGACAATATCTCCAAATTTTCGTACCGTACTGCTGTAAGAGATCTATCCAAGCAGCCTCTGAATGAGGAAGAATCGAAGGCTTTGTTTACCCTATATGAAAGGGCCAAAGAGATCAGAGACGAGCTGCGAGGCGTCCAGGATCAGATTATCGCCAACAATCTGCGCTGGATGGATGTAGAGGTGGCGGTAGCTTCGCAGGGGCAGAAGCTGGACAACGTCATTGTGGACGGTTTTCAATTGGTGGACCAGAAGGTAAGCCAATATCCGGAAGTGGATTGGGGACCGACGATGGCCACCGTTAACCAGGACAAGTCGTTCTCCGCTTTATCGGGAGACGAAGTGACAGCGGAAGAGGTGAAGCAACGGGCCGTACAATTTCTTGGAGTTCAGGATGACGGAAGTCTGCAGGTTAATGAGAATGGAGCCGGCACCGAGGCGAACACCTTCTCCGTGTCCGGCGTGAAGCCGGGTACCGACCGGGAAGTCCACCTGGATTACACGAAGAAGGGCGGCCAGTTGATCTGGTATATGGCACCGAGAGAAGTTACGGAGAAGACGATAGACCTTCGGGCAGCCCGCGATTCGGCATTGGAGTTTCTGGATCATCACGGCTTTTCTACGATGGCTCCGGTGTCTGTAGACGAATATGCCAATGTAGCGAGTCTTACCTTTGCCAACCGGATTAACGACGTAGTGGTGTATCCCGAGAAGATGGTTGTTGAAGTGGCCCTGGACAACGGGGAAGTACTTGGACTGCATGCCGCCGATTATGTTCTCGAGCACAAGGACAGGGAGATCGGGAAGCCATCCTTAACCGAGGAAGAAGCACGCAAATCGTTAAATACGCAATTTGAGGTGACGGGAACCCGTTTATGTCTCATTCGCAACGATATGGATCAGGAAACGCTCAGCTATGAATTTACTGGAAAAGTTAACGGCTCAAACTATAAAATATTTATAAATGCAAACAGCGGTGTTGAGGAAAAAGTGGAGCCCCTGCGCCAGCAAGATGTTGTAGCAGCTCAATAAAAACCGGCGGTAAATATTGGGAAGGAGTCCTTGAGTTCCAGGGCTTCTTCTTTTTTTTGCTTGTAAAGGGCTTTTTTGTCAAGAACAAAATGGTATAATAGAACTAGGTATTAATACCTATTGGGAGGTGGAGGACTTGCTTCCAGATATCAATCAAGTTATTTCGTTATACATTCTGTCCTGTGGCGAGGATGGAACCGGACAAGAATATAAATCGCGTATAGCCGATGTTTCGGACGATGCTCTGGATATCCAAATTCCTATTCACGAAACAACCGGCCGTTTAAAGCGTCTACATATAGGAGATGAATTGGAAATCGTATTTATTGCCGAAGGAGGAATGAAATATTATTTTCCATCCCGCGTCCTCGGTTACCGCAAAGATAACATAGACTTAATTAGATTGAAGAAACCCGAACCGGGTACAGTGAGCAAAATTCAGCGGCGCAGTTTCCTTCGCGTCCCCGCTCAGCTGGAGTTGATTATGGAGGTACAAGGGCGGCCTGCGGTTCGTGCCATCACGGAAGATATAAGCGGTGGAGGAGTTTCCTTCCGTTGTCCTGGTGAACTGTCCTATTCCCAAGGAGGACTAGTGGAGGGTCGGCTTAAGCTGCCTCAGTCAATGGAAGAAGTCCGGTTTGCAGGCCATATGGTGCGGCGAGCAGAGTCAGAGAACGGAAAACCAATCATTATAGTACAGTTTGCGGAAATCGCCGAACGGGATCGACAGAGCATCATCCGATATTGCTTCAAAAAGCAGATCGATATCCGTAAAAGGTGATGTTTTTGCAATGATGACTTTGATTATGGTATAATCTTGAGCGTTGGCAGGCTTCTTGCGCCTGTTTTGGATGACCGGATCAGGTTATATTATCGGGCAGAGAAGAGATTTTTCCAGCTTTATCTGCCGGGTTATAGTCAACGGTCTGTTATCTTTCTTATTGCCCGGGGCCGCTATTGGACCTGTGCAATATAGAAGGAAAGTATTAAGCGGTTGGCAGATTTTATGGGAGGCACTACTTTTGGAGAAAATTAATGTTGCTCTAGACGGCCCTGCAGGAGCGGGCAAAAGCACGGTAGCTCGGCACGTGGCTAAAGCTATGGATTATATTTACGTCGATACGGGAGCTATGTACCGGGCAATCACCTGGAAAGCGCTTCAACTTGGAATTCGTCCTGAAGATACAGAAGCGGTTATCGAAACCGCACGTAATATGAAACTGGAATTGTTCGCTCACGAGTCCGGACAACAGGTTTATGTGGACGGAGAGAATGTGACAGAGCTTATCCGGTCGCAAGAGGTGAACCGGGCCGTATCCATCATTGCACAAATTCCTGAAGTGCGGCAGCTGCTTGTGGAGAAGCAGAAGAAAATAGCCGCGGCCAAAGGGGTCGTCATGGATGGAAGAGATATAGGTTCCTCAGTGCTTCCCGACGCCGAGGTGAAGATTTTCTTAACTGCAAGTCCGAGAATTCGTGCTGAACGCCGCTTCAAGGAAATGAATCAGCCGGGAATCGACCTGGACGAGCTGGAGAAGCAAATTTGCCAAAGAGACGAGATGGATCGTAATCGGGTACATTCTCCGCTTGTTCAAGCTGAAGATGCGGTGCTTCTAGACACTTCGGACATGGATTTGAACGAGGTGGTTGAAGCGGTGCTCAAGCTATGCCGATCTAAAGTGACGGGGGAAGGTAATTAATGCTGTATCGTGTATGCAGAGCCTTATTAAGGGGGATTTTTGCCGTCCTGTACCGATTGGAAGCCAAGGGACTGGAAAATATTCCGGAAAGCGGTCCTGTGATTCTGTGTGCCAATCATATCAGCAATTTCGACCCTCCGGTTGTCGGCATACCTGTTAACCGCAAGGTCCACTATATGGCGAAGCAGGAATTATTCAACATTCCGGGATTCGGATGGCTCATTCACAAGCTCGGGGCTTTCCCGGTCAAACGGGGAGGAGTCAGCAAGGAATCGATCCGCCTGTCCATTCAGCTGCTGAAAGACGGCAACGTCCTCGGGATTTTTCCGGAAGGAACCCGCAAGAATGCAGGGGGAATGGGGAAGAAAGGGGCCGCCATGCTGGCTATTAAAGCCCAGGCGACCGTCATTCCGGTCGGCATCGTCGGCAGCTACGCTCCTTTTTCTAAAATGATCGTGCTTTATGGGGCGCCAGTTGATCTAACCGAATTCGCTGAAGGCGGCTCGGAGGATTTGGAAAAAGCGACCGAGAAGATCATGACAACGATTCGCGCGATGATCGCCGATCATAAAAATTCGGCGAAAAATTGATTGCTGCGCATGGACATGGTATCTTGGAATTATACAGCTTTTAAAAAATTGTCTATCATGCCCATCTTTACATATATGGGTTGCTAAACGAGGAGGTAATTGACAATGTCTGAGGAAACAAAAATGCATGAGAACACACCTGAAGAAAACACGGAGGCCAACGCGGAGCAAACCGCAGAGGCGGAAGCAGGATATGCCAACATTACCGCACTGAAAAAAGGCGATACCGTACAAGGTAAAGTCGTTAAAGTAGATAACGATCAAGCATTTGTCGATATCGGCTACAAATATGACGGAATCATCCCATTGCGCGAGCTGTCTTCCATTCCGCTGGAAAATGCGGCTGCTGCCGTAGAAGTAGGTCAAGAGGTGGAATTGAAGGTAGTAACGATTGATGACGAGAAGGAGAAGCTCGTCTTGTCCAAGCGTGCTGTCGACAGCGAGAAGGCTTGGGATGAATTGCAAGCTAAGCTGGACAGCCAGGAAACGATCGAAGCCGCTGTGGCCGACGTCGTTAAAGGCGGTCTTGTCGTAGACGTAGGACTTCGCGGCTTTGTTCCCGCCTCGATGGTGGAGCGCCATTATGTCGAAGATTTCAGTGACTATAAAGGACGCACCCTGCGCCTGAAAGTGAAAGAGCTCGATCGCGAGAAGAACAAAGTCATCCTGTCCCAGAAGGATGTTCTGGATGAAGAATTCGAAGCCAACAAGCAAAGAATTTTGAACAGCATCGAAGTAGGGCAGGAAATTGAAGGAGCCGTTCAGCGTCTGACTCCTTTCGGCGTATTCGTAGACATCGGCGGAATCGATGGGCTGGTCCATATTTCGGAAATGGCTTGGCATCATGTTGAGCAGGCATCCGAGCTTGTTAAGGAAGGCGATATTGTGAAGGTGCAGGTGCTTAAGGTAGATCCGGAGAACGAGCGGATCAGCCTGAGCATGAAGGCTGTTCAACCCGGACCTTGGGAGCAGCTCGGCGATCACATTCAACCAGGGGCCATCGTACCCGGTACGGTTAAGCGTCTTGTAAGCTTCGGAGCGTTTGTTGAGATTGCTCCGGGAGTTGAGGGGCTTGTCCACATTTCTCAAATCGCTCACCGTCATATCGGAACCCCGCATGAGGTACTGGAAGAAGGACAGGAAATCAATGTTAAAATTCTGGACCTCAATCCTGCGGAAAAGCGTGTCAGCCTGAGCATTAAAGAAACGGAAGAAGCTCCTGCCGCTCCGCCGAAATCGGAGAAGCCCCGCAAGGAGAAAGATTCTGCCAATGATTATGTGGCTCAACCTAACCAAAGCCTGAGCCTGACGCTCGGCGAGCGTTTCGGCGACAAGCTGAGCAAGTTTAAGTAATACTACCATCGACAGACGGGTCTGCGGATCCGTCTGTTTCTTTGCAGTTCGCCATTCAGCATCCTGGTACTGATCCGACATAAAGTTGGATCAGTACCAGGATGCTTTTTTCTATTTCGGACAAGGGCAGGATGGGAAACGGCCTATTGATCCATACTAAAATTGCAAGTGTCAGGGAAAAATATAGCGCAGGTGAGCCGAAATGAATCCGGGATACTTGTCCTACATATTAATTTGTATAACCGTTATCTTGTTGGTGAGCGGTTGGAAGGATGCACTGCTTAGAGGCGTTTCCGCCAGAGCGATCACTTTGTTTTTCATCGGCTGCTTTGCCCTTTCCGAAGTGAAGTTTTCTCTCGGGCAATGGACAATAAGCGGACCCTACGCCGGACTTGTTATCTTGTTCTTCTTCTTGCTGTTGGCCCTTCCCGAAGAGATATCCGTCTTCTACTTGATGGCCTGCGGACTTACACTCGGCCTGTTTTATTTCCTTGCGAACGGAATATCGCTATCTTTGGCCGGGCTGCCCGGAAGCTCCCAGCTTTGGTTGGGCTTGCTCATCGGTTTGCTTGTTATCAGCCTGTATCGAAATCCGATTGCCCAATTGGCCTGTATCACTCTATGCATTCTTTCCGGCAGTTTGCTGCAAATGTATTCCCATGCTTCATTGGCCGGTTATAGACTCGGCTTCGGGCATATGAAGGATCATTGGTGGCTGTTTGCCTTCAGCGCGAGAATCATAACGGCAGCGTTGGGATACATTGCTTTGATGACAAGAACGTGGTTCCAGCAATGGACAGAGGCCCGGAAGGAGAAAGAATAGCATGCGCTTAATTATCGAGAACCAATTTCTGACTGGGGTAATCATAGGAGTTTTATACGGAGTATTGACCCGTATCATGCTTCTTCGTACAGATTACCGCCAATATCCTACTTATCCTCACGGCCGGATAATCCATATTTCGTTGGGAGTGATTGCGGCGGGCCTTGGTGCTGTAGCGGTCCCTTCTTTGCTGGGCAAAGATTATACGGCCGTTACATTTCTCTCGCTGGCAGCCCAGCAGTTTCGCGACGTCCGCAATATGGAGAGGGAAACCTTGTCCAAGCTGGATGAGATGGAGCTCGTACCACGGGGAGCATCTTATATCGAAGGCATTGCAATGGTATTCGAAGGGAGGAATTACCTGGTTATTTTTACCGCATTCGTGACGACGCTGCTCAGTGTTTTGTTCGCCTGGTATTGGGGAGTTCTGTTCGGTTTGTTGGCATTATTCATAAGCTTCCGGTTCCGGTCGGGCAAGACGGTAGGCGCTATTGCGGATGTCCGCTGTGCGGAAGTGAGAGTGGAAGGCCCCAATCTGTATGTCGGAGACATTTATATCATGAACGTGGGCCTGGAGGAATCGCAGAAGCTGATTGCCAAGCGAGGATTGGGGTTGATCGCCACTCCGAGAAGCACCAACGGCCGGTTAGCTCTGGCCAATCTTGGACAGCGGCAGGCGCTGCTGCATGACTTGTCAACCATCTTGGGGATTTACCGCGATTCCGGAGAGCCGTCCCTTATCCCCTTGTCGAAGCTGGACATTAACGATGGCCGGCTGGGCGTCTTCCTCATGCCTATCGACAGAGACGGGACAAAGGCGGAGAAAGTATTCCTCAACGTTCCACTGCTGGAAAGTGCGATAAAGATGCCCAACCAGGCGAAAATATAATCCGGATTTGCGGAGGCAAGTACAGCAGGAAAAACGAGGAAAGACAAGAAAGCCTGCCATCACCGGTTAGTTGGAAAGGATGATGAAGACGATGGACATCAAGCCGATTCTGGCAATTATAACGATGCACAAAGACAAGGTCAACGCGGGCGGAGCCCCTTTATTTATTACGGAAAATAAAGAGGAGCTGCAGACGGTAGCCTTCAAGCTGGAGAAAATACTGGATGCCATGGCCCATGATTTAGAGAACGGGACGATGATCATCGTTAAACATTAATTAGCCATTTATAAGCATTTTTGCTATGATGGAGAATGGATAAAAAAGAGTAAGCATGGAGTATAGGGAGTGGATGGAATGGCAAAACCCGTTATTGCCATCGTTGGCCGTCCCAATGTCGGCAAGTCAACGATCTTCAATTGGATCGTGGGCGACCGGATGGCCATCGTGGAAGATAAACCCGGGATTACAAGAGACAGGCTATACGGAACCGGTGAATGGCTCGGAACATCCTTTAATGTCATCGATACCGGCGGTATAGAATTGGATGGAGAAGATTCGATCCTTAGATCGGTGCGGGTTCAAGCCGAATTAGCGATAGAAGAGGCCGATGTCATTCTGTTCATGGTGGACGGCAAGGCAGGCGTCACGCCGGACGATGAAGAAATCGCGCGCATCCTGTTCAAATCGGGCAAGCCGGTTGTGCTGGCCGTTAATAAAGTGGACAATATCCAGAGACAGGAGCTCATTTATGAGTTTTACAGCCTGGGCTTCGGCGATCCGATTGCCATCTCGGGTGCTCACGGGTTGGGATTGGGAGACATGCTGGAAGCCGCAGCCCGACATTTTCCCCCGGAGACGGAGGATCCTTATGGCGATGAGGTTATCAAGGTTGCTTTGATCGGCCGCCCCAACGTCGGCAAATCTTCTCTGGTTAATGCCATATTGGGTGAAGAAAGGGTCATTGTCAGCGATGTCGCCGGGACGACTCGCGATGCGATAGATACCCCGTTCGAGAAAGACGGACAGCAGTATGTGCTGATCGATACGGCCGGAATGCGCAAGCGGGGCAAGGTATATGAAACAACGGAGAAATACAGCGTCATGAGGGCGATGAAGGCGATAGAACGCGCTGACGTGGCTCTGATTGTCATTAACGCGGAGGAGGGAATAATCGAGCAGGATAAGCATATTGCCGGGTACGCCCATGAGGCCGGCAAGGCCAGCATCTTCGTTGTCAACAAGTGGGATGCGATTGAGAAAGACGACAAATCTACACAGCAGTTTACGCAAAAAATAAGAGATCATTTTTTGTTCATGCCTTATGCGCCGGTGCTTTTCGTTTCGGCGAAGACGAAGCAGAGGCTGAACAGGCTGATGCCGGTTGTGTCTGAGGTGGCTGAGAATCATGCGGCACGCATAACGACGCACCTGTTGAATGATGTCATTATGGATGCCGTAGCGATTAATCCGCCGCCAACCGACAAAGGCAAAAGACTGCGAATCAATTATGTGACTCAAGTAGCTGTCAAGCCTCCCACTTTCGTTATATTCGTTAACAACCCCGAATTGATGCATTTTTCCTATGAGCGGTATTTGGAGAACAAAATACGGGGGTCGTTTAACTTCGAGGGGACTCCGGTACGAATCATTACTCGCAAAAAGTCTTCGGATGAATAAGGTTAAGGGGGAGCGCGAGTGCAAGTTTTTGCAGCATTGATTATCAGTTATCTTCTTGGTTCCATCAGCTTCAGCTTTCTTGCGGGGAAGCTGCTGAAGGGAATCGATATCCGCAAGCATGGAAGCGGTAACGCCGGGGCAACCAATACTTTGAGAATATTGGGCAAGGGACCGGCCATCGCTGTGCTTGCTCTGGATGTGATTAAAGGAATCGCCGCAGTATGGATTGGACGATGGCTCGGAGGAGAAAACGATTGGGTGCCGGTATGGGCCGGACTTTCCGTTATTGCAGGGCATAACTGGCCGGTATATTTCGGCTTTAAAGGGGGCAAAGGGATAGCGACCGCTATCGGCGTGACGGCGACCCTCTGCTTCCTGCCCGCTCTGTTTGCCGGAATTATTGCCATCGGCTCTATATTCATAACAAGGTACGTATCGTTGGGTTCTCTTATTTTTACTGGCCTACTTCCTATTTCTATATGGATAATGGGAGAACCTCTACCGGTATTGATCGGCAGCTTGCTTATTGCCGTATTTTCCTTTGTCCGTCACCGGACGAATATTATGAAGCTGATTCGCGGACAGGAGAACAAGCTGGGAAGCAAACGATGATCCCGCTGGGATCGTGAAGGAAGGAGCAGGAATACGATGGGAAAAAGCAAAACAACGGTCCTTGTAGCCGGAAGCTGGGGAACGGCGCTTGCAACGGTTCTGGCTTCGAATAACCACGAGGTCGTCCTGTGGACCCGGTCCGGACAGCAGGCGGAGGAAATCAACCGGACTCATCGCAACAGCCGGTTTCTGAAGGATACCGTGCTGCCTGACAATATTACAGCCACTACCTCCATCGAAGAGGCGGTCCGGGATTCGCGGGGTGTTCTTGTGGTCTCGCCTTCGCATGGCATGCGGGAGGTTGTTCGTCAAATCCGTCCTTGGCTTCGTCCCGATTCGTTATTAATTCATGCAACCAAAGGCTTCGAAGCGGATTCGCTCAAGCGCATGTCCACTGTCATCAGCGAGGAGCTGCCGGAATACGACCATGACCGAATTGTCGTATTGTCCGGTCCGAGTCATGCCGAGGAAGTGGTTCAGAAGAGCCCTACAACCGTGGTAGTGGCCGCTCAATGTCTGGAGACCGCATATGCGGCTCAGGATTTGCTGAATAACTCGTATTTTCGCGTTTATACGAATCCGGACGTCAGCGGCGTGGAAATCGGCGGCGCTCTGAAGAATATCATTGCTCTCGGAGCAGGGATGTCGGATGGCCTCGGCTTTGGGGATAATGCCAAGGCGGCGCTGATGACCCGCGGGTTGGCAGAGATCGCTCGGCTCGGCGCGGCGATGGGTGCCAGTCCTCTCACGTTCGCCGGTCTGGCGGGTGTCGGCGACTTGATCGTCACCTGCACCAGCCGGCACAGCCGGAATTGGCGTGCGGGCCATATGCTTGGACAGGGAGCCGCTCTGGAAGAAGTACTGGAAACTATGGGCATGGTCGTCGAAGGCGTGAAGACAACCAAGGCCGCTTACGCACTATCCGGCAAATATCAGGTCGAAATGCCGATTACAGCGGCTTTGTATGAGGTATTGTTCAATGGCAAACAGGCTAAAGATGCGGTAGAGGATTTAATGGGCCGCGTTCCAACGCATGAAATGGAAGAAGTGGCGCAGAGCGGACACCTTCGCTGGAATTAGATAGTACCCCGCCTACACATTTGCCGCTTTTCGTACATATTATACCTTAGTGCAACGAAGACTGGACTAAGGGAGGGGAAAGGATGAGCGGCAAACAAAACCCCAAAGACATATTGAACGTGGTCAAGAACAAGACCGGAAAATCCATTTCCGAGAGAGATATTCAGAAGCTGGCCAGTGGAGTGAAGCCGTCCACCTTGCAGAGCGAAGAGCAGCTCCGGCAGTTGATCCGCCAAGTATCGTCTCTGGTCAATGTGAAAGTGTCGGAATCCACTATGAATGATATTATTCAAGCGGTAAAAAGCAGCAAAGTGAATCCGAACAGCCTGGAGCAATTGATGAAAATGATATCCAAAAAATAATCTTGATTGGGGAATAGGGGCCGAGAATTCGGTCCTTTATTTTTTTGCGGAATAACAGGGCTATTAAATCTCATGGAATCGAAGAGCTCTTATTTTCCCTGCCGTGTACACAGCTTGGATGTCCACACAATTGTCACCGATTTGTTGGTTAGACCGGATTACAAAAACAATTAGCAGAATGATATAATACATAAGATGCGGATTTTGGAAAGAGAGGTTATCAAATCTTGAGCAGTTTGGATAAAATGTGGGCATCGTTCGTTGCGATGGGCTTGATGCTGGTCGCTACCGTGCTGATTACGTATGCCAGACAAAAAACCAAAGGCTTTGTCCGATTTATCCTTTCTCTTATTGCGTTTCTTCTTTTTGTTCCGATTTTGCTGTACATGCTGCTTTCCATGATTTAACTGACATTGGAGGTAATCGAAGAATGCTCGAGCTTGTGGGCCGCTTTGGGAAGAAAACGGTACAACCTGAAACGGGCCTGTCCATTCTTGAACTGGCCCTTAAAAATAATGTAGACTGGGGATTTTCCTGTACAAGGGGGACTTGTGCCCGCTGCAGGTGCTACATTTCGCAAGGAATGGAATTACTCGAGGAACCTACGGAAGCGGAAATTGCCCGTCTGGATCCGGAGGAATTCGATGAGGGGTTCCGCCTCGGCTGTCAGGCCAGAATTAAAGAAATCGGACCGATTAAGGCCACCAACAAGACTTATTTCTAGAAGTCCGCACCAGGAAACGGAGGAGAAATCCGATCCCGCCGGACCCCACCTATTTTGAATGATTGAAATCGAACCCGGGCTCTTGCTGAAAGACCCCGGTCATTTCACTTTTCAGCTGCAGGTGCGGAATAAAGAATGGAAACCTATAGATGAGATGGTTATACTGTCTAACATCGTAAGAATCTGCTGAGAAGTTTAGTTTGGAGATTAGACCGGAAGGCGCGGTATACGATGAAGCTTGACGATAATGTAGAATACGCGATCAGAGTTATGGCCGGGAAGCTGAAGAAAGCCCGCTACGACACCGTGTGGCTGCTTGGAGGAAGCAGCGGACTTCTGCTGCAGGGAGTCGATTTATCGCGGCAGCCCAGAGATATTGATGTATACACAGATTCGAAGGATGCGGAGGAGATTTATTCTCTGCTTAACGATTTCGCGACGGACAAGCTTGGGCCGAGTGAGACGGAAATTTATTCCTCCCGGCTTGCTCACTTCCATATTGCGGGCATGCCGCTAGAGCTGGTCTCGGATTTTCGGATTTCAACCGCTGCCGGCAGCTATCATGTCAATGTAGGCGCTTTGTTTCCTTACAGCCCGGAGGTTGGCTTGGGCGGATGTAAGGTACGTTTGATGCCGCTGGCTCATGAGCTGGTCTTTAACGTCCTCCGGGCGAGGGAGGATCGGTATGAGCCAATTGCCGCGAGAATGAAGCAGGCTCCCGATCAATACTTTCCCGCCTTGGAACTTATTGTGGAAGATAATCGGTTGACTCCGTCCGTTGTTGAGCAAATCAGCCGTTTGACAGAAGTTTGAAAATAAGGTAATATCCACTCCGATAAGCTCGGTAGGAATATGCCGTCGCATAAAGCCGGGAAAGGAAGATAGGATGAACGAGGTACGGTTTTGGCCTGATGAGAGGCAGATTAACGTTCGTCCAGGAACGACTTTGCTGGAGGCGGGCCGCAGGGCCAAGGCCCATATACGCACACGCTGCGGCGGAAGAGCCGCCTGCCTGATGTGCAAAGTCAAGGTGCCGGACCAGTCTGGGCTTACCCCTGCTAACCTGAACGAGAAGCAGAAGCTTGGCTCCCTGATGGGGGATGGATTCCGACTGGCATGTCAGGCTAGAGTAGCCGGGAATGTAGAGGTTCATATCCCGGAGGATCCGCTCAAGGCAGCGGTTCGCAAGCTGTTAGCCGAGAGGCAGGAGGAGGACGGGCTGAACGTGCCCGGAAAGGATGAATGAGATGATAGCTGACTTGCGTTGGTCTAGACGCTGGAGGCAGCCGTTAACCGGTCTGATGCTGATACTGACGGTTATGCTGCTTAGCGGCTGCATGTATTCCGGCGAGGTGAAGAAGCGGAATGCTCCGGCCTCGGGGGAATTTATTGTCATTGTGCAGAATGCCGTTGACCAGTATAAAGAAAGAACCGGAGTACTGCCTATCAAAAATAAGGAAAGCGATACGCCAATATACGAAAAGTATTTCATTGATTTCAACAAACTGACTCAGTCCAACCTGCTGAGCATGGTTCCGACGAATTCGTTCGAGAACGGAGGAACCGCCATCTACGTTCTGGTGGATGTTGAAACAGAGCCCAAGGTGAAGCTGATGGATCTGCCCCTGTATCAGCAAATGGTGGATATTCAGCGAGAAGTATTCGCTTATAGGGACAAGCAGGGAAAGCTCCCTAAGGGGGAGAAGGTTGCGGAAGGCGTCTATTTGCTCGATTTTGAGCAGTTACGGATGAAGAAGCCGGTGATCCAGAGCCCGAATTCCGGCCAGACGCTTCCTGTTTTGGTGGAAGATACGGGTGACGTCTATATTGATTATGCACTCGATATAATGAAGGTAATGGAAAAGAAAGGTTCGGAAACGATCGGTCCCGATACGGATCTGCGCGAAATTCTTGTTGCGGAATCCTTGTTTGTGCCGGCGTGGTCCCTACCTTATAAATGGATTGACGGTATGCCCAAATTGGTAAACTCTTTCGGACAGAGCTGAATGCCCGATTTGAGAGAGGCAAGCTGTTACGCGAACTGCTTAATCCAAGCTCCGATAAACTCTATGGTCATTGATCTATGACTATAGAGTTTTTTTGTAGAATAACCTGTTGCTCTCTCACATATATGATAGAAGTAGCCTTCTTTTATTGGGGGTTGGTCGAAAACTCCTTAGGAAAAGGAAGCGAGGGGGTTAAATGTTGTCATAATCCATAAACCTGTACATATAGTAGTACTAGTCCAATGTATGTACGAGTGTGGCCGCACACGAACCGATCCGGGAACGTTCTCCGGTTCGTCCAAAGCGCGTGCTTCGTCAATAAACCTTGTAGGAGGGGATCTTTTTGGAGAAAATCGATATTTTTAAGGACATCGCGGAACGAACCGGCGGTGACATCTACCTAGGAGTCGTGGGAGCGGTCCGCACTGGGAAATCAACATTCATCAAGCGGTTTATGGAAGCAGGAGTATTGCCAAATATTCGCAATGAGGCGGACCGTGTGCGCGCGACGGATGAGCTGCCGCAAAGCGCCGCTGGAAGAACCATTATGACGACGGAACCGAAGTTCGTTCCTAACAATGCGGTGCAAATCACCGTGACGGAAGGGTTAAACGTCAATGTGCGCCTGGTGGATTGCGTCGGTTATGCGGTGGAAGGGGCCAAGGGATACGAGGATGAGAACGGCCCGAGAATGATTTCGACCCCATGGTTCGACGATCCGATTCCGTTCCAGGAAGCGGCCGAGATCGGCACGCGCAAGGTCATTCAAGAGCATTCCACACTCGGGGTTGTCATTACAACGGACGGCAGCATTTCGGAAATTCCACGTTCCTCCTATGTAGAGGCCGAGGAAAGGGTCGTCGCCGAGCTGAAGGAAGTCGGCAAACCGTTCATCCTGATCATTAATACGATGAAACCATACAGTGATTCCGCACAGGAGCTTCGTCATGAATTGGCTGCCAAATACGATATCCCGGTTATGGCGATGAGTGTAGCGACAATGGGCGAAGAAGAATGTATGTCCGTTCTTCGCGAGGTGCTCTACGAATTCCCTGTTCACGAAGTGAACGTCAACCTGCCCAGCTGGGTCATGGTTCTGAAGGAAAACCATTGGCTGCGCACCAGCTTTGAGAGCTCGGTCAGAGAGACTGTACAGGACATCCGCAGGCTGCGGGATGTAGACCGGGTCGTGGGGCAATTCTCGGAATATGACTTTATTGACAGGGCGGCTTTGGCCGGAATGAACATGGGTCAGGGCGTCGCCGAGATCGACTTGTACGCTCCGGACGAATTGTATGACAAAATATTGATGGAAGTCGTCGGGGTGGAAATCCGCGGCAAAGATCATCTGCTGCAATTGATGCAGGAATTCACTCATGCGAAGAGGGAGTATGACCAATTTGCGGAAGCGTTGGAAATGGTGAAGACTACCGGCTACGGCATCGCTCCTCCGACTCTTGCGGAAATGGCGCTTGACGAACCCGAATTGATCCGTCAGGGCTCTCGCTTCGGGGTTCGGTTGAGGGCAACGGCGCCATCCATTCACATGATTCGGGTAGACGTGGAATCCGAATTCTCGCCGATCATCGGCACCGAGAAGCAAAGCGAAGAATTGGTGCGCTACCTGATGCAGGATTTCGAGGAAAATCCGCTCAAGATATGGGAATCCGATATTTTTGGACGGTCGCTGCATTCCATCGTACGCGAAGGAATTCAAGGAAAATTGGCGATGATGCCGGATAATGCGCGTTATAAACTGCAGGAAACTTTGGGCCGGATCATTAATGAAGGCTCTGGCGGTTTGATCGCAATCATCCTTTAAATAAGAGCAGGTCATGGTTTAAAGAGCACTCCCCGGAGTGTTCTTTATTTTTATTTTTAAAAAAAAGATTGTAGAATACTTGAAAATGCAACAAAGGTGTATTACTATAAATTTGTTCGTTTTTCCTTGTAAATACGTATATTTTGCGAGTAATCCGTTAACACATGGAGTAAGGACATTTAATTATCGTTGGAGGAGGTGAAAGACTATGAATAAATCCGAATTGATTGCTAAAGTGGCTGAAACGTCGGAGCTGTCCAAGAAAGACGCTACTAAGGCTGTTGAAGCCGTATTCGATGCTATTTCCGAAGCTCTGAAAAGCGGTGATAAAGTCCAATTGGTAGGTTTTGGAAACTTTGAAGTTCGTGAGCGTTCCGCGCGTAAAGGACGGAATCCGCAAACGGGTGAAGAAATCGATATCGCAGCCAGCAAAGTACCTGCGTTTAAACCAGGGAAAGCTCTGAGAGATGGAATTCAATAATCTCCTGTTTACATATCCGATTTCATAAACCGTGCCGCCTTGTCGCGCACGGTTTTTTCAACTTATAAAAGTATAAATTTCACCTTATATCTGTTCTTACCACATTAGAAAGTTTAAGTTCATTAAGCATTAAAATGGAACAAACTTTCTAATTGGCATAAAAGCTTCCTCTAATACCGGGTTAATCATCTTCGAGATGGCTCCGTTAGGAGCTTTTTTTACATTTCATCGTTAAACACGCCTGCCCAAAGGACGATAGCCGTTTATCCTTGCTTCGAATCATTGGGGCACTGCGGCAGTGGAAGCCGCCCGACAGGAAGAATACAACAAATAAGGAATAAGGTCTTGACTTACCGGTTGGGAGGCGATATACTAATTTTTGCAGCTTATGCATCGGGGTATAGCGCAGCCTGGTAGCGCGCACCCTTGGGGTGGGTGAGGTCGCAGGTTCAAATCCTGTTACTCCGATTTTATGTTCCATAACCACTTTCTTCAGTGTACTTTGTACACAGGGGAGAGTGGTTTTGCTTTATTGATCGCTATTTTTGAAAACAGCATGTCCTGCACTTCGCTTCTTTTTGATGCAATGCCTCTAACTAGATTGAGCTGATCGATTGGAAGTCGAAGATTCACTTCCCCGGTTGACATTGTCCTGTTTTTTTAGCATCATTAGGAAACAGAAGAGATTCTTCATGTTTGGGAGGATGCCGATCTTGAATAATCAAGGTGACTTTTTTATTATTAAGGCCAAGGATAATGGAGTGCATGTTATCGGGTTGACGAGAGGGAACGACACCCGGTTCCACCACACGGAGAAGCTGGACAAGGGTGAGGTTATGATCGCCCAGTTTACCGAGCATACATCGGCGGTTAAAGTGAGGGGCAAGGCAACGATCATGACGAAGTTCGGAGTCATGGAGACGGACGATTAAATGCAGTTAGCAGGCATAGCCTGCTTTTTTTCATTGTACAATGGTGGTAGGCAATCATTTATGAAGACAAGGTAATTCGCCTGAAAATCCTTATGCGGGTAAAGGGAGGTCTCTTCAAATGAAATGGCCAGCCGCCATTCTGTCGGTTTGTCTGATTACTGCCGCTATAGCATTGTTTCTCAGCACTCTGCCTCAGTGGGAGAGGTTCAATTTGATGAATGATAACGAGCTGGCGGTGTTCAAGGAAAATCATTCAACGCGCTTGAGCGATGAGAATCTGGTAGATAAAATGACCATGCTTCCTCTACAGCTTAACATCCGCCGGGTAGATTGGAATAACTCGATCTTGTCGATCGATCTGGGAGCTCCCGCCGGATCGACAGCCAGCCGTGTGTATCATGATCTTTACGAATTGTCGAAATTCGGGTTGCAAAACCATACCAATGTAGATCAGGTGCTAGTACGGGTGATGGAAGCCTCCAGCGTTAGCCGCGAACGAAACGGCCTGCTGCTTGTCTCGATGGATGCGCGCAAGGAGAGGGTTCAGGGACAAGAAGCGCTGAAGGAGCTGAGCGGCCAGGATGTCCGGCAATATTTGCAATCCCGATACCGTATCACCTATACGCAGAAATGGAAGGATGTATACGCCTACTGACGGGCCATTCTGATAAAAGTAAATTGACAGCCCATAACGTAAGTAAGGATCGCCTGCGGGCGTCGTCAGGCTCGTTAGAACAGCGGCTGCACGCCTGCCCCGTCCGGTTTTCCTTCGTTCACTTTTTCGTAATAATTGGCCGGACGGTTGATTGTACGATCTCTGTCAGGTTATGCTATAATTATATGTTGTATTTATCATGCACTTGGTATGTTCGGAGGCGGCGTATGACGAAATCTCGAATTCAAGAAATGGCGAAGCCGTACATGGAGTATGATATGATCCAGAGTCATACTTCCCTGCCTGACTTTCCGGAAGCCCGGACAAGACTGCTGCTAGCCTTTTTAAATGCCAAAGGAATTCAGGAAGAAAACCGAAATTTATTTGCACTAGTGACATCTCTCGTTCAGGTTGGTCTGGATACGCATGACCAGGTTCCGGAATCGAATGAGCTTAAAGAACAGAACGAAGCGCGTTCACGCCAACTAAAGGTGCTGGCAGGCGCTTATTTCAGTTCGAGATTTTACAATCTTCTGTCTCAGGCCGGACAAATTGATATTATTAAGCAGCTGTCTCTATCCATCTGTGAGGTTAACCGCATGAAGATGAATTTCTATTTGCAGATGAAGCAGCTGAAGCTGACGGCGGAGGAATATTTGCAGCAATCCGTCAATATCAAGACACAGTTGTTCCTGTCCTTCAACAAGATGATCTCGGACGGATATCTGAAGGTTTGGCCCGAAATATTAACCGGCTTTACAAAGTGCGAGGTGCTTGTGAAAGAAATGTTCCGAGCGGATTCGCTGCACCAATTTCGCAACAGTTGGGGCTTTTGGCATTTGCTGCAGTTTGGAACCAAGGAGGAGCGTTCTTATCTTTCCTCGGACAAAACCGACGGAGGACTGATCCGTTCTATGCTGCAGAAGTATAATATCGCCGGCAAGCTCTCCCAGATGCTGGACGAACAATTGGAGCATCTGAAAGAAATCATCCGGAAGCTGGAGCCGTCGAATTTAACCGAAGAGCTCTTCCGGCTGCAGGAAACCTACTACAGGTTTGTCGGCATGCCGCAATTGTTGGAAGAAAGATGAGGTGAGGCAGAGTGAAATCGAAGGAAGAATTTGTTCATTCCGTTTTTGAAAGCATAGCGCCGAAGTACGATATGATGAACAGCATTCTCAGCTTTAACCAACATAAGCTTTGGCGCAAATTTACGATGCGCAAGCTGAACGTGCAAGCCGGAGACAGCGCCATTGATCTCTGCTGCGGAACCTGTGACTGGACGATCAGTCTGGCTCAAGCCAGCGGAACCGGAGAGATTGTCGGGCTGGACTTTAGCCGCAATATGCTGGATTACGGGGCGGCCAAGGTAGAGAAGCTCGGTTTGGACAAGCAGATTTCGCTCGTTCAAGGAAACGCTATGGAGCTGCCATTTGACGATAACACCTTTGACTATGCCACGATCGGCTTCGCTTTGCGGAATGTCCCCGATTTCAAGCAGGTCATCCGGGAAATGCAGCGGGTGGTGAAGCCCGGCGGCAAGGTGGTTTCACTGGAGCTGTCCAAGCCGACTTGGCAGCCGTTCAAGGGCATTTATTATTTTTACTTTCAGAATATCCTACCGCTTCTCGGGAAATTAATCGCCGGAAAGCATGAGCAGTACAAATGGCTTCCAGAATCCCTGGTTCATTTTCCAGACTATAAACAGCTGGCGGCCATCTTTGAGGAAATAGGACTGGAGAACGTCCAAACCTATCCTTTAACCGGAGGCATAGCTGCCTTACATATAGGGGATAAACCCAATAATCGCAGGTGAAACCTTAATGTTGAATAAAGTAAAAGTTTTTCTTGAAATGATTAAGTTCGAACATACGCTGTTCGCCTTGCCCTTCGCTTATATGGGATCGCTGCTGGGAGCCTTTGTTATGTTCGGGGAATTTCCGAGCTGGGCGCAAATCGGATGGGTTACCTTGGCCATGGTTGGGGCGAGAAGCGCCGCCATGGGCCTTAACCGGCTGATCGACAGAGCGATTGACAAGAAGAATCCGCGTACCGCAGGAAGGGCCATACCGGCGGGGTTATTGACGTCGAAGGAAGTTTATATTTTTATTGTGGTGTCCTTTGTCCTGCTATTTATTGCCGCCTCTCAACTCAATGCGCTTGCGATGAAACTGCTGCCCATAGCGGTCTTTTTTCTTGTTTTCTACTCGTATACGAAACGATTTACCTGGAGCTGCCACATTATCCTGGGATTGACGATTGCCCTTGCCCCATTGGGCGGGTGGGTTGCGGTCACCGGTGAGATTACCTGGACAGCGTTTATTTTTTATATTGCGATTGCTTTCTGGACAGCCGGGTTCGATGTCATCTATGCTTGCCAAGATACGGATTTCGACCGGGAGGAAGGATTGCATTCTATTCCCAGCCGTTTTGGAGTAGCTAAGGCCCTGTGGATAGCTAAAGCGTTCCATGTCATCACCGCGATCGGACTAAGCGCATTGTTTTTCATTACCGACTTAAGCTGGTGGTATTTCGCCGGTCTCATTATTTCTTATTTAATTCTTTTCTATGAGCATTGGATTGTCTCCCCGAAAGATTTGTCCCGTTTAAATACTGCTTTCTTCACGATGAACGGCGTATTGAGCGTCGTTGTATTCGTCTTTACTTTAATCGATCTGGTGGTGATGTAAGATGGCCAGGGAGAAATGGATTGTTGGAATGACAGGTGCCAGTGGCGTCATTTATGGAGTCCGTCTATGCGAGGAGCTGCTGGCAAGGGGAGAGACGGTTCATCTGATCATTACGGATGCCGGATGGCGGGTGCTGCATGATGAATTGGATTGGAGCGCTTCTCCGCGCAGGAGGGACACGCTGAAGGAGCACTTTAAAGATTTGCCGGGGGAACTGATCTATCATCCCATACAGGATATTGGAGCAAGTGTAGCCAGCGGAACGTTCCTGACGAAAGGCATGGTTGTCATCCCGTGCTCCATGGGAACCTTGTCGGGGATTGCCCGGGGTTCATCCGATAATTTGCTGGAGAGAGCGGCCGATGTCATGATGAAGGAAGGCAGGAAGCTGATTCTCGTTCCCCGCGAAACTCCGCTGCACGCCATACACTTGGAAAATATGCTGACTCTTGCGAGAATGGGGATCCGGATCATTCCGGCCATGCCGGGATTTTACCAGAAGCCTTCATCTTTGGATGAAGTGGTCGATTTTATGGTGGGCAAAGTTTTGGACTCCATGGAGATAGAACACGATCTGTATATAAGATGGGGAGAAGGCAATGGAAAACAAAACAAAGAAAATTCGGATAGGCAGAATTAATTATACGAATGTTTGGCCGATCTTTTATTATTTTCCGATGGAGCAGTTTCAAGAAGAGGCCGAGCAGCTTCTGCAGGTGCCGACGAGCTTGAATAAAGCACTGGCAGAAGGTAAGATCGATATGGGACCGATTTCTTCCTTCGCTTATGGGCAATACTTTAAAGACTGTGTGTTATTTCCCGATCTGTCCGTGAGCGCTTTCGGCAGAGTCAATTCGATTCTGCTGTTTCATCGTCGGCCATTGGAGGAGATTGTCCATGGAACGATCGCGCTGCCCACGACTTCGGCAAGCTCCGTCAATCTGCTGAAAATCATTATTTCGAAATATTATGGGGGCCGGCCGACCTATTTCTATGCTTCTCCATCGTTAGATGATATGATGAAAGAGTCCGATGCGGCATTGCTGATCGGAGACGATGCCATTCGGGCCAGTTGGAGCCGATCGGGTTACCAGGTCACTGATCTTGGTCAGCTGTGGAATCACTGGACGGGGAAATCAATGACCTTCGCCGTTTGGGCGATTCGGGAACAGGCGCTGCGAGAACGACCGGAAGTGGTCCGGCGCATTTATGAGGCGTTCTGCTGGAGTAAGGAGCAGGGAATGGCCCGCCCGGAAGAGATGATCCGCGATGCCCAGTCGTCGATCGGCGGAAGCGAATTGTACTGGAAGCAGTATTTCCAGCAGCTAACCTACGACTTCGGCCCCGCTCAATGGGAAGGCCTCCGGCTGTACTACCAATACGGTTGGGAGCTTGGACTGCTGGAGGAGCCCGTATCGCTGAAAATCTGGCACGATAATTCCGTCATACAGGTGAACGAATGAAAATAATTGATATTTACGCCAGAATCAAGAAGGATTTAAACTATCTCGAGAAAGAACTGTTAAAAAGCGTTCATTCCGATCATCCCGAGCTGCGGGAGACGTCCAGCCACCTGTTGAAGGCGGGAGGCAAGCGTCTGCGGCCTGTGTTTGTATTGCTGGCCGGGCAGTTCGGGGATTACGATTTGGATAAATTGAAATACATAGCCATTCCAATGGAGCTTATTCATATGGCAAGTCTCGTTCACGACGATGTGATCGACGATGCCGATACCCGCAGAGGTCAGCTGACCGTGAAATCCAAATGGGATAATCGGATAGCGATGTATACGGGGGATTATATATTTGCCAAAGCGATAGGGGTAGCGACTCAATTGTCGAACCCCACTATCCATCAAATCATGTCCAAGGCCATCGTCGAACTTTGTATCGGAGAGATGGAGCAGATTCGTTATTTCTTCCATACTGGTCAAACGCTCCGCAATTATTTGCTGAGGATCAAGAGAAAGACGGCTTTGCTGATTGCGATTAGCTGTCAGCTTGGGGCGATCGCCTCAGGGGTTCCGGAGACGATCTCCAACCGATTGTATCTGTACGGATACAACGTAGGGATGGCGTTCCAGATCCGGGATGATTTGCTGGACATTACCGGGACCGAGAAGGAGCTGGGCAAACCGCCGGGCAGCGATGTCAAGCAGGGCAACATTACCTTGCCCATTCTGTGTGCTCTCAGGGAGGACAAGCTCCGCGCACCTCTTCTCGAAGAATTGAACCGGATCCGCGCCGCGGAAGGCCAGACCGATGTCAGCCGCTTCCTCGATATAGTGCGGGGAAGCGAAGGAGTCCGCCAAGCGGAGGAGCTTGCGTCCCGATATATTGACCGAGCGATACAGGCGCTTGGCCCGCTTCCCGAAATTCAAGCCAAGAAAGATCTGATCAGAGTAGCTCATTTTGTTGGGAATCGTTCTTACTGAATGATTGATAATACAAAACAGGAGTGATGGAAATGGAAAAAACATTTTTGATGGTAAAGCCTGATGGGGTCCAACGCGGATTGATCGGGGAGATCGTTAAGCGCTTTGAGCAGAAAGGATTTCAACTGGTGGCCGGCAAGCTGATGGTCATTTCCCGTGAGCAGGCCGAATATCACTATGCGGAGCACAAGGGCAAGCCGTTTTACGAGGACCTGGTAAGCTTCATTACTTCGGGACCCGTATTTGCTATGGTGTGGCAGGGAGATCAGGTCATCGCCCTTTCCCGTCTCATGATGGGCAAGACCAATACTCTGGATGCGCAGCCGGGAACCATTCGCGGAGATTTCGCCGTCCATACCGGAATGAATCTGATTCACGGATCCGATTCGCCGGAAAGTGCGGAACGGGAAATCAACAATTTCTTTAAGCCTGAGGAAATCGCCGGCTACGATAAAGTATTGAATAAATGGATATAAGCTAGGGTTTATCAGTAATCATCAGGCCATGGGAGAGGAGCCGGACTTGGAGGACAAAGACTTTACGCTCTTTATGGAAAACGTGAAAAGCTTGACTGCGATAGACTTGACGCAGTATAAAGAAGCTCAAATGAAACGCAGGCTGACCACCTTTCGGATGAAGAAGGGCTTTGCGACCTTCCGGGAGCTGTATGCGGCGATGTCTTCGGATAAGGGGCTTCTGAACGAATTCCTCGATCGAATGACGATTAATGTATCGGAATTTTTTCGCAATCCGAACCGATGGGACGCTTTACAGCACAAATTTTTGCCTGAGATGCTTAAGCAGGGGAAACGCTTGAAATGCTGGAGCGCCGCTTGCTCTACCGGCGAAGAGCCTTATACGCTTGCCATGATCCTGAGCGAGAATAACGCTTTGGCGTCGGCTTCGCTTCTGGCTACCGATCTGGATGAGGGAGTGCTGGCCAAGGCCAGGGAGGGCTTCTACTCCGAACGATCGGTACGGGAGGTTCCGGCGCCATTGCTGGATAAATATTTTGTCAAGGAGAATGGGGGCTACCGGTTGATCAGGGACCGGTTCCGGACAGTGGAATTTCGCCGGCATAATCTGCTGGAAGACCGGTTTGAGCCCGATTTCGATTTGATTATTTGCCGAAATGTCATGATTTACTTCACGGAGGAAGCGAAGCAGCTTCTTTACCGGAAGTTTTCGGATGCGCTCAAACCAGGGGGCATCCTGTTCGTAGGCAGCACGGAGCAAATTTTCTCACCGGGCAAATTCGGGTTGGAGCCGGCCGACACTTTCTTCTATCGAAAAAAACTGTAAGATTCTAAGTATAATTTTTTCCAATCTCTCCAATACTGTGAGCAAAGGCTCCTGACAGGCACGGTGCAGCCGTTCTCATAACGGCCCCGGGCTTGGTTTCCGGAAGGTATGGGCCCAATCTTCTTAAGTCTATAGGTTTTGTGAAGAATCCAGCCTATGTTTGCATCAGAACAGCTTTCCCGGAAGCGTCCGCTTTGCTTACAAAGCCGTTTCTGCTACGGCAGAACGATAAGGAGGGTATCCGCTTGGATAAAAGGAAAGTTATCGAAGCCTATCAAAGAGGGTTTATAACGATACAAGAATGTGCTCAAATATTGGGGATCGATTCCTTGGAAATTATGGGAATGGTTGGCGCTCCTCACGGAGGAGAACGGCCCCGTCCCGTCCCAAGGCAGTCGATGAACAGTTGAACGTCTTAAACTTGCGATCAGCTAACCAGCACGCCCGGTGACCATATGTCATTCCGGCGTGCTATTTTTTTTCGCGGAAGGATGTTGATCGGCGGTATGTCCGGCAGTCGCACTGCAAATGAAACGGACGGACTGCAAAGCATCAAGGGAATGGTAATCTATCAGAGCAGGCTTTTCCTATGATTTTAGGTTCGTTGGATCTAAACGAACTTTTCTTGTCAAAGCGGGTGCCCTGTACTATAATTAGCACATAAAAGCGCTAAAGCGCAAGAGCGCACAGCATGGGAGACAAGGAGGGGCAGCTATGAAAGAGCTGATCGTCGATTTAGGGGAACGGTCGTATCCGATATATATTGGTGAGGGAATGATATCCGGAATTTCCGGATTTTTTGAGAAGCACGGAATCCGTAAGGCTTCGCCGCTTATGATCGTTACGGATGAGCATGTTGCCGCCAGGCATCTGGATTCGGTAGCGAATGGTTTGCGCGCTGGAGGATTTGATGTAGTAACCAAAATCGTTCCCTCTGGAGAAACATCCAAATCGTTGGCCATATTGGAGGATATCGTAACCGATGCTTTACAAGCGGGACTGGACCGCAGCTCCTGTATCGTCGCATTGGGGGGCGGAGTTGTCGGAGACCTCGCCGGGTTCGCGGCCGCAAGCTATATGCGAGGAATCCGCTTTGTCCAGATACCGACAACGATTCTGGCTCACGACAGCAGTGTCGGCGGCAAGGTGGCCGTCAATCACAAGCTGGCCAAGAACGTCATCGGAGCTTTCCACCAGCCGGAATTCGTCCTGTACGATACGTCAACGTTGAATACGCTGCCGGATCGGGAGGTTCGTGCAGGCTTCTCGGAAGTGATCAAGCACGGCCTAATCTGGGATGCCGCGTTCGTAGATTGGTGTCGCGATCATGCCGATCGTCTGCTGGCGCTCGAACCGGAAGCTTTGGCGACGGCACTCTATACCGGCTGTAAGGTCAAAGCGGCTGTTGTGTCACAGGATGAGAAGGAGAACGGCTTGCGGGCTATCCTTAACCTGGGGCATACGATCGGGCATGCACTGGAGGCTGTGGCGGGCTATAATGAGCTTCTTCATGGCGAAGCCATATCGATAGGAATGGTAGGGGCTGCCAGACTGGCTATGAAGCTGGGCCATCCGGAATCGATCTACCGCGAGACCAAGGAGATTTTATCGCGATTCGGACTGCCGGTCAGACTGCCGGAGCATATGGACACGGAACAGATCATGTCTGCCATGATGCATGACAAGAAATTTAAAGAAGGTAAGATGGTCTTTATCATTCCTACCGCGATAGGCAAGGTCGAAATCAATCACCAGATTTCGGTCGAATGGGTAAGGGAAACAGTGGAACAATTGAAACGGGAGGAATAAAACGATGATGTGGGTTAGGGGAATTCGCGGTGCGACAACCGTAAACAATAACGACGAAGAAGAAATTTTGCAGGCTACGGCGGAGCTGATGAACGAGCTCATTGCCGAGAATGATGTGCATCCCGAGGATATAGGCAGCATTCTGGTCACGACGACTCATGATCTGACCGCTACATTTCCGGCCAAAGCGATCCGCCAAATGCCGGGCTGGGAGCTCGTTCCTTTGATGTGCTGCCTTGAAATACCGGTACAGCCCAGCTTACCGATGTGTATCCGTCTAATGGTGCATGTCAACACTACCAAGCGGCAGGATGAAATCCGGCACGTGTTCCTGAACGGAGCCAAAGCGCTTCGTCCGGATATTGTCGGGAAAAAATAAGGGTTGACGAGTCAAGCGGCTCTCCTGTATATTGAGAGATAACCAGTTTTGAGAAAGACCTTAGAAGAGATTGAGTAGAGACTAGTTGAGAACAGTTTGAGCTGAGAAGAGTTGAGTAGAGAGCAAGAATGAGCCGCGCATCTATAATGAGTCGTTGGATTCATTATGTTTGTTTGCTATTCTTTGTTCGCTTCCATTTGCTTAAATTGTACATTGACAGCCTCTACGGTGAGTAGAAGGCTGTTTTTATTTTGTCTAAAGATTATAGCGGTAAGAAGTCCAAGCTTTGTACGAAGTGGCATGACTGGGCGTCAGAGTCGTTCCTAACACATGAACGGAGGAGAGATCGAGAATGTATAGTCCGGAATTGAAAGAAGTTACCCGTCTGGCCGAGCAATTCAACCTGATACCCATCGCGCGCAGCCTGTTGGCCGATGTGGAAACCCCCATCCGGTTATTTCAGCATTTTGTCAACGAACCGAATGCCTTCTTGCTTGAAAGTGTGGAGGGAGGGGTCAAATGGGCCAGATATTCTTTCATTGGAACCGATCCGTTCATGACCGTAAAGGCGAAAAACGGCAAGGTCCGGGTGACCAAGGGCCAAGAGACTGAGATTTTAAGGGAGAAGCCGCTGGAAGTTTTGAAAGAATGCTTATCCTCCTTTTCCAGTCCTTATTTCGAGGATATGCCCCGTTTCACGGGAGGGGCGATCGGATTTTTCGGCTACGATCTGCTTCAGTATTACGAGAAGCTTCCGGCACATCGGCGGGACGATTTACAGATGAACGATATTCAGTTCATGTTCTGCGATCAGGTTATAGCCTTCGACCATTTCAAGCAGCAAATCAAAGTGATTGCGAACGTGCATATTCCTCCTCAAGCATCGGAGTCCGACATTGCGGAGGCCTATCGAAAGACATGCCTCAAGATCGACGAGACCGTCCGCAAACTGCAGAGGCCGTCTCCTTCACTGCCGGCATCCCGAAACGTAAATGTCCGGGAGGTCGAGCTGGGAGAGATTCGATCCAATGTGACTAAAGCGGAGTTCATGGACAATGTGGAGAAGGCCAAAGATTACATTCGTGCGGGAGATATTTTTCAGGTAGTTCTGTCCCAACGGTTTGAAATCGAAACGGACGTTTCCCCCTTGCAGGTATACCGGGTGCTGCGAACTGTCAATCCGTCCCCTTATATGTATTATCTGAAAATGGAGGATGAGATCATCGTCGGTGCCTCTCCGGAATTGCTGGTCCGGGTGGAGGAAGACAAGGTGGAGACGCGCCCGATCGCCGGAACGAGGCCGAGGGGAGCTACTCCAGAGGAGGACCAGGCGCTGGAGAAGGAGCTGCTGGCCGACGAGAAGGAGCGAGCGGAGCACCTGATGCTCGTTGATCTCGGACGCAACGATTTGGGCCGGGTCTCGGAGTTCGGGTCGGTGAAATGCGACTCATTCATGGAAGTGGAACGCTACTCCCATGTCATGCATATCGTTTCGAATGTCACCGGTAAGCTGCGCCGGGATAAAGATTTCTTCGACGCCTTCATCTCCTGCCTTCCCGCCGGAACCGTGTCCGGTTCTCCCAAGATAAGGGCGATGGAAATTATCGCCGAGCTGGAGAATGAGGCCAGGGGAACGTATGCAGGGGCCATCGGCTACCTCGGCTTTGCCGGCAACATGGATACCTGCATTACGATACGGACGATCGTGTTCAAGAACGGCAAGGCTTATGTGCAGGCCGGAGCGGGCATCGTCGGAGATTCGGTGCCGGAGAACGAATATGTGGAAACGGTGAATAAAGCTACAGCGCTGCTGAAATCTATCCGTATGGCGGAGGAGATGTTCGGCGGCGGAGGCGGGGAAACAGCGGCCAACCAAGACTATTATTATGCCGGGAATGCTTCCGGAAGTAATTTATAATCCGATTAGGCGGGGGGATTGAGTTGATGGATAATCAAGCAAAGATTAAGAAAGCGATAGCCAAAGTCATTTCGGGCCAGCATCTGGAGCGGGCCGAAGCCAGTGAGGTCATGTCGGCTATTATGGATGGGGAAGCCACTTCCGCGCAGATCGGCAGCTTGATGACCGCCATGCGGATGAAAGGCGAAACGATCGATGAAATTACCGGATTTGCGGAATCCATGCGCAGCAAGGCCAACCGGGTACGTACGGAGCAATTCGATCTGCTCGATACTTGCGGAACGGGGGGAGACGGCGCCAATACGTTCAATATTTCCACGGCATCGGCGATCGTCGCTGCCGCAGGCGGAATTCGGGTGGCGAAGCACGGCAACCGGGCTATGTCCAGTCGCAGCGGAAGCGCGGATGTGCTGGAGAAGCTCGGCGTAAACATACAGTTGAACAGCGTACAGGCCGCCGACTGCTTGAACCGGATCGGAATATGCTTCATGTTTGCGCAGGATTTTCATCCTTCTATGAAGCATGCAGCGGGGCCGAGACGAGAGCTCGGGGTCAGAACGGTGTTCAATCTTCTGGGACCGCTCACGAACCCGGCGGGGGCCGACCGTCAGCTGCTCGGTGTCTTCGACCGCTCCAAGACCGAGCTGCTCGCACATGTATTGAACGCACTGCAGCTTAAGCGCGGACTTGTCGTTGCGAGCTACGACGGATTGGATGAAATCAGCATTTCCGCTCCGACCCAGGTAACGGAGTTATTGGAAGGAGAGGTTCGGACTTATACGATTTCTCCGGAAGAGCTCGGGCTTCGGACCTATCCGCTGCAAGAAGTAGCCGGAGGAGATGCGGAGACGAATGCGCAGATTATCCATTCGATTCTGGATGGTCGTCAAGGAGCGTACCGGGACATTGTGCTGGCCAACGCGGGAGCGTGCTTCTATGTGGCCGGGCGTTGTTCCTCCCTGCGGGATGGTGTACAATTGGCAGCGGAGGTTATCGATTCGCGCCGGGCCAGCCGCAAGCTGGACGAATTAATTCATTGCACAGGAGAATTGAGCCATGTATCTTGATCGAATCGTTGAGACGAAACGAATGGAAGTCGCGGCGCTGAAGGAGCGATTCTCCCTTACCGAAGCGGAGAGACAAATAGCGGAACTGCCTGCTTGTTTAGGCTTTGGGGAGAAGCTTGCCAGAGGCCGTAACCGTCCCATGGGTTTGATTGCGGAAGTGAAGAAGGCATCCCCTTCCAAGGGACTGATCCGGGAGGATTTCCATCCTGTTAATATAGCTCGGACGTATGAAGAGGCCGGGGCGGACTGCTTGTCCGTTCTGACGGATGTAGAGTATTTTCAAGGGAGCAACCGTTATTTGCAGGAGATTAGAGAGGCGGTCCGGCTTCCTATCCTGCGCAAGGATTTCACGATCGATTACCGCCAAATTTACGAGGCCCGTCTGATCGGTGCGGATGCGGTCCTTCTGATAGCTGCCATTCTGACAGCGGAAGAGATGAAGGAGATGCTGCAAATAAGCAGCGACCTGGGATTGGATGCGCTGGTGGAAGTGCATGACCGGGAAGAGCTGGAGCGGGTCTTGGAGCTGGATGCTTCCTTGATAGGAATCAATAATCGCAATTTGAAGACCTTCGTTACCGATCTGGCGGCGACCGAGTCGCTGATTCGCCATATTCCGCAGGAAGCGACAATCGTCAGCGAAAGCGGCATATCCCGCCCGGAGGAGATCCGTTATTTGCTGGCGTCCGGCGCTCATGCCGTTTTGGTGGGCGAGCATTTTATGAGGCAGCATAATATCGGATGGGCCGTGAAACAGTTGATGGGAGAGCCCGGCACCGAAGAGGTGGCGAGATGATCCGCCCAGCGGTTAAAATTTGCGGATTGCAGACGGTCGAAGCGGTCCGCTCGATTCTTTCCTTGCCGATAGAGTATATCGGTTTTGTTTTTGCCCCGAGCAAGAGAAGAGTGACCGGCCGCCAGGCCGCAGAGATGACCGGGGAATTGGTGAGGGAGCGGGAACAGGGAAGGCCGGCTCCCGCATCCGTTGGAGTCTTCGTCAATCCTGAACCGGAAGAGCTTGAAGAGATACTGAAGATCGTTCCGTTGGATGTTATACAGCTCCATGGACGGGAATCCCCCGAATATTGCCATCAAGTGAAGGAGAGATTCGGGACAGGATTGTTCAAAGCCGTCTCGATCTCCATGTCGCAGACCGCTTCTCCCGCAGATCTCGTATTGCCCTTCGCCGGCTCGGCGGATGCCATATTATTGGACACATATGATCCTGTACATGGCGGAGGCAGCGGGAAAACCTTCAACTGGAAGGTCATTCCCGATTATTTGGAGCTGACCCGGGCCGCAGGAATGAAATTGATCGTTGCAGGAGGCTTAACCCCCGATAATGTGAGCGGACTGATCTCTGCATACCAACCTGACGGAGTGGATGTTTCCAGCGGGGTGGAGACGGAAGGACAGAAGGATATAGCTAAAATCAAACAGTTTGTGGAAAGGGTGAAAAGCCGATGACTCAGGTCCCGGATCAATATGGCCGGTATGGCAAATTCGGAGGACGCTATGTTCCCGAAACATTAATGAACGCACTGCTGGAGCTGGAAGAAGCTTTTACACATTACATGAAGGATCCCGAATTTTTAAGCGAGGTCCGATATTTGCTTAAACAGTACTCGGGCAGACCTACACCGCTGTACTTTGCGGAACGGTTAACCGGGCATCTGGGCGGAGCCAAAATCTATTTGAAGCGCGAGGATTTGAATCATACCGGCGCACATAAAATCAACAATACGATCGGACAGGCCGTTCTGGCGAAGCGAATGGGGAAGAAGAAAATCATTGCCGAAACGGGAGCCGGTCAGCACGGGGTGGCTACGGCGACTATTGCCGCACTTCTCGGGCTGGAATGCAAGGTGTTCATGGGCGAGGAAGATACCAAGCGCCAGCAGCTGAATGTTTTCCGGATGAAATTGCTCGGCACAGAGGTCGTTCCGGTCACTTCCGGTTCGAGAACGTTGAAGGATGCCTGCAACGAAACACTTCGTTATTGGGCGGCAAATGTAGAGGATACGTATTATGTGCTGGGCAGCGTCACGGGCCCTCATCCGTATCCGAAGATGGTGCGCGATTTTCAGCGAATTATTGGCGATGAATCCAGGGAACAGATATTGGAAACGGAAGGAAGGCTTCCGGATTTGGTCATCGCCTGTGTAGGCGGCGGAAGCAATGCGATGGGGATGTTCTATCCTTTCGTACAGGATTCGGAGGTTCGCTTGATGGGAGTCGAGGCGGCAGGGGCCGGGATCGATACCGATGAGCATGCGGCCACGATGACCAAAGGTACGCCGGGGGTCTTCCAGGGCTCGCTGAGCTTCGTTCTTCAGGATGAATATGGCCAGGTGCAGCCCGCTCATTCGATTTCCGCCGGACTGGATTATCCGGGAATCGGACCGGAGCATGCCTACTTGAAGGACAGCGGCCGGGCGGAATACGTGCCGATCACGGACCGGGAGGCATTGGATGCCCTGCAATTGCTCAGCCGCAAGGAAGGAATTATTCCCGCCCTGGAAAGCGCCCATGCAGTAGCCCAGGCGGTAAAAATAGCTCCGACGATGTCCCCTGATCAAACGATTATAGTCAGCCTCTCCGGCCGGGGCGATAAAGATGTGGAGTCGATCATGAAGTACTTGGGAGGGGATGGACAATGAATCTTATTGACGAACGTTTCGCGTCACTTAAGGAACAGGGACAAACTGCCCTCATGCCGTTCATATCCGTTGGCGATCCGGACTTGGCCACTTCGGTGGACATTATTCTCGAGCTGGAAAAAGCGGGAGCCGATATGGTCGAGCTGGGTGTCCCCTATTCAGACCCGTTGGCGGACGGGCCGGTGATTCAGCGTTCCTCGCTGAGAGCGCTGCAGCACCGGGTCACAATTGTCGACTGCATTCGCATTGCACGGCAATGCCGCGACCGAGGCAGCAAGCTGCCGTTTATTATTTTCACCTACTACAATCCGGTGCTGCAGCTTGGGCTGGAAAGATTTTTCGAATTGCTGCGCGAGAACGACGTGAGCGGCATCATTATCCCGGATCTGCCGCTGGAAGAGAACGGGCAGGTGCTGGAGCTGTCGAGACAGTATAACATTCATCTGATTCCGCTCGTCGCCCCGACCTCCAATGACCGGATCCAGCGAATTACTTCGCAAGCCGCCGGTTTTATCTATTGCGTCTCTTCGCTGGGCGTTACCGGAACCCGTTCGCAATTTTTCGAGGGTATTGATTCATTCCTTGATACGGTTAAGCGATCCACCGAGGTGCCGATAGCGATCGGGTTCGGGATCTCTTCCCGGGAGCAGGTCGACAATTTTTCCAAAAAGTGTGACGGAGTCGTGGTCGGCAGTGCGATTGTCCGCAAAATCGAAGAAACACTCCCGCTTTTAAGCCAGGAAGAGACAAAATCGGCCGGTCTCTTGCAAATTCGTGAATTTGTGCGACAATTAAAAGCGTAACTTATTTTTTCATATTGGGGTGTTGGCCGTGCAGCCGAAGAAGAATATCGTTCATTTACCGGTCTATCAGCCGGGTAAACCTATTGAAGAAGTGAAGAGAGAACTGGGGCTCACGGAAGTCATCAAGCTGGCTTCCAACGAGAATCCGTTCGGATGCTCCGAGAAAGCTAAGGAAGCGATAGCTTCGGAAATAGCAAACACAAGCCTTTATCCGGACGGCGGTGCCGTTGAATTAACCGCGGCTTTGGCCGAGCATCTCGGGGTCGAGCCGAATCAAATCATTTTCGGCGCCGGTTCGGATGAAGTCATTTTGATGATCTCCCGCGCATACTTTGAAGCCGGGGACGAAACGGTCATGGCTTCCCATACCTTCCCGCAGTATAAGCACAATGCGGAAATCGAGGGAGCGGTTTGTATCGAGGTTCCTCTTCAAGACGGGACCCATGATCTGGAAGCCATGCTCGAAGCGATTACGGAGCGGACGAAAGTCGTTTGGATCTGTAATCCGAATAATCCGACCGGAACGATGGTTACGCATGAGCAGATTGAAGCGTTTATGAAGAAGGCGCCCTCCAACGTATTGGTTGTGCTGGATGAAGCTTATGCCGAATACAATACGACATCGGAATACCCGGACGGCTTCCGGCTTCTGAAGACCTATCCGAATCTTATTTTGCTTCGCACTTTTTCCAAAATATACGGTTTGGCTTCACTAAGAATCGGATACGGCGTAGGGCATCCGGATGTCATTCGTTCGATCAATCAAGTGAGAGAGCCTTTCAATACGTCTCGATTCGGTCAAGCGGCCGCTCTGGCTGCCGTTAAGGATCAAGCTTTCATTGACCGCTGCCGCGAGGAGAATGCGGCCGGCATTCGTTATTTGACCGGAGAATTTGCCCGGATGGGCTTGTCCTATTATCCGGCGCATGGAAATTTCATCATGGTGGACGTCAAGCGGTCGGCTGCGGATGTATTCAACGGACTGCTGCGCCAAGGCTTCATTGTCCGTGGGGGCCATCAGCTGGATTTCCCGACCAAAATTAGAGTGACCGTAGGAAGCCAAGAGCAGAATGAGAAATTCATCCGGGCGCTCGAGAACGTATTGGCGGAAATCGGAGTGGAAGCATAAGTGGGCTTTATAAAGGACGAAGCTAAGACCATTTCGATCTTTGGCGTCGGATTAATGGGGGGATCGCTGGCTCTTTGCTTTAAAGGAAAGCCGGGCCTGCGGGTAGTGGGCCATTCCCCCAATCCGGCCTCCGTGAACAAATATTTGGAACGGGGAGTCGTCGATGAAGCAACGACTTCGTTCGAGCAGGCGGCCTGCGATGCCGACTATATTTTTCTATGCGTTCCCGTAGGTCAACTGGAGCCTTATCTGGAGCGTTTAAGCAACCTGCCGCTGAAGCCGGGCTGCATCATTACCGATGTAGGCAGCACCAAAGCATCGGTTATGGATTACGCGCGCAAGCTGCAGTTTAAGGACGCTTATTTCATAGGGGGCCATCCGATGGCCGGCTCGGAGCGGTCCGGGGTGGAGGCCGCTTCCAGCTATTTGTACGAGAATGCTTTCTATGTACTAACTCCCCTGGAATCCACTCCTGAAGAGGTTTACGGCAGGCTGGAGAACCTTCTGCGCTGGACGAAGGCTCATGTTGTCCGGATGGATTCCGGGCTTCACGACGATATCGTCGGCGCCATCAGCCATCTTCCGCATATTATTGCGGTTGCTTTAGTGAATCAAATTGCGGCCTACAATAAGGACAATCCTTATTATGAGCGTCTGGCCGCCGGGGGATTCCGCGATATTACCCGGATTGCCTCCGGAGATCCGGTCATGTGGAGGGACATTCTCGTTCATAATCGGAAGGTTCTGCTGGACTTGCTTAAGGATTGGAATCGGCAGATGGAGCATTTTGTTCAATTGCTGGAGGCGGCGGACGGGCCGGGGATCGAGCAGGAGTTTATCCGTGCCGGACAATTTCGCGGGCAGCTTCCGGAGAGGCGCAAGGGAGTTCTAACCTCTCTCTATGATCTGTATGTGGACGTTCCCGATCACCCGGGCATTGTCGGCAGTATAGCCACACAGCTCGGTAATGAAGGAATCAACCTGCGCAACATTCAAATTATCGAAAGCCGCGCGGATGTCCCCGGGGTACTCAGGCTTTCCTTCGATAATGAGAAGGATTATGAGAAAGCGGCAAATTTGCTCAAAGAGCAATATACGGTTCATCAATAGTTTTCCGGATAGGTAGGAAGCAGGCTTTGGACAAGCCTGCTTTTTCCATGGGAAATAAGTTCTTGGAAGGTTGCGCTATTTTAATTACAAAAAAATATAAAACGTTTTCAAAAAAACCATTGACAAAATGAAAACGGATTCATATAATAAAAGTACAGTATGGTTTCTCTCCACTCCTATCCGAATATTTGCACGATGTGCAGCCGCCGATTCAATCGGCGGTTCTTTTTTTTGTTTAATAAAAGTGTCGAAAATAGGCTTGGTGCATGATCAAAGGGAATCTCGGTCACATCGTGAGGAAAGGCGTTTAATCTACAGCAAGCTTAATCAATATAATTCTACATTTTTTTTTGAAAATGTTGGCGAAAAAGAAGGAATTATTGAATTTACCGCGAATAACTATATCAACATGTATTTGTCCGTGGCAATCTTATACATCCTCCGATCCCTGTCAGCATACAGTAATGGCAGGGCTTCGGAAGTTTTGTCATTTTTCAGAAGCTATGAACGTAAAATTTTGATCGTGGTGCGCAACTTTTTCCTCCCCAGCAGAGTACAACAGGATAGGAGGCTGGGATTAACGAACGAGGATCGCAAGGAGGATCGTTTGTGATGACCGATTCCCAGTTGATTAGAGAAATTAAAGATGGAAATGTGGAACTTTATTCCGAATTAATGCAGCGTTATGAACGGAAGATTTTTACATTTGTGTTTCACATGCTCAAGAGCGCCGGCTTGGAAGCGATGGCAGACGATTTGTGTCAAGAATCGTTCTACAAAGCTTATCGAAGCTTGTCCACTTTTCGCGAAGTAGAAGCTTCCTTCTCCACCTGGTTATATACCATTGCGCGGAATACCGTATTGAGCGAGCTTCGCAGGCATAAGCATGTCAAGGTTTCGCTAGAACAAAGCGGACATACTCCGCAAGCTGCTTCGGAAACACTTCCCGAGCAGACGGTTCTTCGCAATGAGAAGGTTTCGATGGTCCGCAGAGCCATTAACAATCTCCCGGAGAAACAGAGGTCTGCCCTTATTTTGCGGGAGTACGACCAGTTGGACTATCAGGAAATCGCGAATATTCTTGGACAGACGGTCAGTGCGGTGAAGTCGTTGTTGTTTCGCGCAAGGGCCAGTGTCAGGATGCAGCTCGAGCCGTACGTTCTTGATCCCATCTTGACTGATATTGAAGGGATGAATCGTTAATGAATTGTGCCGAGGTTCAGGATCTCATCGAGATTTATACCGATCTTCCTCCGGACGATGAACGGCGTTTGCGTGTGGATGAGCACGTTAACCATTGTACGGATTGCAAGAATGAACTCCAGATATGGATTGAGAGTGCCGAATGGATCGCCAGGGAGGAGGCCTCGCCTTCGTCTCGTCCGGCAGCGATGGAAGGCCCTGAGTTTTCCAGTCGGGTCATGAACCGGATTTACGAGCAGGAGAGCTGGAGAACGCCGGTTTCCGATCGAATCTACTCCATTTCCTATAAGGTAAGACGCAGGCTGACCGCATTCATTTCGTTTTGCTTGGCGCTGTTTATGTTTAGCTTTCTGTATTCCTTGGTCTATCGCCCGGCACCCGAATCCCAACCGGTGGAAAGCGGGATATTTGGTTTCCATCAGGCGGTCAGCGCGGCTGACAATTATGCGGAGCCCTCGCTCCACACTCAGGTTATGATGCAAAGCGCCTCTTCCAAGACGGCCATAATCGAGCCGCTCAAGCTGGGGCCGATTCAGACTTATCCTGACTACTTGCTAGTCATTTCCTTCCTGGGTTTAATTGCCGCATTGCTGATCATGAATTGGCTTTCCCGAATAAGAGCATAGGACGACCGCTCCCATTAGGGGGCGTTTTTTTTCTCTTGCGGGATAGGGTGATTTTATACCGAAATTAATGTATTTGCAGGCGTCTCCCCGAGTGCTCTGAATCGCTCTAAATTGATGCATCATCGCAGGAATTTGTCTTCAATAACGGCGGGCGGCTACTAGGGTCATAAGTCATTTTATACGGCTTCTTTACCAAGGGTGGTTCCATGCATTATCCAAACAAGGAATATGTTGTCAAAAACCGTTCATACTAACAACAAAAAGAATGAACGGAGGCATCCGGTAATGAATCTCGCAGATATGTTAAGCTATGCCGACATACGTGAGTTAAGCCATATCGCTCGAACTTATGCCTGCGAATGCAGCACGAACTCCAAGAACGAGCTGATTCAATCGATTCTGTCGAGCATTGGCCGCAAGGAAGTGTTTGAGCAGCAGGTAGGAGGGCTATCCATGGAGGATATCCGTTTTCTTAACTCCCTGCTGTTTGAGAGGCGGGATTTATTCAGTTTGGAAGAATTACTGGCGCGCGCGAACCAGACCCGATTCGTTAAAGAAGAAGCATCCGACTGGAATCCGCGAGATACGATAGTGAAGTTTAAACATAGGGGTTGGTTATTTAATGGACATTCCCAACAGACGAGATATCTTTTTCAAGTCCCGCAAGATTTGAAACGTAAAATCGGTGAAGCCTTAACCAAGCAATTTGCGGCAAAGCTGCAATACATTGGTACCGATCCGACGGTCTACCGGGATGAGCAGGAGCTGCTTGTTCAAGATTTGTCGGCATTGCTGCGTTATTTGCAGCAGCAGGAGGTGCAATTGTCGGCAGACGGGTATATTTATAAACGGAATCTTCAGCAATTGCTGGAGAGCTTTGCCGTTCAGGAAGAGCAGGTCGGGCGGACAGCTTGGCGTTTTGGCTACGGGAGACGTTTTAAGGAATATCCTAACCGCTTTTCCCTTATATATGATTATTGCTATTATCAGGGCTTGATCACGGAAGAGCAGCAGGTCCTGGAGCTTACACTTGAGGGGCGAAAGAGGCTGGAACAAGGCCGGACGGAGGATGTTCAGGATATTTATCATTTTTGGCTGAGACTGTACAAAGGAGCTATCCCCAATCTGCAGTCGCTGGTGCAATGGATTGACAGACTGGCCCATTCGTGGGTAACGGTCGCTTCTCTGGAGCAGGTTCTCGTCCCCCTTATCAAGCCATTCTACTACGATGCTCCAGAGTCTATATTGAATCATCGCATTCTCCAAATGATGATGCATATCGGCTTGATTAAAATCGGGGAAGAGGAAGGGCTCGGCAGGGTCGTGATGATGACCAAGCTTGGCAGCGGCGTCATTAAAGGCACCTATGTAAAGGAAGAGGATAAAATAGAACTGCCGATTGACAAGCCTTAACGGGCTTGCTACAATCACACCCGAACCTGTAAGTCGTACATCCAAACTGATCGGAGTGAAGCGAATGAAGCACGATTACCAGGGGGTATACCCGACATTGCACCCGAGCGTTTTCGTTGCGGAAGGAGTTCAGATTATCGGCGACGTCCATCTCGGTGAAGATTGCAGTCTTTGGTACAATGCGGTTCTGCGGGGAGATCTTGCACCGATTCGGATAGGCCGGCGTACGAATATTCAGGACGGATGCATCGGCCATGTGAATACCGGACAGCCTTTGCTTGTGGATGAGGAAGTGTCGGTTGGACACGGGGCCATCATTCATGGCTGCCAAATCGGCAAAGGCTGCTTGATCGGAATGGGAGCGATTCTGTTGAATGGCGCTCAAATAGGGGAATATTCCATGATCGGTGCCGGCTCTGTTGTGACCGAGAATAAGGTCATTCCGCCCTATACTCTGTCATTAGGGACTCCGGCCAGAGTCATACGGGAGTTGACGGAAGCGGATTTGGAGCGAATGAAGAGGACGACCGCAAGCTATGTGGATAAAGGAAGGGAATACAGGGAGAGGAGAGGCTTTCATGAAATTTAGCGAAATCGAAAAGGATCAATGGGAGGAGCTGCGTCCTTATTTGGACACATGCCTGCTCCCGCTTACGGGGCTGACAGGAGATGAAACTCCATGGCAGGCTACCGAGGCTCTGGAGAAGCTGAGAGATGCGATGGATTGGATAGAAATCCCTTACAAAGGCCGTATTGTTACTTATCCTGCCCTTCATTATACTTCGGAAATTTCCCAATTCGCCACTCATGTAAACGAAGTTTGCAAAAAGTTGAAAGAGGTAGGGTTCCGATATGTTATTCCCATCTCTAACGACCCCCGCTTGAACGATCTTGTACTGCCGGAGGCCGATGTATTCGTTTCGGCGAAGAGTATCGGGAACGGGAGAAGCGGAATCGGCCAGATAATCGAATCCATTTGGTCACAAAGTCCTTCCGGGGATGAATGAGAATGTTCATTTGGGAGAACTCTAAAAAAAGCTTCCAAAGGTAGCTTTTTATGGCGAACGTTCAAGATTGTTTAAGATCTTTACCGGATTAAATGAAAACAAACTATCCGTCGCGGTAAAAGAAGCTTCCGTCGATGCCTTTTCAAAGATGTTGTCGATTCCATAAAGGTAGCTTATTAGGCGATTTAGCGAGTGTGACTTCTTCGAAGCCTAATCGCTTGCATCGTATAAAAATTTCAATTGTGACAATTTGGTTAATAATTGCTTTATTCGCTGCAAAACCATTGGGAAGTGGACAAGCCATGTTCTTGACGCCCCCATGGTCGTAGGCTATTATAGTTTATGTCCTAGTATATTATGTAATGACTTGTCGATTGCGACGTGAGATATATGGCTAAAGGGGGTAGAACCAGCACATGAGCGAGAACAAAGACCAAGGAACCCAATATCCAGTTGATGAAACCAGTCCCAAGCGCGAGATGTCTCGTCGCCAATTCCTGAGCTATGCTCTGGGAGGAACAACTGCTTTTATGGCTATGGGGCCCATGATCCCGATGCTTCGTTTTGCAGTGGATCCGATTCTGCAGACGAAAGGCGAGGCCGATTGGGTGAAGGTCGTTGAGGAGAGCAAGATTCAGTCGGAGCCTCAATCTTTCAAGTTTCAAGTTCAGCAAGTCGATGGTTGGTATGAGAGCACGCCGACGCTTGAGGCTTGGATTGCCAAGGATGATTCCGGCAATATTTTTGCTCTGAATCCGACCTGTAAGCATCTGGGTTGCACCGTTAACTGGAACAATCCGAAGTTTCCTAACCAATACTACTGTCCATGTCATGACGCTCACTACACTAAGGAAGGCAAGAACCTTGCGGTAGCGCCTGCACCATTGGATCAGTATGAAGTGAAGATTGAAGGCGGCTTCGTTTATTTGGGCAAGCTGCATCCGAATGAGATAGTCAAATAAGGAGGCGTGCTATTAAATGCTGAAAAGTGTTTATAACTGGATTGACGAACGCCTTGACATAACACCAATGTGGAGAGACGTGGCCGACCACGAGGTTCCGGAACACGTCAACCCTGCGCATCACTTTTCCGCTTTCGTGTATTGCTTTGGCGGATTGACGTTCTTTGTTACGGTTATTCAAATTCTGTCCGGCATGTTCTTGACGATGTACTACGTGCCAGATATCGTAAATGCGTACAATAGCGTTGATTACCTTCAGCATCAAGTGGCGTTCGGTGTTATCGTTCGCGGCATGCATCACTGGGGTGCCAGCTTGGTTATCGTCATGATGTTCCTACATACGCTACGGGTTTTCTTCACAGGATCCTACAAGAATCCTCGCGAGATGAACTGGGTAGTAGGAATGCTTATTTTCTTCGTAATGCTTGGCCTTGGTTTTACAGGTTATCTTCTTCCGTGGGATAACAAAGCTTACTTTGCAACTCAAGTAGGTATTAAAATTGCGGAAAATGCACCTTTCATCGGAGATTATGTGAAGACGTTCCTGCAAGGGGGCGACATTGTAGGGGCACAGACCTTAACGAGATTCTTCGCACTGCATGTGTTCTTTCTCCCTGCTGTACTGTTAGGCTTGTTGGCGGCCCACTTCTTCATGATCCGCAGGCAGGGGATTGCAGGTCCGCTATAAGGTTAAGTTCATAAGGCAGAGCTTTAACAGCATCTGAGAAAGTTGTGGAAGCCGAAGAAGGAGGAGGGGTAAAGCGTGGCCCATGGTCCTAAATCGAATGAAAAGATAGTCTACGTCGGCGATTCGCGTATTCGCAAGAAAGAATTCCGGCCGCATCCACAAGATTATACCTCTTATCCCGGCAAGTCCGAGGCGTTCATCCCGAACTTCTTATTGAAGGAATGGATGGTTGCGGTCGTTGCTTTGGTCGGTATCCTGGTTCTGGTTATGTCTGAGCCGGCACCGCTCGGATATCCCGCCGATCCGACGAATACGGCGATTATTCCGATGCCGGACTGGTATTTCTTGTTTATGTATCAATTGCTTAAATATCCGTACACTTCGGATCAGTATGTTGTGCTCGGAACGATTGTTCTTCCCGGTATTATGTTCGGCGGCTTGTTACTGGCGCCATTCCTGGATACCGGTAAAGAAAGACGTTTCTACAGAAGACCGATTGCTTCTTCTCTAATGCTGGTTTCGTTGGCTGCCGTCACATACTTGACAGTTTACTCCTGGGACCACTATACGAAGGAGTTGGAGCGTCAAGGCCTCGTTCCGGATCATATTAAAGCGGAAGAGGAGCGGAAGGCGGCTAAGGAAGAAGGCCGCGAGCCCGATATTCGCAAGAAACCGGAATCCGCAGCTATTCCTATCGTGGATCCGGACAGCGAAGGGGCGCAAATTTATGCCAAATCGACTTGTCTCAGCTGTCACCAGGCGGACTTGAGCGGAGGCGCGATGCCTGCTTTGCTCGGAATTGGTGATAAGTATGACAAAGCGGGAATTCTTGATATTATCAAGAACGGTAAGGGCGGAATGCCGGCCCAATATGACACCAATATTGCCAATGGGCTGACCGATGCCGATATCGATACATTGGCTGAATGGCTGTCGAAGCAGAAAGCCCAATAATCCGTACGATAACCTGACCCTTCGCAAGATGTGGTCAGGTTTTTTCTTGAAATATAAGAAAGGATAAGTTTTACTTTATACCTGTTCTTATTTTTCATGGTAAACGCGCCCGTCCAAAGGACGGCGATGGGCCGTTTATCCTTGACATCTTAGTTCCGGGTTGTTACAGGGGCTTGCCTGGCATGTTAAAAGCTCGAAAGGAGGTAGCCGTATGCCGAATGAAATTGTGTGGAAGACAGTAATGAGCCGCTCTTTTCTGACGTCACCGTTTATGCTGTGGTCTTTGTTCTGGATAAATAGCTTAGGAACGGTATATGGTTACTATTGGTACTGGGATCAACTCGTCTATACCGTTTCTAACAGACCATTGTGGATGGTTTTGCTTGTTCCGGATAGTCCGACGGCAAGCTTGTTTTTTACACTGGCGCTCATCTTTCTTCTGCGTGACCGGTTCAAAGGGCCGGTAAGCACGCCTGTTCGCCGCATCATTGAGACGGTGGCAGTAGTCGCTTCCTTCAAATACGGGATTTGGGCCGTAGCTATGATTGTCGGCGGAGCCTATCAGGGTGAGCCCATGGCATGGCAGGATTGGATGCTTATCGGATCGCATTTGGGCATGGCTGCGGAAGCGCTGCTGTTCGTCCGCTTCTTTCAGATTCGTCCCATCTCCTGGCTGATTGCTGCATTATGGGTACTAGGCAACGATTTTATCGACTACTCCTACGAAATTTACCCTTGGCTGCCTGATGCCCTTACGGAAAATATAGATCAGGTAAAGGCCTTTACGTGGGGGCTCAGCTTGTTCTCCGTCTTGTTGTTCGGCTGGATAGGACTTGCTAAAAAATCACGTTCAGACAGGGTCTAAATAAGGACATCCCCCCATATCATGATGTTGAGGAGGGGATGTCCTATGTTGTTAAATAGAAGATTTCGTGCGTTAAGTGCAGGCTTTGTACTTGTTGCCTTGATCCTTGGAGGCTGCGGAGAGGTAAATACGCCAACCGATCCGCAGGCACAAGAGGGAAATTCGCGGGAAATGGTTAAACTGGAGCGAATCAACCAATGGGCGAATGAAATGTATCAGCAGACAGCTTCCGGCAATGTTGTTGGAGGTAAGGAAAAGCTGGACGATATTTCAGAGCAGTTAACGAAAATCCAATTTTCCGGAATTACCTCGCTGGAAGGGATGAATGCTTTATTCGACACTATTGAGCAGGCAAAAAGGAAATTCAATTCTGTTCAAACTTCTCCAGAGGAAGCTCTGCAGGAGGCTGTTAAAATCCGCTTGATAGCTGATGCAATGACTCATCAATATTCACCCATGTGGTTGGAATTCGATAAAGCGATTCGGTCCGAACTGAGAAGAATGGAGCTGGCCGCGAGCCGCCAGCAAGATCAGGAATTGTCCGGTACATTCCAGAGACTGGAGGATCGATACGAAACCATTCGTGCGTCCATAATGGTTAGCCGAAATCCGGAGATTGTGGAAAAATTGGACTCGTTGTTCGTTTTTATCAAACACCAAATGCAGTCCACCCCGATTCCGTATACAGAAATCCGCTCAGCGGCCAAAGAGTTGGACAATGCCCTTCGCGAGGTGTTTTATTCGGCTGACGAACGGACGGCCTATCTGCCTATAGTAGAAGGCAAAGATCCGATAATATGGTCTGCAGCAATGGGCGCCATTATATTAACGGTTCTCGGCTTCGTCGCATGGAAAATGTTTCATTCCGATAAAAGGTTCGCGCGCGTTCCAAGAGATCGTTAAAAGTAACCCTGCCTACGCCGCCATGGGCATTATGGACAAAGTGCGGATATAGCTTTATTCTTCTTTGAAGCCTTCGCCCAGTACATCCTGTACATCCGCTATAATGATAAAAGCAGAGGGATCAACCGATCGGATAATCATTTTTAACCTCCGGGCCTCTTGACGGGCGACTACACAATACAATACCTCCTTATCCTTTCGGGAATAGGCGCCCTTCGCCGGAAAAATGGTGACACCGCGTTCCAATTCCGAAGTTACCCGGTGGGCCAACAGCTCTCCATTTTCGGTTACGATGGTGAAGGCTTTGGCGGCATAAGCCCCTTCCGTAACGAAATCAATCATTTTAGAGGCGATGAATACGACCACGATCGTGTATAAAACTTTTTCCTTGGGGATATACAGCAGAGAGGAGCCGATGACCAGAACGTCAATCGCCAGAATGATCTGTCCCATGCTCCATCCTTTTCTTTTGTTGATGATCCGGGCCAGAATATCGGAGCCTCCTGTTGTACCGCCGAATCGGAAGACTACGCCTAATCCGGCCCCCAAGGTGACACCGGCATAGAGGGTCACGAGGAAGTAGTCCTCACCGGCTAGAGGAATGATCCAGCCGTAGCCGATCAGCATTTCCATAGTCCAGAGGAAGAAGGAGAGGAACAAGGTTCCGAGCACGGTCAAAGCCATAGCTTGATTACCAAATACTCTCCAGCCTATCAAAAATAGGGGAACATTGAGTACAAGGGTTGTTAAGGAAGGAGGTATTCCCAACGCATAGTTAATCAAGAGGGAAACGCCGGTCATGCCCCCTTCCATAAGCTCGTTAGGAATGACAAAATAATGAAGGCCAAAGGCATAGACGGCTGTACCGAGCATAATGGGAATAATGTTGCGGTATAGCGTGAGATACTTATTCGTCATTTTCTATGTACGCCTCCTCCATTAATCATGAGAAACGCTGACATCCGGGATTTCGGAAAAGTACCGGAATAGGATTCATAGCTTTTTTAGTATGCCCTTTCTTATCGCCGGGATTTATCCATCCTGCGTGTGAAGCGATTGCAGATGTTATTGATATTAATTTTCCATCTAGACGGGTTAAACCTTCTTAGAGTTTGGAATTATTATACAAATTTATCTGACTAGAAAGCATTCTAGCCACTAATTAGAAATGCTGCACGATCACGAACGATCAGTTCGTCGATTTGTTCGGGTTAAAGCTTCTTAATTAAGAGGCTTTTTTCGTGTATGTACTTATTTCCACCGTTTGTAATGAGCGATTCTTCGAAAAATAATTTGTCTTCAAGACGTCTTTGCGTTAACATGTATTTTAGCTGCACTGCTTTATTGCAGTGAATAACAGTGAAGGGAATAACCCCTGCAAGACAGAAAGTAAAGGAAGGGATCCCATTGGCGGATAAAAGCTTAAAGGAAATGCAGAATGAGGTCGACCGTTATATTTCTCAATTTAAAGAAGGATATTTCAGTCCTCTTTCCTTGTTGGCCCGGCTTTCGGAAGAAGTGGGCGAACTGGCGAGGGAGGTTAATCATCGATACGGTGAAAAGCCGAAGAAGCCGACGGAAGAAGAAAATTCTATCGAAAATGAGCTTGGCGATCTGTTGTTTATCCTGATCTGCTTTGCCAATTCCTTGGGCATTGATTTAACTAAAGCCCATGATGACGTACTTGAAAAATTTCAAACCCGGGATGCCAATCGGTGGACTCCGGTTAACAATGAAAATCAATAATACATATGCTATACCATCACCTTTCATCCATAAGGCATTAGGAAGGGATGGCGACGCATGGACGGATATGAAGCTATGCAGAAGGCTTATCAATCGATTCTTGCTCACGATTTCGACCAGGCGATTGCGTGGTTTAAGCAGGCTGTTAAAGCTTGCCCGGACAATGCGGAATATCATTACCGGTTGTCGATATCCTGCATGCGCAGCAGCCGTTTGACGGAGGCTTCTATTCATGCCCGGAGGGCCGCTGAGCTGGAGCCGGACGACGACACATACCGGTCCCATTACGAAAGGGTGCGGGCCAGGGAGCATGTGGCGCAAGCGCAAAATTATTTGGAGGAAGGACGGGACAGGGCTTACTTCTCGATTCTGCTGTTGAAGCAGGCAGTAGAGCTGGACCCGTTATCGACTGACGCTTATTTGCTGTTAGGAATGGCTTACGCGGATGTCGACGATTATCGCTCCGCACTGAGGGCTATATCCGAAGTGCTCCGGTTGGAACCGGATCATTCATTAGCAATTAGGCTCAAACAGGAATACGAGCAGCAGCTTCATCAATATACGACATCATCAACGAAGTTTGAGAAAAGCGAGGGTAAATAGAATGAATAATCCAATTAAAGTAGCAGTGACAGGTGCAGGAGGCCGAATGGGCCGGGAAGTGGTCAAGATGGTACTGGAGGATCCCGAGCTGCGGCTGGTAGCGGCGATTGATCACTCCGGAGACGGCCGGGACGCAGGGGAGATGGTCGGGTTGGGAGCCTGCGGAATCAAGCTTACATCCGATTTGGAGCTGGCATTAGTTGAAGGGCAGCCCGATGTCATGGTTGATTTTACAATTCCCCAAGCAGTTATGGGGAATGCACGTACAGCCATTAAGCATAAAGTACGTCCTGTTATAGGAACAACCGGCTTCCGACCGGAAGATATTGAGGAGTTGGACAGGCTTTGCAAGGCCCAGGGCATTGGCGGTATCATTGCACCCAATTTCTCGATCGGAGCTATTCTGATGATGAAATTTGCCGCCCAGGCGGCCAAATATATGCCTCATGTGGAAATTATCGAATATCACGGCGACCAGAAGCTGGACGCTCCTTCAGGCACAGCCGTCAAGACGGCGGAATTAATATCGCAGAACCGTCAAGAGCTGCGTCAGGGAAATCCCAATGAGGAAGAGACGATCGAGGGAAGCCGGGGAGGTTACTACGACGGCTTCAGAATTCACAGTGTCCGGCTTCCAGGGGTATTCGCCCAGCAGGAAGTCATCTTCGGCGGCTATGGTCAAACATTAAAGATCCGCCACGACTCATACGAAAGAGCGGGCTATATGCCGGGTGTGAATCTCGCTGTCAAGAAAGCAATGGGATTGGACGGCATCGTATACGGCTTTGATCATTTTATCGATTAAAGCTATTCAGGGTAATTTATATTCATAAAGATTGAATTCAACAGCGGCAGCAACGGAGGGAGTGTAAACCATGAGCTTGCAAATCGCATTAATTGCACATGACCGGAAGAAAGAAGAAATGGTCAATTTTGTCATCGCCTATGAATCCGTTTTTGCAAACCATCAGCTATATGCTACCGGAACCACCGGCCAAAAAATTATGGACAGCACCCAGCTTAAGGTTCACCGATATATGTCGGGACCGCTGGGCGGGGATCAACAAATCGGAGCGCTTGTCGCGCAAAATATATTGGATTTGCTCATTTTCTTGCGTGATCCTCTTATGGCCCAGCCGCATGAGCCCGATATTATCGCTCTGCTCCGACTGTGCGATGTACAGGGCATCCCGGTGGCCACGAACGTAGCGACCGCAGAGCTTCTGGTCAGAGCCCTGGATCGCGGTGATTTCGCCTGGCGGGAGCTGGTTCATAAATATAAGCCGGAGGGAGAGCAATGACCAAGTCGTTGGATATGCTGGTGTTCGGGGCCCATCCTGACGATGCCGAGATAGGCATGGGCGGAACGATAGCCAAGCATGTGGAAGCAGGCCGCAGCGTCGGAATATGCGATTTGACCTTTGCCGAGATGTCCTCCAACGGAACGGTGGAAACGCGCAAGCGGGAGGCTGCGCATGCAGCGAAGGCGCTGGGGGTGACCCTCAGAGCCAACTTGGGCCTGCCCGATCGGGGGCTGCAGCTTATTAAGGAGCAGTTGGACGAGATTACTCTGGCGATCCGCAGGTATAAACCGCGAATGGTTTTCTGCCCCTATTGGGAGGACAGGCATCCGGATCATGTGCTCTGCAGCCGCATGGTTCAAGAGGCGGTTTTCAGTGCCAAGCTGCGCAATTATTTGCCCGATACCGAGGCACATTCGGTCGAGCAGGTTTATTTTTACTTTATCAACGATGCGATAGACCCGGATGCTATGATAGATATAAGCAGCCAGTATTCCAAGAAGAGAGAGGCGCTGATGGCCTACCGCTCCCAATTTGAGCCTGCGGAAGCATCCCGGGGGCAGGTGAAGACCCCTCTGAATCAAGGGTATCTGGACAATGTTGAGGCAAGGGACAGGCTTCTCGGGCAGAAGCGTCTTGTCCCATATGCTGAAGGATTTGTGAGCAAGCTTCCTCTAATTGTTAATCTATTTTGACGCCGTTAGGAATAAACTTATTTGGGAATGGATGATACTGGAAGAGGGGCTGAGCCATGAGTGACAGATTAAAAATCGGAATTACCTGTTATCCGACGCTGGGCGGGTCCGGCGTTGTCGCTACCGAGCTCGGCAAGCTGTTGGCGGAGAAGGGGCATGAGGTTCATTTTATTACCCACAGCATTCCTTTTCGCTTGGGCGGCAAATTTGATAAAAATATTTTCTATCATGAGGTGGAAGTGAGCGATTATTATGTCTTCCGCTACCCGCCTTATGACCTGTCGCTGGCCAGCAAGCTGGCCCAGGTTGCCAAGAGGGAGAAGCTGGACCTGCTGCATGTTCATTACGCTATTCCTCATGCCGTATGTGCTTTGTTGGCTAAACAGATGGTCGGAGAGCATCTTAAAGTCGTCACTACTTTGCACGGGACCGATATTACCGTTCTTGGCCATGACGAGTCGTTAAGCGATCTGATTTGTCATGCGATCAACGAGAGCGATGCGGTGACCGCGGTATCCGAGGATCTGATCGCCGAGACGAGAGAGACGCTGCTCATCGACCGGCCGATTGATTTGACTTACAATTTCGTCGATAAACGGGTGTATTATCCGAGAGACGCTTCCGGTCTCAGAAGCGAGATCGCGAAGCCGGAGGAAAAGATTCTGATTCATATCTCCAATTTTCGCCCGGTTAAAAGAGTGCTTGACGTCGTGGACATCTTCGCCCGTGTGCATAGCCGCATCCCGGCTAAGCTGTTGTTCGTAGGGGAAGGACCGGACCTGAACAAAGCCATATGCAAGGTGAGAGAGCTGGATTTGTCCGATAAAGTTCTTTTTTGGGGAAAGCAGGATGACGTTGCGCAGGTAATCTCATTAGCTGACGTTATGCTTCTTCCTTCGGAAAAAGAAAGCTTCGGTCTGGTGGCTCTCGAAGCGATGGCCTGTGGGGTGCCTACCGTCGGCTCGCATGCGGGGGGAATTCCCGAGCTGGTAGCGGACGGCGTGACCGGTTACTTGGCGCCCATCGGGGATACGGAGCAAATGGCTTCTGCGGTCGTGAGGCTGCTCCAGGATGAAGCCTTGTTCCGTGAATTCAAGGAGGCCTGCCTCCATCGCGCCAGAACCGTCTTCTGCAATGATCTAATCACTTATCAGTATGAGCAAATTTATTACCGGGTATTGGGGCGTCCGGCGCCGGAATGGAATGCGGATGTCAACAGCCTGTGCATGGGGTAATAAGAATGATTCCGTTGGAACCGGAAGCGGTTTATGTATTGAACCGTCTTAAAGAGAACGGGTACGAAGCATATGTTGTCGGAGGCTACGTGCGGGATCAGCTAAGAGGCCAGCCGACGAATGACATTGATATAGCGACATCCGCCCTGCCGGAACAAACTATGGCTCTATTCGAGCGTACTGTTCCGACAGGGCTTCAGCATGGGACCGTCATGGTATTGTATGGCGGTAAATCCTATGAAGTCACGACGTTCAGGACGGAGTCGGATTATGAGAACTACCGGCGTCCCCAGGAAGTCACCTTCGTGCAAAACCTCGAACAGGATTTGCAGCGCCGGGATTTTACCATTAACGCAATGGCGATGGATGGGACAGGCTCGGTCATCGATCCTTTCGGCGGATTGGAAGATTTGCAGAACGGGCTCATTCGCTGTGTAGGAGATGCCCGGGAGCGGTTTCGCGAGGACGCGTTAAGGATGGTCCGCTGCGTTCGTTTTGCCGCCAATTATCGCTTTCGGATAGAGAGCTCTACCTGGGAGTCGTTAATAGCGAACCGGGATCTGCTGCAGCATATCGCTATGGAGAGAATCAGGGCGGAATGGGACAAGATGATGGAGGGTTCGGACCCTTACCGGGGGCTTGTTCTGTTGGTGAACAGCGGGCTGCTGCATTTTTTGAAAAGAAAGCCGGACTGGCCCGTTATCCGCTGGACTGCGGAAGAGGAACTGCCCGCAGAGCTTTCCCTTCTCAATCTATTGGATCGCCCGTTATTGCGCTGGGCCTGGCTGTTGAGAAGTATGGAGCTGTCCGCAGAGGCGGCCCGCCAGGGGTTGTCTATGCTGACCTTCTCCAGGCTGGCCATCGACAAGGTGATCAAGCTTATCGAAATGGACGGGCATTTAATAGCCAAGTCTGCAGACCCAGGCCAGGAAGAGTTGGAACAGGTATGGAAAGAAGCGGTTCTGCGATATGGTGCGGATGCTGCGGCGGAGTGGCTTGCTCTGGCGGATGCGGCAGCAGCGGGACGTTTGCGGAATCCTCCATTGGCAATCGGTCCTGCATGGAGCTCGGTCCCAGCGGATGAAGGGCGCCGTTGGCTGAAGGAGATGCCGGTGACCGGGATTAGAGAGCTGGCGGTTTCCGGGTCAGATCTGTTGACTCTAACCAGTCGGCAAGGGGGACCTTGGCTCGGCCGGGTTATGGACCGGCTAATGCTTGAGGTAGCTCTCGGCCGTTGTGCTAACCGTAAAGAAGACCTGTTGGACAAGGCTAAATATTATTTGGCAAATGAGTGATGGAGTATGAACCAAAGCTTGCTAGAGCTATTCCAAAATGATCCGGAGGCTTTTCTCTCCGGTGAAGAAATTAGCCGGAAATTAAACTGCTCCCGTACGGCTGTATGGAAGCAGATTCAGAATCTGCGGAAGTTAGGATACGAATTCGAGGCCGTGCCTAGAAAAGGCTATCGGTTGGTCTATCAGCCGGCCAAGCTTGACCCGTTGAAGCTGGCGGATTCGCTGCAAACGGAAATGATCGGCAGCTCCTTCCGTATTTACGATCAGGTAGATTCCACCCAGAACGTAGCCCATGAGCTAGTGCGCCAAGGCTGCCCCGAAGGAACGGTCGTGCTCGCTGAGGAACAGACTTCCGGAAGGGGCCGTATGGGCAAGAAATGGCTGTCTCCCAAAGGTAAAGGAATCTGGATGAGCATCGTGTTGAAGCCTCATATACCGCTGAAGCAAACCTCCCAGTTGACGCTGTTGACCGCGGTGGCCCTTTGCCGTACGTTGCGGCAGGAATTGGGTGTTGCCGTCGGAATCAAATGGCCTAACGATCTGCTTGTTGACGGGCTTAAGGTGAGCGGCATTTTGCTGGAATCGAGCGGGGAAGACGACCGCTTGAATTATGTGGTGGCCGGAATCGGCATAAGCGTGAATATGGAGGCGGATGATTTCCCGGAAGAGCTTGACGGCAAGGCGACTTCATTACGAATCGTATGCGGCAGGCCTCTTGACCGGATTCAGATTATTCGCCGGTTTCTGGAGAAATTCGAGGAGCTTTATCTGCTGTACTTGCAGCAGGGGTTTTCGCCCATTCGTACATTATGGGAGGCGCTGACGATTTCTCTTAACCGTCCGTTGAGAGTAAAAACTTATAACGGTTGGGTGGAAGGCACGGCGGAAAGTATTGATGATAACGGGGCTTTGACGGTAAAAACGCGTGATGGCGAAACTATGAAGCTGTACTCGGGGGATATACAGTTATAGCGTTCAAAGACGTCTGAGGATAACGGTGATTGGAAGTCCAAACGTTGTCCCGTAGAGTCCGCGCGTATTAAACTCTAAAAAACAGCAAAAAAATGATGTTGAAATTGTGAACATTTTGTTATAATGATTTCGAGGAGGCGGTATCGTCTTGACGAATCGCACTCTGCGGATCAGATTTTATTTTTTTTGAAACAATGGAATAGACCCGCTTTCCCATATCGGATTCTGCTCTGAGCCATACGGACCGAGACAGAAGGATCATGGAGCACAGCTTCTTTGTGTATTTATGAACCCTTTTAGTTCGGCTAAGAAGGGTTTTTTGCATTTTTTGTTAAAAGGATGTTGGACGGAACAGGGATTAAAGAAGATGTAAGCAGCTGAAGTCGGCTATACTATCCGGGAGAAGTGCTGAATAACGGATTCTGGCGGCTGCACAGGAACTGAATGGGTCAGTAGCGGAATTAGTATCCCAAATTTAGGGCAAGGAGTTGAGGATAGTTGGAAACGAGAAAACCGGTCACCACCTCGAGAATGAAAAAGATGAAGAAAGATGGAACGCCGATCACGATGATTACGGCCTACGATTATCCGTCTGCCAAATTGGCGGAAGAAGCGGGGATTGACGCCATTCTTGTGGGGGATTCACTTGGCAACGTAGTTCTCGGTTACGAATCGACGCTGCCGGTCACTCTCGATGATATGATTTACCATACAAGAGCCGTTACCCGTGCGGTCCAGGTCCCTTTTGTCGTGACCGACATGCCCTTTATGACTTACCATGGCAGCCTGGATGAGACGATGAAGAACGTGGCCCGCATTATGCAGGAAGGAATGGGTAAGGCGGTCAAGATGGAAGGCGGAGAGGAAATAGCCGCCACTGTGGAAGCTTGTGTCAAAGCCGGAGTGCCCGTTATGGGCCATCTGGGCTTAACCCCGCAATCGTTGTACCAGATTGGCGGGTATAAAGTGCAGGGCAAAACTTCCCGCCAAGCGGCCAAGCTGCTGCAGGATGCCAAAGCTTTGGAGCAAGCCGGGGCATTCGCCATCGTCCTGGAGCTGGTCACGGAAGAGCTCACGGAGCTTATCACGAAGGAATTATCCATTCCAACGATTGGAATAGGTTCGGGCGCCTCGTGTGACGGTCAAGTGCTCGTATTCCATGACGTGCTGCAATACGGTTCACCGATTATCCCGAAGAAATTCGTTAAAGCGTATGCCAATATTGGCGATCAGATCCGCAGCGGTATTTCCCAATACGTGCAGGAAGTCAAGGAACGGAAGTATCCTGACTCAAGCCACGCTTTTCAAGGCGCTGACGATGTGTTGACTTTCTTGTACGGTGGTAAAGAATAATAAGAACTCTGGACAGCACCGATAGGAGAGTGTCACACAATGATGATAATCAAAACGATTGAAGAGATGCGGAGCAAGGTGGCCGAGCGCCGGAGGCAGGCAGGGAAGGATGAGAAGGAAAGCCGTATAGGCTTTGTACCTACCCTCGGATATTTGCATAAAGGCCATGCGAGTCTGTTGAAACGGGCCAGAGAAGAATGCGGGACGGTCGTTCTGAGCATTTTTGTCAATCCTCTGCAGTTCGGTCCGAATGAAGACTTCGAACGGTATCCGCGGGATCCGGAGCGGGATTCGGCTATTGCCGAACAGGAAGGGGTCGATTTCATCTTCATGCCGGACGTTACGGAGATGTATCCGCAGAAGATCTTGACGACCGTCTCGGTTTCCGGAATTACGGAAGGATTGTGTGGAGCTTCCAGGCCCGGCCATTTCGACGGGGTAGCCACGGTAGTAACCAAATTGTTTAATATCGTTCAGCCGGACCGTGCATATTTCGGTATGAAAGACGTCCAGCAGGTTGCCGTCATTCAGCAGATGGTCCGCGATTTGAACATGAATGTGGAAATCATTCCTTGTCCGACCCTTAGAGAAGAGGACGGTCTGGCTTTGAGCTCGCGCAATGTTTATTTATCTGCCGAGGAGAGGACCCAGGCGCTGGTCCTGCAGCTATCTCTTAACGAAGCGGAAGAATGGGTCCGGCAGCCGGGCATCCGATCGCGGGAGCTTCGCCAGAATATAATATCGAGAATAGCCACCGCTCCTTTGGCGGAAATCGATTATGTGGAAATCGTTTCGTATCCATCATTCCTGCCGCTGGAGGACGAAGAACCGGTAACCGCTGCGGTGAATGACGGTCAGTTACTAATCGCGTTGGCGGTAAGGTTTGGGCAAACCCGGCTGATCGATAATCGGCTGTATTCGTTAGGCGATCAGGACACAAAGGAGGAAGCAAACCGTGTTTAGGACGATGATGAAATCGAAGCTGCACCGGGCGACAGTGACGGAAGCCAATTTGAATTACGTCGGCAGCATTACGATAGACGAAGATCTGATGGAGCTGGTCGATATGCTGCCTAACGAGAAGGTGCAGATTGTCAATAACAATAATGGAGCCAGGCTGGAGACCTATATTATTCCTGGCCCCAGAGGCTCCGGAGTGATTTGTCTGAATGGCGCGGCCGCCCGTCTTGTGCAGCCGGGAGACAATGTCATTATTATTTCTTATGCTATGATGACGGAGGAAGAAGCCAGAACGTTCGTGCCTACCGTTGCTATACTGGGTGAAAATAATAAAGTTATTTCCATGATGAAGCATGAACCCCATTCAACGGTAGTTTGAATACGGCAATCATTGATATAAATATGCTGAAGGGCCAACGGAAAGGTTGCGCCCTTCTTTTCATTATATGCGGCTCGGTTGGAGTCATATTTGTTACCTGAAGCGATGGAAAGTAAAGTTATTGGCTTATAAAACCTTTTAACAAAAATGTGTTCTAATATCCAGAGATGTAACTAATGGAACGGTTGAATGAAACCCTCCCCCTTGACACACAATGAATTTACACGGATAACTTACTGAAGGTTCGTGGACTCCGCTTGCAGGGTGGGATCGATATGTTTAAGCCTTTGTTTGCAACCATGCATGAAGTTCTTACGGAAATTATGTCCGAATATTCTACAGCGTCGGGCGCGCGCAAGCAATTACTGGATGAGCAGCTCCTTGCGTTAAAGGCGATGAGTGATTCCTGTATAGAGGAATGGCTCCGCTTCGAGGAGAAGCTGGGAAGACTGCTTCCGCTGGCGAATCAAGGGAAAATACCGGTTAAAGCAAAAATTAAGGGCAAAGCGGCTAAAGAAGAGGGATTCCCGGTAGATCCATCCAACCAATCCGGTTTCGAAGAAGCCCAAGGGTATTATAAATTATCTATGTTTGAAGTAGCTGCGCCCAAGCTGGACGAAATGGTGCGCAAGCAGCCGGATTTTGTGTTGGGGCGATTTTATCTGGCACTTTGCCATTTTCACCTAGGGGATTTGGCGGAAGCCTACCGCGAGTTCAAAATATTGCTTGCATTGACGGAAAATCGGAAATTAAAGGCCATTTCGTATACAGGAATGGGCTGCGTTCATTATGAACATAACAATTTGGAAAAAGCGATGGAATATTTCCGCATGGCCTTCGAGGAAGACCCGGAATGCATAGAGCTTTCCCTTGCTTACGGTTCGGAATTACGCTGGTGAAGAAAGCTGCATCGTTCATCCGTTCGTTGCATCGATAGACGTTTTTTTTGTAGTCTGGTATGCTTAAAGAGCAGTTGTTTAACGAAGGGATGAACGGTTTACATGAAATATGCCGTATTGGATTTTGAAACGACCGGGGGCCAGACAACGGACGAAATTATTCAGGTTGGCCTCGTACTGATAGATGAAGATAATATCGTTAAGCGTTATTCAAGTCTGGTCAAACCGAATCAGTCGATACCTCCGTTCATTACTTCTTTGACCGGAATTGACGACGCCGCGGTTCAGGGTGCCCCGTCTCTGGAAGAGGTAATGATGGAGATGCAGCCTTTGCTTTATGACACCGCATTGGTAGCCCATAACGCGGGATTTGACTTTGCCTTTTTGCAGCGGGCACTGGATGCTTGCGGGTACATGCCCTTCTCAGGGCCTGTTCTGGATACGATGGATATGCTGACGATTCTGTTCCCGTCGCTGTCCAGTCTTCAGCTTGGCAACGTCTGTCACGAGTTGGAGGTTGAGCATGCCCGTCCTCATCAAGCGGATTCGGACGCGGAGGCGACCGCTCTGATTTGGTTAAAATGCCTGCAGAAGCTCAACCGTCTGCCGCTGCTTGTCCTTCAGAGAATCACCGCGCTGTTCGAGAATGATTATTCCAATAACGATCTGGCCTGGTTTTTGCAGGAAATGCTGGAGCGCAAGGAAGCTTCTGTGAGCCTGGACGAAGATTCCTACAAATATTACAGACAATTTGCCATGAATGTGGATGATTGGGGAGACGATGAGCCTGTCCGTTCAGAAGAGGATCGGGCAGCCCTGCAGGTATCCTTCGACGAGTTCTACGACGGGCTGAAGCAAAGAATGAAGGAGAAGTTCGACTTTTACGAGGAGAGGGAGGCCCAGAGCCGGATGCTTAAGGAGGTGGCCTCCTCCTTCGATACGGACCGGCATCTGATGATCGAGGCGGGTACAGGCACAGGCAAATCGTTAGGCTATCTGATCCCTTCCTTATATCATGGAATCCGTGAGGACAAGAAGGTACTTATTAGCACTCATACAATCAATTTACAGGAACAGTTGCGAACAAGGGACATTCCGGTACTGCAGGAAATTTTTCCGGTTCCTTTTCAAGCGGCAGTGCTTAAAGGGCGGAGTCATTACCTTTGTTTGCGAAAGTTTGAGAATAAGATCCAACTACAGGACTTTAATTTTGCTAAAGAGGAACGTCTCACCGCGGCACAAATGATCGTCTGGCTCAGTGAAAGCGAAAGAGGGGATGAAGAGGAGCTTCATCTTACGGGCAGAGGCGCCGAATTTTGGCGGACGGTTGAGAGCGATGCGGACTCCTGTTTAAACCGGGCTTGCCCATGGTTTAAAAAATGCTTCTATCACCGGGCCAGGAATGACGCCAATAAAGCGGATGTGGTCATTACTAACCATTCCTTGCTGTTCACCGATATCAAGGCGGATCATCGCCTGCTTCCTTCCTACAAACATCTGGTTATCGATGAAGCGCATCATCTGGAAGAGGTCGCCAGCAAGCATATGGGAATCGAACTGAAATACATGTCCTTCGTGAATACTCTTACCCGATTGTTTAGAGACAGTAAGAACGGACAGCTTCCGTCCTTGCGCATACGGTTACAAGGATTGGGCGGGGAGCTTCCGGAGCATTCTGCGGAATGGGACGCTCTCATTGAGGGAATCTACCCTAAACTGGTCGAGGTTAAAGAGCATTGGGATCATTTGGCCGAGCTGCTTTACGAGCTAGTGAACGGTAAGATGGGCGAGTCGGGAGAAACCGGCCAGCTTGTATTTAGGATTAAGGACGATCAAATGCCGAAGCAGTGGGATAAACTGCTGACCATCGAGGATAACATCTATATCGGCCTGGGCGAGATCAGCCGCAAGCTGGACCGTCTCGCGCAAGAGTTGAAGGATTGGCAGGAGGAACATGATCTTAAAGGCAGCTTGACCGACCTTGCCGGTTCCGTGAAAGAACTAAACCGCCAGAGAGATGCTCTGCGCTTCTTCATGAAGAGAAGCGATCCGGATTATGTATATTGGCTCGAAGCAAGCCCTCAATTCAAGATGAGGTCGCTTCATCTGTTCAGCGTGCCCACTGACGTAAGCAAAATTTTGCAGCAATCCCTGTTCGATGAAAAAGACAGCGTTATTCTGACATCCGCCACTCTTTCCGTCGACAAGACCTTTGATTACAGCCGCGATCAGTTGGGGCTGGGAAGGTCGGATAAGCTGAACACCGTTTTGCTTCCTTCTCCGTTCAATTACCGCAAGCAGGCGCTGGTTTGCATCCCTCGGGATTTTCCCGGGATTAAAGGAAGAGACGGAGAAGATTATTTCGTACACAAGCTGGTAGAATCGCTTCATGAGGTAGCTGTAGAAACAAGGGGCCGCATGCTGGTTCTCTTCACTTCGTACCGTATGCTCAAGAATGCTTATCCGGAATTGAAGGAAAGGCTTGCCTCGGCAGGTATTCAGGTGCTGGGGCAGGGGATAGACAGCTTTAACCGCAGCAAGCTGACACGCTTGTTCCAGGAGAGCGAATCCGCCGTATTGCTGGGGACGAGCAGCTTCTGGGAAGGGGTCGATATTCCGGGAGAAGCTTTGACCTGCCTGGCGATCGTTCGTCTTCCTTTCCAGCCTCCCAACCATCCTGTAACGGAAGCCAAGAGCGAACAGCTGAAGAAAAGTAATCTCAATCCTTTCATGAAGCTGTCTGTGCCTCAGGCGGTCATCCGCTTCAAGCAGGGCTTCGGCCGTCTTGTTCGCAGGGCCAGCGATAAAGGAATTGTTATCTTATATGATACCAGGGTCATCGATACCCAGTACGGCAAATACTTTCTTTACTCCTTGCCCGGGCCCAAAATCGAGCACATGCCGACCGGGCAGATGGTTCCGCGGATTAAACAATGGATGGAGGAGGAACACGCTTGAAATCGATGAAAATATCCGAAGCCGTCGTTAGGCGGCTCCCCATTTATTTGCGCTTCCTGAACGAATTAAACCGGATGAACGTAACTACCGTTTCCTCTCAGGATTTAGGAAGCAAGCTGGATCTCAATCCGGCCCAAATCCGCAAAGATTTGGCTTATTTCGGCGAGTTCGGCAAGAAGGGAATCGGCTACGACGTTAAGTATCTCATAGAGAAGATTCGACAAATTTTGAAGCTGGACCAAAGAATTCAAGTGGCGCTGGTCGGAGCGGGTAACTTAGGCAGAGCTTTGTGTAATTATAATGCTTATTTGCAGGATAACATGAAGATTGTCGCTGTGTTTGATGCGGAGAAGTCCAAGATCGGGCAGAACATGAACAATTTAACCGTGCTTCCGATGTCGGAGCTGACCGATACGATCCGGGAGCTGCAAATAAGGATCGGGATTATTACGGTTCCCGCTTCGGAGGCTCAGAATGTAGCCGATCGGTTTGTCGAGGCCGGGATCGAGGCTATATTAAATTTTGCCCCGGTCATTATTAAAGTTCCGCCCCATATAAGGGTTCATCATGCAGATTTTACAACGGATCTGCAGAGCCTGGCTTACTATCTGAACAAAGAGGAAGAGGCGTGATCAAGGCGCCGCACATTGAAAATTGCCGGTTCACCGGAGCCGGTTCACTGTAACATAATAAAGGCTTGTCCGGTCTCGAGCCGTACAAGCCTTATTATTATGAAAGACCGCCTCAAGCGGGGTTTAGCCGATTAAGCGTAGCGCAGTACAACGCTGTCCAGAATGTTTGCCACATCTTCACAGGAGTCCGTCGTCTGCTCCAGACGCTCATACAGCTCTTTGATTTTAAAGTCGTGGTAAGGGTCCTTGGGAGAAACGAAGATCGCGCGAATGCCTTCTCTCATTAAGCGGTCGGCTTCATTCTCCAGACTGTTGATATGTACGGCATGCTCGGTAATTTCAGAATATTTCTTCTTGGAAAGCAGCTTGAAGGCCTCCAGAATATGCTCACAGCTCGATACAATGACTTCAGCGAATTCTTTCATGAAATCATCGGTTTTATCAATATTTAAATAATCGAAACGGGCGATGGTCGCTTCGATACCGTCCACTACATCATCCACAGACATGGCCAGCTCCATAATATCCTCGCGGTCAATCGGAGTAAGGAATACTTTGCTTAATCCTTTAAATATGGAATGTGTCAGTTGATCCCCTTTGTTCTCCAATTCTTTGAGCTTATCGAAATAAGGGGCTAACGCGCTTGAGCCGGACATGGCCTCCCGAAAGACTTTGGCCGCTTCCAGAGTATTCTCGGCCGCTTCAATCAATAGTGCTAAAAAATCGGTATCTTTCTTCTTGCCGCTAAACATTGTGATAAGACCCCTTTCCTCTGTTGAATCTAACATGGACCTATCGGCCTTAGATTCTTAAACCGTTTAATGTCGTTTCATAAAATTAAAAATAGCACATTCTCCAGCCTAAAAGCAATGGACCGGTTATATAGGCTATTTGCCGGGCATTTTTTGTCATTGAAATTGGTGCTAAAGCAATAAGTCCTGCTATTTTAAAATGTACCCGTCTTTCTTGATTTTAACCTTACTAAGCGGTACATTGGAAAAGAATGATATTTCGTGAAAGGGTTGAATACATTGACGGATACAGTGATTATTAATGGAAGCTTTATAACGATGGACCCCGCTCAGCCTTACGTGGAAGGGGTTATGGTTATTAAAGGTGACCGGATAGATTATGTCGGACCTGAGAAGCAGGATTCCATAAGCAAGGATGCGCGTATCATTAACGGTCGCCATAAGCTGTACATGCCGGGATTGGTGAATACCCACGGACATGCGGCTATGACCCTGCTTAGAGGAGTGGGTGATGATTTGGCTCTTCAGGTGTGGCTGGAAGAAAAAATGTGGCCGAATGAAGCCAAGTTTACGTCCGAAGACGTCAAATGGGGCACTCTGCTAGCCATACTGGAGATGATGAAGGGCGGGACCACCTGCTTCGTCGACATGTACGACCATATGAATGAGGTCGCGCTGGCGGTAGAGCAGTCCGGCATGCGCGGCTGCTTGACCCGCGGCGTCATCGGATTATGTCCGCCGGATGTCCAGGATGCCAAGCTGGCTGAAGCGAAGCAATTTGCCCGCGATTGGCATGGCAAGGCCGATGGCCGGATTACGACGATGATGGCCCCTCATGCCGCCTACACCTGCCCTCCGGATTACATCGAGAGAATAGTGGAAGCCGCTCATGAGCTCAATCTTCCTCTTCATACCCATATGTCCGAAACGGCCGCCGAAGTCGAGCAGAACGTGAAGCAGTATGGCAGCAGACCGCCGGAGCATCTGGCCAAGCTCGGAGTATTCTCGCGGCCTTGTCTGGTGGCCCATGGAGTGCACCTCACCGACGAGGAAATCGCATTGCTTCAGAAGCATGATGTCCGGATTTCCCATAATCCCGGAAGCAACCTGAAGCTGGCCAGCGGTATAGCCCGTGTGCCTGATCTCCTTAAGGCCGGAATCAAGGTGTCGCTCGGGACGGACGGAGCGGCAAGCAATAACAATTTGGATATGTTCGAGGAGATGAGACTGGCCGCGTTAATCCACAAGGGAGTATCCGGAGATCCGGTTTCCATTCCTGCAGAGCAGGCGTTGAGAATGGGAACGTTAGAAGGCGCACAATCGATATGGCTTGAGGACGTAGGAAGCTTGAAGCAGGGGATGAAGGCCGATTTCATCGCTTTGGATGCAGATCAGCCTCATTTGCTGCCTAAATCAAATTATTTATCTCATGTCGTTTACTCCGCATCTGCGAATGATGTAACCGATGTTTATGTAAATGGCAAACAAATTGTGCGGGACAGACAATGTCTGACTCTGGATGAGGAAAAGATAAAAGCTGAGTTCCGCCAACGATTCAGCGCGTTGCTTGGATAATGAGCAATCCTCGAATAAAAAATACCGGGAGGCCGATCGAAGTTGCACTATAAGAAACGAATCGTTTGGGGCAGTATCGCTGCGGTGGCCCTGCTGGTTTTCATTGCTTTTCGGTTTTATGATGCGGTCAGAGCTGACTTGCGCCTGGAGAAGGAACAGGCCGTTAAGACGGTATTGCAGGAGACGAGGATAGAGCAGGTCGATGCCGTGCGGCCATTTGTCGGAGATAAGCCCTATATGGTCGTCTATGGGAAATCGGATCGTGACGAGGAAATGATTGCTTGGGTCCATGAGGACGGGGTGGATGTAAAACTGGCGCGGGAAGGTGTCAGCTCGGAGACGATAAGGGAGAAAATGCTGGCCAAAAACCCGGAAATGGATATTGTGCATATTAACGCCGGAAAAATGCAGGATGTATTCGTTTGGGAAGTCTTCTATAAACAAAAGGAAGAGGCCGGCGAGCGGTATTATTATGATTATTACCGATTTTCGGATGGAAGCCATCTGGATACCTATCGAATGGCGGCGCGTTAAGTGCATCGTTAAAAAAATGGAGCCTGGCAAAGGGACAACAAGCAAAAGTGGGTTCAAAGGCAATTACCTGATAAAGGAATGATTGGGATGGTTATCCTTACCTTCACACTTTTTTCTAACATTCGTTATAGATAATATGATATACTCGTATATATCACGATTTAATGATTAGAAAGGTGGGCGTAGATGAAACTGAGAATATTGCCAATCTTACTTGCGGTTGCTTGCTCCAGCTTGATATTGTTTGGCGGATGGTTTATGTATCGCAGTTATGCGATGGAGACGCCGCTTAATGAACTCGTTTCTCAAGCCCAGGGCGTGGAAGAAGTTCAGATGGAATTATCCAACCAATCGGTTAATATAAAGGTAAAGCTCAATAACGAGGCCAATATGCGCGAAATCTACCAGAAGGTAGCGACCGAAGGCGCGGACATTATCGGCAAGCGTCAATTAAACATTCAAGTAGTGAATGATTCATCTCCGGAATTGGACAAGTGGTGGTCTATCGTTTTGTTTGACATCGCTCAAGCGATGGATACCCGCCAGTATTCCCGGATTCCCGTGACACTGGAAGAGAAGGCGGCCGCCCTTCCGGGCTTGCAAGCCGTAACCGAAATGGACGATAATAATGTATATGTTCGACTTACCTATGGGGAGAAGAGCAAATACATTATTTTGCCGAGAGTTCCGGCTAAGTTAGGAGTGTGGCCGAATGAGCAAATACAGTAAGGAAATCCTAATTGGCGTCATTCCCGTCGTGCTGCTGTTTCTCGCTTTTATCGGACTGAATATTATTCCTCTTGTCATGATGGCCGTTCTCGTTATTGCCTTGCTGTATATCGTCAAACCGAAGATGAATCTCGAAGCCAAGGGAGAGAGGCCGGGGAAGATTCGAAAACCGTCCGCTCTAACCTTCGAAGAAATTGGCGGTCAGGAGAACGCGAAGAATGAATTGAAGGAAGCCCTCGAGTTTATAATAAAGTACGATGATATCAAGAAGTTCGGAATTCGCCCTCTCAAAGGAATTCTGCTGACCGGTCCTCCCGGAACGGGAAAAACTTTGATGGCCAAGGCGGCCGCCCATTACACAAATTCCGTATTCGTCGGTGCTTCCGGCAGCGAATTTGTTGAAATGTATGTAGGTGTCGGAGCCAGCCGGATTCGCGAGATGTTCAAGAAGGCCAAAACGCTCGCGCAGAAGGAAAATAAGGAGAGCGCCGTAATCTTTATCGATGAGATCGATGTGATCGGCGGCAAGCGGGATGGCGGGCAGCATCGGGAGTATGATCAGACGCTTAACCAGCTTCTGACGGAGATGGATGGAATCCATACGGAAGAATCTCCACGTATTCTTATTATCGCTGCGACCAACCGCAAAGAAATGCTCGATTCGGCCTTGCTGCGTCCGGGAAGATTCGACCGGCATATAGAGGTTGACCTTCCGGATAAGAAGGGGCGGCTTCATATTCTGAACATTCATGCGGCGAACAAGCCGCTTGCAGATACCGTCGATTTGGAGAAAATTGCTGAGGAATCCTTTAATTTCTCGGGAGCCCAGCTGGAAAGCGTCATGAATGAAGCGGCCATCTACGCGATGAGGGATGGTTCGGAGAAGATTGAGCAGAAGCATTTGACCCTGGCAATTGATAAGGTAATGATGGGAGAGAAGACCGACCGGGAGACGAGCAACGAAGAGCGAGAGCGCGTAGCCTATCATGAATTGGGGCATGCCATCGTGGCGGAGGTCGTCAAGCCGGGTACGGTATCCCAGGTATCCTTGAGCCCCAGGGGTCAAGCTCTCGGGTTTGTCCGGCATAATCCGCAAGAGGATCAATACTTATATACCAAAGAGTATTTGGAAGAACGGATTATGATCGCGCTCGGCGGCGCGGTAGCGGAAGAGATGTTCTACGGGAACCGGAGCACAGGCTCTCGCAACGATTTCGAACAGGCTCTTAATCTCGTCAAAATGATGATGGACTCCGGGTTGACGAGTCTGGGTATCGTGGATAGGGAAATGGTGACGAAAGAAGAATTAATGAAGGCGAACGCCTCCATATTGGATTCGTTAACGTCCAGAACACGTGAAATATTGGAATCCTACCGTTCCGTATTCGTCCAAGCCTTAGAAATTCTTATCAAGGAAGAAGTTCTCTCCGGAGAACAATTCCGCAATCTGCTTGCCGTACTCAAGCAGAAGAGCACAGCCTAAATTATTATGGAAGACGGCGTCCTTTCAGCAAACTTTGCTTAAAGGACGCCGTCTTCTTTTTATTAGGGCGCAAACATAGTACAATAGAGACAAGCGTTTGTATCCTTAATGAGGTGATGGTGTGAACAACAAGGAGTTTAAGCGACTGGAAGAGGGGGTACTTGCCGCTTTACAGGAAGGAACCCTGCAGGTTCCTCACTTGTTTTTTAAACTGTATCCCGGCTTAAACCTGAATGAAACGGAGGCCATGCTGCTCCTTCACCTGATGTCTTTTATCGATAGAGAGAAGAAGGATTTTCCGACGATTGAAGAAATACAATCCCGAATGGCAGCCCCTCCGGAACAAGTCATCAAGGCACTGCAGAAGCTTCTGAAAGAAGGCTGGATTACGATCGATGAAGAGGTCGATTCTTTATCAGGCATTCAATATGAGCGTTATAACTTATCCGGAATGTACCACAAGCTGGCTGCGGCCTGGGCGGATTTCCACAAGGAGGAAGAACGCCAGAAGAGGCTTGCGGTTTCCAAGGAAGGCAATGACATCTTCACTATTTTCGAGAATGAATTTGCCAGGCCATTGACTCCGATGGAGCTGGAGACGATCTCCGGCTGGCTGGATCAGGATAAATACAACAAAGACCTTATCCTGGCCGCATTGAAGGAGGCAGTTTTTGCGGGCAAGGTTCATTTTCGTTACATTGACCGGATTCTGCTGGAATGGAGCCGCAATCGGATTTTTACCCCGGAGCAGGCGAAGGAGCATGCACAGCGCTTTCGTGGCGCCCGTTAAACCAAGAAAAAACCTTCGAAGGCCGACTTCGAAGGTTTTTTAGATACAGTACAAAGTAAAACATCCTTTAAATCCAGTTGCTTATTAATGAAATAATTCCCGATAGGTGTTTTTCTCAGAACATAAGAAAGAATAAGTTTCACCGTAATCCTGTTCCTATATTTCATCGCGGTATACACGCCTGTCCAAAGGACGGCCATTGCCGTTTATCCTTGCTTGTTCAACAGCTTCCACCGATAAACATATTCGAAGAGAAACTCGAAGGCTTCCAAATGACGCTTCGCTTCGAAAACGTTGGCTCCCCAGGCATAGATGCCGTGCTTGCGCAGGACAATGCCGGGAACCCGGGGGACAATCGCCTCGCTGACCAGCTCGGCAATGCGGGGGATATCCGCATAATTAGGAAGGATAGGAATGCGGATCGCGGCGTCCTCCTCCCATATATTGAACGCTTTAATCAGCTCCACTCCTTCTACGGGAATGGCTTGTTCCTCCCGGTACAGTTCCGAAACCAGGTTGTTAAAGACCGTATGAACATGGAAAATCGCCCCGCATCCGGTAGCCCGATAAATCTCGCAATGGATAAGAGTTTCAGCCGAAGGCTTAAGCCCGGTCGTCTCCAGCGGACGCCCATGCTGATCCACGATCAGGAAATCTTCCGGGGAAGAGACCGACTTGTCCTTGCCGCTTGCCGTGACAGCAAATGCGAAGGTCTGGCGATCCTCGCTCATGTCGCCTATCCGTACCGACAAATTGCCGCTGGTGGCGGGGAACCAGCCTCGTGCGGCGAACGTTTCCTTGACCTCCCTCAGCTCAGAGAACGCTCGCTGCTTCTGTTCCAACGTCATGCTATGTTCCATTTCAGTTCCCCTCTCTTAAAGCATTCAATCCATTGATGACGTCATGGAAGGTTTCAAATTTTCTATAGGCAATTCCAAGCTTCTCACATTCCTCTGCAAGATGGGATCGGGCAAAGACGAAATCAGCTTGCTTGGAACCTTCAAAATCCGACAGGCTGTCGCCAATCAGTATGCGGTTATACTTCTCCGGTGAATAGGAGCGGATAATAGTAGTCTTGCACATCCCGCAGCCCTTATCGCATTGCTCATCGCACGGATGAGGCCAGGTAATCCGAATTTGTTCTCCGGAGAAATCACTGCCGTTACAGTAAATCTGTTCCGGTCTTAGTTCGAAGGGGGCCAGTGTCGGGAGCAGGAAAAAATCAATTCCCCCGCTGGTCACCAGAAAATCGAAGTCATTCTCCCTGACATACTCCAGAAGCTCCGGGAAGCCCTCCCGGATACGGATCGATTGGCGGGTAAATTGAATAATCTCATCTTTCCGCGAGGAGGGGAGGAGGGCGAACATCGCTCCGACTCCCTCCTGCAGGGGGATCTCTTTATCAACGATCCGGCGAAGAATGTCTTCCCAGCCGGAAGGCTGAAAATGCTTCATGATGTCCATGATGTTATCTGTAACGGTAATGGTCCCGTCGAAATCGCAGAATATGATATTTTGCTTGTTTGCATCAAGCTTCATTCTCTAACCCCCCATGCCTCGATGGCCGCGTGCAGCTCCTCATGTTCAGACGCATAGTCTCTCAGGGGTACGCCGCTTAACGCCGCCTGAATCGCTTGCCTGAATGCGCGGCCTCCCGCTTCGGTTCCCATCGGATGGCCGTGAACGCCTCCGCCCGCATTAACAACGACCTCTTGTCCGAAATCGCGGAGGATCAACGGAACCAGCCCGGGGTGAATACCTGCTGAAGGCACCGGGAAGCTCTTGGCTAGAGTCAGTCTTCCGGCGTGCGGTTCCCCGTCATTTCCGGACGAATGCAGATAGTCCCGGGGCTGGTCCGTTAATAAAGCGTGACGAATAGCCATGTTTTCTTCCTTGGGCATCACGACCGAACCATAAGGCGAAGGGAACAGCACCAGATCCGCACCGGCCAGCCGCATCAGCTTGCCGAGCAGTACGGAAGCGGAAATGCCGTGATAGGGTGATGGATAATAGGCGCCCGCCAACGCAGGGTGTGCCGCGATCGGGACGGTAATGTCTGGATGCGCGCTCAGTTCGCGAAGCGTATCGAACCCATAGGAGAGCACGTTGAATAAGAGAGCATTAGCTCCAAGAGAAACCGCCTTAACGGCTTGCTCTGCGAGCTTGGATGTCGGCCCCGTCAGGTTAACGGCATAGAGCAGCTTCTGCCCGGTCGTTTCCTCTGCCTGCTTGGCCGCCTCCATACATACCTTGACCCGTTTCTCCAGTGGGGTGAGCGGATTCTCGAATAAAATTTCATCATCCTTAATCAAATCCACACCGCCGAGAGCTTGTTTGTAGAATTGCTCGCGCAAGGCAGGCAAATCGTGGCCGATGACGGACTTGAAGATGCTCATCAGCAGAGGACGATCATGGACGCCCAGCAGGGAGCGCACACCTTCCATGCCGAATTTGGGACCGGAAAAGGCACTCAGGAAGGGGTCGGAAAAATGCAAATCCATCAGTTTGATGCGGCCGTCCATAGAGAGCTTTCCGAATACAGTCACAAGGAGAGCCGGAATGTCCCGGCTGAAATTGACGTCCGGATAAGCTATCCGGATGTCCGCGTAACGTTCACCAAGCTCATTACGGCTTTCGGCGACATCGACCACTTGGCCGAGATAGGGCTGCATGCTTGCTTTTTTCGCCTCGGGCAGATCCGTCCAGCTTCCGACAGTCAGGCCGACGGCAATGCCGGCAGCCTTCTTGCCGAAATCGGCATTTTCATCATAGCAGCGATAGGTTGCCGTACAATAGGAGTTCATCGTTCCACCTGCTTTTCGTTCAATATTTCATCATTTCTTCGGATATCGTGCGGCCGATCTCGCCGGCTCTATCCGAAGCCCGCCGGACAGCGCTTCGGATAGCCTCTTGAAAATGATATTGATCCAATACTTCCAGTGCGGCTTGAGTGGTGCCGTTAGGAGAGGTAACCTTCTGCCGTAAGGAGGCCGGTTCTTCTCCCGTTGCTTTAACCATTGAGGCGGCACCCAGGACGGTCTGAACCGTCAGCTTCCGGGCTTGTTCCTGATTCAACCCTCCCTGGATCCCTGCTTCCATAAGAGCTTCCATGAAGGTATAGATATAAGCCGGCCCGCTGCCTGAGACGCCGGTAACAATGTCGATCAGCGGCTCCTCGACTACGATGGTTTCCCCGGTAGCTGAGAAAAGATTTATGGCCATTTCCTGATAGACTCCGGAGGCGTTAGCGGAGAAGCAGAGTCCCGTCGCCCCCATACCGATCGTACATGATGTATTCGGCATGCAGCGGGCAATGGGAATTAGCCGGCCCAGCCGATTTTCCATCGTATCGATGGAAAGTCCGGCTATCACGGAGATGACGAGCTGCCCGGGATGCACTAATGGTGCCAGATCCTCCAGTGCCGCCCCGGCGTCCTTGGGCTTCATGGCAAGCACGATGATATCCGCTTCCGCTGTATATCTGCGAACCGCCTCTGGTCCGCTGCCGGTACGGATGCCGTACTTCTGGCAGAGGATGGTCAGTCGGTCCCGGTTGCTCGAGTTTGTCGCAATAATTCGTTCTGGATTAGAGCCGGGAAGGGAAACAAGACCGCGGATGATAGCTTCGGCCATGGCTCCCGCTCCGATGAATAGTATAGTTTTGCCCGCAAGGGTTTGATTCATGGTTTAAAACCTCCGTGCACACGAACTGGAGTGACGGGCTTGCGCTTATTCTCTAATTTGCCCGTTTCCATAGATGTAGTATTTAGTAGAAGTCAGAGCAGGGAGGCCCATAGGTCCACGGGCATGCAGCTTCTGTGTGCTGATGCCGATCTCTGCGCCGAAGCCGAATTCAAAGCCATCGGTAAACCGCGTCGACGCATTCACATAAACGGCGGCGGCATCCACTTCCTGCAAGAAGCGGTCTGCGTGCTCCTTCGTTTCCGTAACAATACATTCGGAATGCATCGTTCCATATTGGCGAATATGGTCAATAGCTTCCTCCAACGACCCGACAATTTTTATATTAAGAATATAGTCGTTATATTCCGTAGCCCAATCCTGCTCTGCAGCCGGATGGATCACGGGGGCGAGCTCGACCGCGGCCGCGCAGCCGCGCAGCTCCACTCCCGCCGTAATAAATTTATCGGCCAGATCGGCCAGATGCTTCTCGGCATAAGAGCGGTGTACAATCATCGTCTCCATAGCATTGCAGACGGAAGGACGCTGGATTTTCGCATTCATGGTAATACGCAGTGCTTTCTCGGGATCGGCCGTTTCATCCAGATAAGTGTGGCAGATTCCGGCACCCGTTTCGATGACGGGAACAGAAGCATTCTGAACGACGTTCTGAATCAGCGACCGGCCTCCCCGCGGAATGATCACGTCGAGCCAGCCGTTCAGCTTAAGCATTTCGTCGACCGATGAACGGTCGGGGCTAGCGACCAGCTGTATAGCGTCTGCAGGAACCGAAGTCGCAGCCAACGCCTCGTGCAGCACCTCGACAATTTTGCTGTTGGAGGACAGGGCACTGGAGCCTCCGCGCAGCAAGACGGCATTGCCGGACTTCAGGCATAAGCCGGCGGCATCGACCGTTACATTCGGCCGGGCTTCATAGATGATGCCTACCAGTCCGATAGGAACCCGCTTCTTGCGGATCAGCAGTCCGTTAGGCCGTTCGAATTCTTCCATAACGTCTCCAATCGGATCGGGTAATTCAACAATCTGTCTAAGTCCTTCGGCCATTGCCTGAATTCTTTGCTCATTGAGCGCGAGCCTGTCGAGCAAGGAACTGCTAAGTCCGCTAGCGGCTCCGCGCTCCAGATCTTCCTTGTTCGCGGAAATAATGTCTTCCGATCTCTTGACCAGTGCATCTGCCATCGCCAGCAGCGCCTCGTTCTTCTGTTCCGTTGTCAGGCTTCCCAGCACAGGCTCTGTCCGTTTCGCCAGCTCTGCTTGTCGTTTAATCTCGCTCATAGCATTTGCCTCCCATGCATCGTTTATTATCTATTGAAAATAAAGTCACTAGTATCCTACATTCAGTCAACAGCCATCCATTCATCGCGGTGAATCACTTCAATTCTCGGCACTTCCACCCGTTTTTTCACTTCATCCGTGGACAGTCCGGCTACCGCCTGAAGCTGCCAGGCCGCATAGTTTACGACCCCTCTGCCGATCAGCTGCTGATCCGGATTAATAACTTCAACGACATCCCCGGGGTGAAAATCACCGGATATTTTGCGAATGCCGGCAGGCAGCAGACTCTTGCCACCCTCCAGCAGCGCAGCTTCGGCGCCCCGGTCGACATATACCTTGCCCTGCGGGAAGGAGTGAAAGCCGACCCACTGCTTCTTGGCAGGCAGTGTATGCAGATGGGTGTCAAAGTAGGTGCCCTTGCCTTTGTTCTGAGCAGCGGCTAGCAAATCGCCGGGTTCGGCCACCTTGCCGACAAAGACGGGTACGCCTCCCCGCATCGCGATCCGGGCGGCTTCCACTTTGGAGCGCATTCCTCCGGTACCGACGGAGGAGCCGCTGCCGCCGGCGATCCGGTACAGCTCATCACTGATTTGCTCTACCCGGTCAATTCTGACGGCATCTGCATTCTTGCGTGGATCATCGGTATACAGACCGTCCGTATCGGTGATGATTAAAAGGCTGCTTGCTTTCACCAGATTGGCGACCAGGGCGGACAGGTTGTCGTTATCGCCAAATTTAAGTTCCTCGACAGCGACGGTATCATTCTCGTTAATGACCGGAATTACCCCTCTGGCCAGCAGCTCCTCGACCGTCATCAACGCGTTTAATATTCTTTGCCGGTTGGAGAAGTCGGCTCGGGTGAGCAGAATCTGCGCGACGGGGATATCATTGTGGGCGAAGGCCTCTTGATAGCACTGCATGAGCAGAGCCTGTCCTACCGCTGCGGCGGCTTGCTTTTCCTTGAGCACACGAGGGCGTTTCCGGTAACCGATCGTAGTGAAGCCGGCGGCAACCGCTCCGGATGTAACCAGAAGCACCTGATAGCCATTCTGACGCAGGGCTGACAATTCATTTGCATAGAAATGGACTTTATCGCGGTTAAGGCCGCCTTCGTCGGAAGTAAGGGAGCTGCTCCCGATTTTGACGACAATGCGTGATTGCATATAATCACTTCTTTCTATATAGCTAATGATTTACCCGGCACCAGATACAGATTGGATAGCCGAATGACAGCTCGGGATTGACGAGGTACAGGTAAATCTGTCTCGGATTTCCCGAGGGGAATGATTTTTGAATCTATGAGGGACGGTGAGAAGACACCGCAAAAGTCCTGTCGAGCACTCAGGATATAACAAGAGGATGATTCCTTACATTCCCATACAATAAGAAACGGCTGTCGCCGTTCTTGTCCAAGGACGTACAATTTCTCGATAAATATAAGAACTGAATAAGCATGTTAAACTTATATTTTTCTTATATTTTAAAAAAAGCTCCTAACGGAGCCCGATAAATACCCCACAAAATGACGTAAACCTTCGCTCTTATTCCAAGTATATTGCGGGGAGTCCCGGAAATAAATTGAATAACCCGGTATAAGAGGTAGCTTATTATGCCAATAGGAATCTTTGAATTGCGTCATATTAACGCTGTAAAGATATTAATGATTCCTAAAATTCCTACGTGGTAAGGAAAAAACTTTCGTCCGCACTGGACGAAAGTATGGCAGTTAGTAGGTTGTGTCAGCATTGTATAACGGTCCATTCCAGTCATAGTACATAAGCGTTTCCGAATGGTTCTGCAGATGCCGATTCTTGCATAATGGATGCTGCTTCCTTATTTCCTAAGGATATCATTCACCCTGTCGTTTGTAAAGAAATAGCCCTTTGCCTGTTACCTGATCCGAACGTTTGTGACTAGATCCATCCTAGAAAATGTTCAGCCTCCCGATTCGCTCTACAGCTTCCTGGAGACGTTCCTCGGAAGTCAGCAGCCCTAGGCGAACGTAACCTTCTCCGCTCTGCCCGAAGCCGATGCCGGGGGCGACTACGACATTGGCCTCCAACAGCAGTTTATCGGCGAATTCGCTTGAACGGTACCCCTTGGGAACCGGCAGCCACGCGAAGAAGGAGCCTTGCGAAGGCTGGGCCTGCCAGCCGATTTGCTCTAGAGCCGAGAATAAAGCGTTCCTGCGGCTCTCATAGACTGCCGACAGCTCGGCGACGCACTGCTGGGGACCGGTCAGCGCTTCGGCCGCAGCCGCCTGAACGGCTCCGAAGAGGCTGACGTAATAATGGTCCTGGATCAGGTTAATAAGGCGGATGACCTCCGGATTGCCGACGGCGAAGGCCACTCTCCAGCCGGCCATGTTATAAGTTTTCGATAAAGTATAAAATTCGACACCGACTTCCTTGGCCCCTGGTGTCTGCAGGAAGCTGACCGGCTTCTCTCCGTCAAAGCCGATGGCTCCGTAAGCGAAATCGCTGGCGACTACAATCCCGTGGCGTTCGGCGAAGCGAACCGTTTCTTCATAGAAAGCCGGTGGCGCGCAAACGGCGGTCGGATTGTTGGGATAATTAATAAACATCAGCTTGGCGCGCTTCAAGTCGGCTTCCGCTAGAGCCGAATAATCCGGAAGGAAACGATTTTGCTCCAGCAGCGGCATAAATACCATTTCCCCTCCGGCCAGTGCAACCCCCGACCAATAATCGGGGTATCCCGGATCAGGGACTAGGCAGACATCCCCCGGATTAAGCAGGCATTGACTGATTTCGACCAGGCCGGTTTTCCCTCCGAAGAGAACCGCGACCTCCGTTTGCGGATCCAGCTCGACCCCGTAATCCTCGCGGAATCTCTGGGCGGCGGCTTCCTTCAGAAACAAATAACCGTCAAACGGCGGGTAACGGTGAAAAGCCGGATTGGCGGCCGCTTCCTGCATCCTGCGCACGATATGATCCGGGGTAGGGCGATCGGGATTTCCTTGGCCAAGATTGATGACATCATATCCTTCAGCAATCCGCCGATTTGCTTTCTGTACAAGACTTGCGAAAAATTGCCTAGGGAGGCTCTGCATTCGCGCGGCGGGAACTATGGGGAATTGGGCTTGTTTATTCAAAATCCATTCACACTCCAGTAATTAACGTAAAATTGAACCGATTTTAACACGATTTTTCCTATCTGTATAGTATTCTTATAGGAGATTTTGCTGTTGGCCGGATTGATGAACCGCCCGGTATCCCTTATGATAGAGAAAAAGCAGAAAGAAGTGAATAGAAAACGATGTCTTCATTACATATCGCTCTTCTTCAAATGGATGTCAAAGCCGGAGAGCCCGAAGCTAATTTTGCCAAGCTCGAGCAAATGCTGCTCCAAGCGGTGCAGGCCGATCCGAAGCCGGACGTCCTGATTTGTCCGGAAATGTGGAATACCGGGTTTGACCTGGAAGAGATTCAACAGCAGGCGGACCCGGAAGGGAAACGGACCCGTGAGCTGATCTCCGGATTCTGCGCCGAGCATTCGGTCAATGTGGTGGCCGGCTCGATAGCGAATAACGTAAACGGAGAAGTAAGGAATACATTGTACGTATTTGATCGGAACGGCAAGCTTGCGGCGGAGTATGACAAAATCCATCTATTCCGGTTAATGGACGAGGAGAAGTATCTGACCGGAGGAGAGAAGATCGGACGCTTCGAGATCGATGGGCTGCCGGCTGGAGCGGTAATTTGTTATGATATCCGATTTCCGGAATTGTCCCGGAGGTTGGCTCTGGATGGGGCCAAGATGATGTTCGTGCCGGCTCAGTGGCCGCATCCGCGATTGAATCATTGGCGTACGCTGTTGACCGCGAGAGCTATAGAGAACCAGATGGTGGTGATTTCATGCAACCGGGTCGGTCAAAGCGGAGATACCTCCTTCTTCGGGCACTCAATGGTTATCGACCCCTGGGGAGAGATCATCGTGGAGGGCGGAGAGGAAGAAACGATTCTCACTGCACAGATAGACCTTGGTGAAGTGGATCGTGTAAGAAGTAAAATTCCGGTTTTCCAGGATCGCAGACCCCACTTATATTAGTCTGAACGTTCCCTTAATTATGGGGGGGAGTATTTTTCAGAAAAAAAAGGAAAGAAAAGGAACCTTGCAGAATCTTTATATATGTTCCGTATATAATAGAAAACACTGGTTATAAAAGTGCTGTTTACCGGGACGTGCCGCAGGTTTCTATGTTTAAATGGAGAGATTCCCGGCAGCTGCTGCGGAATTTCTCTGCGTTCTGAGACAATATTTCTAGGGAGGGAGGTTCGGCGTTGAAATGGCATCGGCAGATGAAATCAAGATAAATCAATCAGAGAGTCCCGGCAGGCGGTTATTAGGTCGCACGAATCTGGTTCAGAGCCTTGCCTTCATTATACGGGAGACAGGATAGCCATTTGGCGGCGACACCTTCCCAAGGCTGCCCGTCCTAGTTATGCCCGCACAATTTCTCATTTTCTTCACAAGGGGGATATATAAGATGGATATCATGATTGTTGAAGATGAGGTAACGATTCGCGACGTGCTTAAATCTTATTTTATCAAAGAAGGTTGGAATGTGCATACTTCCGGTGATGGAAGGGAAGCCCTTCAGAAGGTTCAAACCTTCAAGCTGGATTTAATCGTTCTGGATTTGATGATTCCGGGCATGTCCGGGGAAGAACTGTGCAGGCAGATCCGTTCTATTTCTAATGTCCCTCTGATTATGCTGACTTCCAAGGCTCATGAAAGCGATACCATAAACGGGTTGAACCTGGGGGCTGATGATTACATTACGAAGCCGTTCCGGATGAAGGAAGTAATCGCCCGGATTAATGCGCTTCAACGCAGAATCAATTCGCTTTCCCCAACACCAAACCGCTTTATGAAATTTAATAACCGCCGTCTGATCGTAAATTTTGAAGCCAAGGATGTCTATGTGGAAGGCAGGCCAGCCAATTTGACATGTACGGAATTTAAAATTTTTAATCTGTTGGTTAAGAATCCGGGGAAAATATACAGCCGCCATGATTTGTCTTATGAAGTGCACGGCTACCGGTTTATCGGGGACGGCAGGACCATGGACGCCCATATCAAGAACATTCGCCGCAAAATAGAGCCGGATCCCAAAAATCCCCAATACATAGTTACGAAGATCGGATCGGGCTATAAGTTCAATTATCAACCGGATGAAGATGTTGGATGAAGGGGAGGGGCCGGTTTATTCGAACCCGATGGGCGGCATTCGCGGCAGTATGGCTGACCTCGGCATTCGTTCTTGCAGGATTGTATGCTGTTCTGTCCCAACAAGGGAAATCCCTCTTGGAACGATATAAGGAGCAGTATTACTCTGAACAAGCCTACAGAATGGCTTCCGTCGTCCGGACCTACTTAACCGAGGCCCCAACACCGGCTTCAATCCGGGAGAAGCTGGAGAGCACCTCCAGGTTGTTTTCAACCGCAGTTCGCTGCTACGGGCCCGATCAGGAAACGATTCTCTACGAATACAGCGGGAATCTCTCGGATTTCTCCATTCCGTCCGAAAGGTTGTATGAGGTACAGATTCCAGTGATAGTTAATGGCGGGGTGCAGGGATATATAAATGCTTATTTCGATAAGGCCGATGAATATCAGATCGCCTCACTTGCCAATTGGAAGCAGGATTCCGAGAGGAAGATGCAGCTTGCCTTCGCCGTTGCCCTGCTTGCCTCACTGCTGTTGAGCATCGTGATTTCCGGCAGACTGTCTGCTCCGTTACGCAATGGAAGCAGGCAGGTACAGCCGATTCTCAAAGGGGATCGGGACAAGAGGTTGATTCCGGAAGGAACAAGCGAGCTCAGGGAACTGTATCGGACGATCAATGTTCTTATGGAGGATGTCAATCAACAGGAAATTTGGCGCAAGCGAATGCTGGTTGATTTGACACATGAGCTGAGGACGCCGCTGACTTCGGTTTTATCGCGGCTTGAAGCCATTCTGGACGGGGTATATCCGAAGACGGAGGAACACCTGCAGAGCATGTACGACGAAATTGACAGGCTGTCCCGGCTGGTTGACAATATGGAAAAATTGTCCGAAGCGGAAACCGCCAGGTTCAAGCTGAACATTCAACGGGTGCAAATGACGAAGATCGTAAAAGGAATTCATGATGCTTACTTATTCCTCGCCAAGGAAAAAAATATGAAATTTTTGTTTCATCATCCCAATACGCCTTGTATCGCGGAGGTGGACCCGGACCGGATCATTCAAATCCTGTCCAATATTATCTCTAACGCCATCAAATACACTCCTGACGGAGGCACCGTTGAGGTTGGCCTGTCCTCCAACGAATCGGAAACGCTGATTTATTGCTCCGACAATGGAATTGGAATTTCCGAAGAGGATTTGCCGCATATTTTCAAAAGGTTTTTCCGCGCGGATCCATCCCGCTCCCGGGATATCGGGGGCTTGGGAGTAGGCCTCAGCATCGTTAAGGCATTGGTGGAAGCTCATGGGGGAACCATTGAGGTCAAAAGTCAAGTAGGCAGAGGATCGACGTTTCTGGTCCGTATCCCCCATGTCATACAGCGAATGCCATAATCATTTTACCGAATAACGGCATCCGAACGGAGGGTATACATGATTTTTGTAAGGGCTTTCGACACATTGCGCCGTAATCCGTCGTTGCTGCTTTATCCTGCGTTAATGGATTCGGCCGGGCTTGCCGCCGGCTGGCTCGCCGTTGGATTTATCGGCACCTCCCAAATATCGGTCAAGCTCATTCTCGATATGGGTCTTCCTTCGCTTGGCCATCTGATCAATGTTCCTATAATTATGAACTCGCCTGATTTTCTTAGTCGTCATGGCGGGGGGCCGGTTATAGGACTCGTCACTCTGTTGTTTCTCTTATTGACGGCACTGATGCAGGGAGGCTACATTGCATCTCTTGATAAAGCGCTGCGGGGTGAGCGGAGGAGTTTCCGGCAATTTCTCAAAGACGGGAGAAGGGCCTGGGTCCGCTTTATTTTGTTTTATATCATCGTAGCTCTGGCGAAGACCGCTGCAACGACTTTGCTCGTTCTTATTTTCGGAGCGGTCGGTTTGTTTGCGTCCCTCGTTTTATTTCTCGCCCTGCGCATCCGGTACATTTATTTGGAGCTGGCAATGGTGGTTGATCATTTGAATATCGATACAGGCATGAGAAGAAGCCGTTTCTATTGGAAGGAAGCGCCTGCGGCTACGGCTGCGGTCGTCGGCATTTATTATGCTGTATCTGCACTGTTCAGCTTACTGCTGCATGCTTTTTGGCACCCCCTTGTTTTATGGGCAGGTGTTTGGCTGTATGCTTTCGTTATGACGGCTGTTCAATTATCCTTCATGCTGATTATTCACCGCGTCCGGGAGGATGAGTGAAGGAAGTCGCCGGTTGTAGGTCACGTTTGACACTTCGCATCCTTTTTTGGCTTCCCTTTCGAAGCGGTATGACTTTTGGAACCTCGCTGCCCATGGATTATGGGGGGTGAGGTTTTTTTGGCGCCAATAGATAATAAATCAAACTCCCTCAAACGTATGCTAGCCAGCCCCTTGATATTACTTCCTCCAGTGGTGTTCCTACTCAAACATTTATCCCTTCGTCACGCGGCTTTGGACTATTATCCCCTTGACTCAGACGAGTCCTATGACCCGGTTTCCCCTCGGTAGGACCCCACCAACATCGCAGCAGTCAGGTCGACATAAACCGGGTCTCCTGAAACTCTTCCGGGAGTCCTCCGCCAACCGGCCGCAGACCGGGCAAAGCCTTCGGGAAAAAAATAGTGAATGATGCGGATCAAGCTTTTCTAGGTACTGAGCGGAAGGGATAACAGTCAGAAGGGACGGAGAAGGAGATATCGGCATCATTATGAAGGAACGGCCAGGTATGAAGGAACTGAGCAGAAGGGATAACAGTCAGAAAGAGGCTGTATATTAATGAGGTACAACCAAGATCATGTGAGAAACTACGAAATAGGGTCACCCAGGTCAATTACGTTTTTGCTGTTGGACTTCACTAGTGCAACATCCTGTTGAGCGCCTTTTCCACAATGAATCGACAGCTTCAGAAAGGATGCCGGTGTCATTCCAAAATCATGCACTGTTTAAGGAGTTTTCTCTGTCCATTCGGACCTCTCTTCCCAAGAAACGAGGGGGGTCAAGCCGATGGAAATTCACACCGTCTTCACACCATTTTGGATAAAATCTATTTACATCCTTTTTGCCCTGCTATTTTGTAGATAATCGAGCATTAATACCGTGGAACGGAAAGAAAGCTAAACTTGATTGCTTTAGCTAATGGAGTGGGCTTGATCATCCTTATTAACCATCATGGAATGATGAATTTTAAGGAGGACGTCAATGAACAGAGTTCGAAAATCAGGCGGATTTCCTGCTTTGCTGGCCGTTGGTTTGTTGTCGGTTATCGTTTCTGGCTGCACTGCCAATACAGGGATGGAGGGATCTGCCGATGAATCGGATATCTCAACCCCTCACGCAAACATGGGGACATCCGATGAAGGTCCCCAGGAGGAAGTTACGATCCGGGTTCTGTACCCTTGGGGCCAAGGGGCTTTCGATGAACGATTTAAGGACATTGACGAGAAACTGCCCGATATTAGACTGGAGCTCATTGATTCCCGGGCCGAGCTGGAGCCGCTGCAGGAACTGAACGCCAAAAAAATAGTACCGGATCTCATTTTTGCCAATTGGGGCATCGAGCCGCTCATGGAGCTCGAAATGATTGAGCCGTTGGACGCTCTGGCGGAACAATACGAATTCGATCTGGATAGGCTTGATCCGTCGATTATTGCGTTGTACCGGGCCTGGGATAAGGAAGGAAGGCTGATCGGAATGCCGACGTCGGCGGATAATTATGCTTTATTTTACAACAAGGAAGTATTCGACCTCTTCGGGGTTTCCTATCCGACAGATGATATGACATGGAACGATGTACTCGATCTGGCCAAACGGCTGACAGCGGTGAAGGACGGAATCCAATACCGGGGGCTGGAAATGGGACCGGGCTTTACAGGTACGGAAGCGCTTGTCCCGCTTATGCAGTTGACGGTAAACTTGACGGATCCCGAGACGGGAGAGGTGCTCATATCGCAAGAGCCTGCCGTTCATAAATATATGGAATTAATGAAAGCGTTTTATAATATTCCGGGCCTGTATAACAGTGATCCGGAAGCCCGCAAGGATTATGAATTCACCAAGAACACGGTGGCCATGATTGTTTCCTGGCCAGGATATTTGCGCTGGGGAATCGGAGATCCGGACAAAGCCCGGTCGATCGATATTGCTCCGCTCCCGGTATGGCCGGAGCTCCCGGACATTGCGCCGACTCATTTTTCCCACCCCCTTATCCTAAATAAATATAGCGAAAACAAGGAGGCTGCCTTCCAGGTGCTGATGGAAGTAGCATCTGCGGATCATCAGACGGTGCTGGCTGAAATCGCGGATGGGTTGACGGTGCTTAATCAGCCGGAAATCAATGAGCGCTATGGGGCCAATTATGAAATCTTCGACGGCAAAAATTTAAGCGCCTTCGTGGCCCGTACACCAGCGCTTCCCCCATCCAGAGTCAGTCCGTGGGATAAATACGTCGATATCGTCGGCCATCTGGCGGAGTTTGCCGAATCCGACATGAACATCCCCGAATTCCTGCGGGTAGTCCAGGAGAAGGCCGAAATGAGGATAGCCGAAGAAAAGTCCAGAAGAGAATGACCCTGCACGAAGCAGAAAGACATATGAAATCGGCAAGGTGAGAAACGAAACCGAGTTACAGGGAGGTTTACCATTGGCCAGAATTTTGTTTAACCACGTTTACAAACGGTATGGAAAATACAAAGAAGTCGCTGTGAAGGACTTTAATCTGGAAGTGGAGGATCAGGAATTTCTTGTGTTCGTCGGCCCTTCCGGCTGCGGGAAATCGACGACGCTGAGAATGCTTGCCGGTCTGGAGGATATCTCCGAAGGGGAGATCTATATCGGGGACACCATCGTCAATAACTATCCGCCCAAAGACCGCGACATCTCCATGGTTTTCCAAAATTACGCCCTCTATCCGAATATGAGTGTCTATGAAAATATCGCTTTCGGTCTCAGGCTGCGCAAACAGCCGAAGCACGAAATCGATCTGGCGGTCAAACGGGCGGCCCGTGTGCTGGAGATCGAAAACTATCTGGATCGCAAACCCCGGGAGCTATCGGGGGGACAAAGGCAGCGGGTCGCCCTGGGCCGTGCCATCGTCCGGACCCCTCAGGCTTTCCTGATGGATGAGCCGCTGTCCAATCTCGACGCACGGCTCCGGGTGCAGATGCGTTCGGAAATCATAAGTCTGCACCGCAAAATCGGAGTCACGATGATTTATGTCACTCACGATCAGGTAGAAGCGATGACGATGGGGGACCGGGTGGTGGTGATGAACCGGGGGGTCATTCAGCAGGTCGATACCCCCGAGCAGGTCTATAACAAGCCGGTCAATATGTTTGTGGCCAATTTTATCGGCAATCCTCCCATGAATTTTATAGACGGGCGGATCAGGGAGGAAGCGGGAAAGCTTGATTTCCATACGAACCGGTTCAAGCTGCGGCTTACAGAAAAGCAGGCGTATCACCTCCGCAAGGAAAATTTGGTGGATATGACCGTTGTCCTTGGAATTCGTGCGGAGAACATAAGCTTTGACGAGATCGTCATGGAAGCCTTCCCTGATTCCGTACTTACGGGTATTCTGCAGTTCAACGAATTTTTGGGCTCCGACCGCTACTACCATATGGATATTGGTACTGAGCAAACGCTGGTCGTACGGGCGCATCCGAGACATCATTACGATGACGGAACTAAGGTGACCGTGGCGCTGGACATGAATAAAGCTTTGTTTTTTCATAAAACGACCGGGGTGCTGTTAACAGATTGACCTTGGAGGTCTGGTGAAAGAAGGTACGAAGCGAATCATTTTATCACCCCATTATAGCGCGGAAGGAGGATACCGATGGCTTACACAAATAAAGGGAACAGATCCCGGTTTACCGCTGTGATGCTGATCGGCGCCATGCTGACCGGTTTATTCGCTGCGCCGCACAGCGGTCTGGCGGCATTGGCGCCGTCCGCCGCCAAGACAGCTGTCATTTCCGGTGACGAATCCTCCTTGGAATCCGGCCCCTTCTATTACGAGATTCGCCAGGAATGGCAGGAGCAGGGCTGGGCGGAAGGGAAGGAGGGGGCTTATGTTCCGGCGAACCGGCTTGCGGCAAGCTCCGAGCAAGCAGAGGTGCGGATAGGGGCTTATAAGGGCGAGAACGATGTTCTTGTATGGAAGAATGTCAAGGGCTGGATCGAATATGAGGTCGAGGCAGAGCAGGACGGGCTGTATGAGCTCGCTTTGGATTATTATCCGCTGCCGGAGGAGGACGGGGGCAACCGGCAAGCCGTTATCTTGTCCGTGCGGATTAACGGGGAGCACCCTTTCAGGGAAGCAAGGTCGATTCAGTTCGAGAGACAATTCCGCGATCTGGAGCCGAAATTTGACAAAGAAGACAACCAGCTCCGATCACTGGTCGAAGAGCTGGGGGAATGGAGGAACCAGCCGTTCCGCGATTCGGAAGGCGCTTATTCACAGCCTCTTCTGTGGCCGCTGAAGAAAGGAACAAACCGAATTCGTCTGGAAGCCGTCAGACAGCCGCTGGCCATTAAGGCGCTGTACGTAAACCCGCCCCAATCGATTCGGGATTATGCCGAGGTCAGATCGGAATATCCGGAGGAGTCTTCTGAGGAAGCCCGGCTGATCGAGGTCGAAGCGGAGCATTTTTATTCTAAAAATTCTACGTCCATTCAGGTCCAGTATGATCGCGATCCGCTCACGACCCCATATTCCATCTATAAAGTAAGGTTCAATACAATCGGCGGGGGGAGCTGGTATCGCAGCAGACAGGCCGTTACCTGGGAGCTGGACGTGCCGGAGGACGGAAGATACAAGCTCGCCATGCGCGTTAAGCAAAATTTTCATAAAAATCTGTCCGTATTCCGCAGCATTTCTATTGACGGGGAAATTCCATTTCAGGAAATGAAGCATTACGGGTTTCCCTATGCGACCTCCTGGCAGGGCGTTACGCTGGCGGATAAGGAAGGGGAGCCTTACGAATTTTATTTGACGAAAGGGACTCACACACTTTCAATGGAAGTCAATTACGAGCCGTTCATCCCTCTGTTGGTCGTTATTGACGGCATGGCGAGCGAATGGAGAGACATTTCGCTCGATCTGAGAACCGCTACCGGCAACCGGGTGGACGAATTCCGGGTTTGGGACGTGGAGAAGGAGCTTCCCGGCTTGGTGGACCGTTTGAAGAAGCTGCATGAGCAGTACAATTGGCTTGCGGAACAAATGATCGCAATTAACGGGATGACCGATACCGTTTCCCAGTCCTTCGAATCGAGCGCCAAGGACATCGAAGATTTATTGAAGAATCCGAATGAAATTCCATATCGCCAGATTAATATCGGAACGATGCAGGAGAAGCTGGAAACGCAGCGCACGGCTTTATTAGAGGCTCCGCTGCAGGTGGATAGAATTTATGCCGCCTCCGTGCAGGCGGAATTCCCGAAATTGACGGCCGGCTTCTTCCAGAAGCTGTGGGGGGCTATAGTCTCCTTGTTCGCTTCCTTTACCGACAGCAACAAGCTGAATGAGCAGAAGGACGAGGAGCTGAACGTCTGGATGCTGTGGGGTCGGGATTATGTTGACGAGCTTCAGCAGTTGGCGGACGAGCGATTTACGCCTGAGCATGGGATCAAGGTCAACGTCAATCTGATCCAGTCGAAGGATCTGCTCATTTTGGCCAAGGCGGGAGGGATTCTGCCGGACATTGCCCTCGGTATTCCCGGAGATATGCCCTTCGAGATGGCGCTGCGCAACGCTGCGCTCGATCTGTCGGAATTGCCCGGCGCCGGGCCGTTTCTCGACAAGTTCCATCCGGGTGCGATGCTTCCGTATTACTACAACGGCGGATATTACGGTGTCCCGGAAACGATTAATTTCAAGGTGATGTTCTACCGGAAGGATATTTTGGAGCGCTTGAAGCTGAAGGTGCCGGATACGTGGGAGGAAGTATATGATATGGTGCCTACCTTGCTGCAGAATCAAGCGAATTTCTACGTCGATCCGAATGATTTTTCCTATATTTTCTATCAGAACGGGGTCGAGATGTATACTCCGGATGGTTTGAATACCGGGCTGGATACGCCGGAGGCCTTCGATTCCTTCAAGCAGTGGACCGATTTATTTAACGTCCATGGAATGGAACGTCAGGTGCAGAGCTTCTATAACCAGTTCCGGAAAGGCTTCATGCCGATCGGGATAGCTGATTTCAATCAATACATGCAGCTTCTTGTCGCCGCTCCCGAGCTTCTCAATGTATGGGGAATCGCTCCGGTGCCCGGCACGAAACAGCCGGACGGGTCCATCGTACGCTGGTCCGGGGGCACTAGCCTGCAGACGACAAGTGCCATGCTGTTCCGGGATACGCCCAAGGAAAAGCAGGAACTCGCTTGGAAATTCCTGCAGTGGTATATGTCGGATGACATACAGACGGAATACGGCCTGAATCTCGAGCAGTATCGCGGGGAGGCGTTCCGCTGGAATTCGGCCAACATTAACGCGTTCGTTCATATGCCTTGGCGGCCGGAGGATTTGCAGGTCATTCTGGAGCAGTGGCGATGGCTGAAGGATATTCCGAATGTACCCGGGGGTTACATGACGACAAGAGAGCTGAGCTTCGCCTGGAATCGGGCCACAATAGACGATGAGAACCCGCGGATATCGCTGGAGAAGGCCGTCAAGCAGATCAAGAGGGAATTGATCCGCAAGCAGCAGGAATTCCGCTTGGTTGATGAGCAGGAGAATGTGCTCAGAACGCTGGAGCTTCCGCAAGTGACGGAACCGTGGAAAGGGGTGGATCCGTTTGTCGAGTAACCTTCATGCCCCGGTCCGGCAGCACAGGCTTCAGGCTGGACAGAAGAGGAGCCAGCAAACCTTGTCCGGCAAATTTAAGCATCTTCTCTCGGAAATGTACAAATACAGGCTGTCCTATTTGTTCATTGCGCCATTCGTTCTGGCTTTTACCATATTCATTCTTATTCCGGTTATTGCAGGAGTGCTGTTAAGCTTTACCTATTTCAACGCGATTGAGTTTCCAAGCTGGGTTGGGTGGAACAACTATCAAAACATTTTCTCCCAAGATATCGTTTTTCTGCAGCATGTATTGCCCAATTCGTTCAAATTCGCATTGTTCGTAGGGCCCATAGGCTATGTTTTGTCCTTCATTCTGGCCTGGCTCATCTCGCAGCTCCCGAACGCCGTCCGCATCTGGTACGCCCTGGCTATGTATGCGCCGTCGCTAACGGCCGGGGTAGCCATGGCGGTCGTCTGGCAGGTGATGTTTACCGGTGACCGGACCGGATATATCAACAGTTTTTTGCTGCGCTGGGGTTTCATTGACGAACCGATTTATTTCGTTCTGGATGCGGATTACCTGCTGAATATTATGATTATCGTCTCCATTTGGTCCAGTATGGGGATCGGTTTCCTGGCCCAACTGGCCGGAATTCTCAACGTAGACCGCACCCTGTACGAGGCCGGACGCATTGACGGCATATCCAGCCGCCTGCAGGAAATCTGGTATATCACGATTCCGATGATGAAGCCGCAGATGCTCTTCGCCGCGGTTATGGCCATTGTCCATACGTTAAATTCCGGCGGAATAGGAACCGATCTGTCCGGCAGCAACCCAACCCCGAATTATGCGGGACAATTGATGGCGAATCATATTCAGGACTACGGATTTATCCGTTTCGAGCTGGGTTATGCAAGCGCTATATCGATCATTCTTCTGTTGATGATGTTTATTCTGAGCCGGTTCTTCTGGTACTTGTTCGGCACGGAGGAAGGAGGAGAGAAGGAATGAGGCAAAAATGGAAGGCCGTAATCCGCGTGCTGCGGCGGATTGACCGTACGCAATATTTTCTGTTCGTCCTGTTGACTCTGCTATCCGCGTTCATGCTGCTGCCGTTGGTCTATATTTTTAATCATGCCTTCAAGCCGCTTCACGAGCTGTTTCTGTTTCCGCCGACATTCATCGTCAGGGAGCCGACGACACAGAATTTCATCGAGCTGCTCAATTTGACGCAGAGCACGTTCGTTCCGGTTTCCCGCTATATCTTCAACAGCGTGGTCGTAACGATCCTGGCCACGATCGGCATGGTAGTGGTAGGCGCACTGTGCGCTTATCCATTGGCAAAGCATAAATTCCCGGGCTCCAAGCTTGTCTTCGGCACGATTATCGTCTCACTGCTGTTCGTTACGGATACGATCGCGATTCCCCGTTATGTCGTCGTTCAGAGCCTGGGCATCATGAACACATACTGGGGTCACGTTCTGCCGATGCTTGCGCTGCCCGTAGGGGTTTTCCTGCTCAAGCAGTTTATGGAACAGCTGCCGGACGAATTGCTGGATGCGGCCAAAATCGATGGAGCGTCCGAATGGGGAATCTTCACCCGTATCGTCCTCCCGGTCGTCAGTCCGGCCATCGCGACGATTACGATTCTGGCATTCCAATCGGCGTGGGGGAATGCCGAAACCTCCATCTTCTTCATGCAGGAGGAGTCCATGAAGACCTTGCCGTTCTATATGTCCACCCTAACGGCAAACCTGGCGAATACAGTGGCCAGGCAAGGGGCGGCCGCTGCCGGAGTGCTGATCATGTTCCTGCCGTCCCTGATCATCTTTCTAATTGCCCAACGCAAGGTCATCACTACGATGGCTCACTCGGGGATCAAGTAAAGGAGGGGGTAAGATGGAGGCATCCAAACCGCGTAAACGGCTGGCAGGGATATTGATCTTGGTGCTCCTGCTTGCAGTGATATGGCCGATTGCCGCCCATGCGGAAGTTCCCTTCTCCACCTTCACAAGAGACAGCTTCGGGAGGGTCGTCTACACTCAGCCTGCGTACGCCCCGATAGGGACTATCGGACAGGATATTTATATTGAGGATGACAACGGCAATAAGGTGTACTCTCCGCTCAAAGCGCCAAAGGATTTGTTCGTGGACCGGAATGACCATATCTATGTGGCGGACACCGATAACAACCGGATCGTTCATTTCGACGAACATGGTGAGGTGGTCCGTGTCCTGACGGTTCCCGAGAGTCCTTTGAACAAACCCCAAGGCTTGTTCATTAACGAGGCCGGAGATATTTATGTAGCAGATAGCGGAAACCAGCGTGTGGCCAGGCTGAATCGGGAAGGGGAATTCGTTCAGGAATTCAAACGCCCCAAGTCGCGGTTTATCAATGATTCGTTCGTCTATGAGCCGATCAACATGGTGGTCGATAAACGGGGATTCGTCTATGTCATCTCGCAGGGAAGCTATCAGGGGATTGTGCAGTTCGACCCGGAGGGAGAATTCTTCGGCTTCTTCGGGACGAATTCAACGGAAGTATCCGTTATGGACCGGATCCGCAGAATGTTCTACACGAAGGAGCAGCTCAGCCGCCAGGTCAGACTTCTCCCTACGACGATCCGCAATATTGACATTGATGAGCAGGGATTCATCTATTCCGTATCCGGCTCGAAAACCGAGCAGGTCAAAAAACTGAATATACGGGGAGATAACCTGTGGAAGGAGCTGAGCTTCACCGAGCGCTCCCGCTATTTCCGCAAAGGGGATAGCTACCCCGAGGCACAGCTTGCCGACGTCGCCGTGGATGCCAACGGAAATCTGACGGTGATCGATAAGGCCATGAATATCGTCGCCCAGTACGATCCGAGCGGCAAGCTGCTGTTTTACTGGTCGGGACCGGTAGCGGCGGGAATTCCGCTGGTCGGTATCAATCAGAGCCCCGTGGCGGTCGATACCAACTCGAGCAATGAGATGTTCATTCTGGACGATTCCCTCAACTTGATTCAGGTGTTCAAACCGACGGAATTCGGAGCGGCCGTCCATACCGCTTACAAGCTGACCCAGGAAGGCAAATATGCGGAAAGCGAAGCCTACTGGAATCAAGTGGTGCGCCTTAACGCTTTGTTCACTCCCGCTTATGAAGGGCTGGCTCTTTCAGCCTTCCACAAGGAGGATTACAAGACCGCATTGGAGATGTATCGTTTGGCCGGTAATGCGGAGGGTTATTCCGATGCTTTCTGGCAGCTTAGGCTGCAGTGGTTTCAGCATAACTTTTCTATTCTCGCCAATTCAGTGCTGGCTGTCGGCGTTGCCGGCGTCGCCGGGGGCCGGCTGAAGAAGAAATTCGGCTGGCGTTTACTGCCAAGGACCAGGCCGAGATGGATGGAGCACATCTGGCTGAAGCAGTTAGGTCACGCCTTCTATATTTTGCGGCATCCGCTGGACGGCTTCAGCGATCTCCGATATTTGAACAGGGGCGGCTATATAAGCGCTATTGCACTGCTGGCACTGGTCATTATGATGCTGCTGGCCAAAGTAAATTTGACGAGCTTCAGCTTTAATCCGGTTCCGGCCAATGAGCTCAGGGGAGCGCCCATCATTGTTACGTTTGCCGTCCTGCTGCTGACCTGGATGATCTGCCACTACTTGATAGGCTCGATCTCCCAGGGGGAGGCCCGCTTTAAAGACGTGTTCGTAGGGAGCGCTTATGCCCTGTTCCCCATCGTGCTGCTGGGGGTGCCGCTGGCGCTCATATCCAATATCATGACGCTGAGCGAAAATTCCATATACAGCTTTTTCGAATGGCTGATGATTGGCTGGAGCGGGCTGCTTTTCTTCTGGAAGATCCAGTCTCTGCAAAATTACAGCGTGGGCGAGACGATCGTAAATATTCTGTTAACCATTGTGGCGATGATCGCTCTCTGGGTTCTTATTTTCATCATTCTCGGTCTATCCTCGGAATTTGTGGACTTCATCTATACGCTGTACCAGGAGGTGTCGATGTGATCCGGTTTATGAAAGCGAAACGAAATCTGACTGCCCTGGCCGTGGCCATCGTCCTCTCCTGTATGCCCGTCCTTATGGTCTTTGCCGGTCAAGCACCGGTTCAGGCCAAGGAAGACAAAGCAGCGGAGAATGGGAGCCAGGAGGCGTCCAATGAGGGTCAGAAGCCGGCTCCCGGCAAGGAGGAGGAAGCCAAGCCGGCCGCAGCTAATCCTAACGTGAAGGAGCCGGATTTCCCTAAGGAATCGGCTATGCAAATCGTGGCGGACAATGGGCGGTATCAATTGAAGGCAGATCCTAAATCGGGCCATTTCATCGTCTTCAGCAAACAATCGGAACAGGTCTGGAGATCATATCCCGATCCGCAATACTGGAGCAGTCAGGAAAACTCCAAAGCCTGGAGAGTGCATCTGAAATCCCCCTTCATGTTCCGCTTCGTCGAGTTTAAGGTACGGAGGGATTTGTTGAAGGAATCCAACTATTACGAGCAATCCGGTAAAATTTCCTCCTTCGAACGAATAAACGATGGATTTAAAATCACCTATGAGATGCCGAATCTCGGCTTCGTCATCCCGGTACAGGTCCGGCTTAAAGACGATTATGTGGAAACAACCGTCCTGGAGGAAGGGCTTAAGGATGTGAAGGAGGCACAGAAGGAGGAGGCTAAGCCCAATACTAAGGCAAATGCCAAGTCGAACGCCAAGAAAGACCCCGAAGCGAGATTGGTTTCGCTGCGCCTGTTTCCATTTTTCGGCGCTCAAGCATCGGATGGGGAGAACGGTTTCCTGTTAATTCCAGATGGCTCCGGAGCGCTGATTGATTTCAAGAAGGACCGCGCGAATACAACCAGCTTTTATAACGAAAGAATTTATGGCGAGGATTGGGCTTATAGCAGCGGAACCACCTTCTCCAACCGTCTTCCCGTGCGAATGCCCGTATTCGGGATCAAAGACGGGGACAAAGGATTTGTCGCCGTGGCCCATCAGGGAGCGGAGTATGCAAGCGTGCTGGCGGCTCCATCCAAATCCTTCAGCCAGTACAATTGGACGACGGTAGAGCAAATTTATCGGTTTAAACATTTTCAACCGTCCAATACAAGAAGAACCGCCGGCTTCTATACCTATAGCAAGGAATTGACGGCAGGAGACCGCTCGGTCCGCTACTATCTTCTCGAGGAGCAGCCGGATTATGCGCGAATGGCCGGCCGGTATCGTCAATACCTGATGGAAGAGGTCGGCTATGAGCGGCTCCCTGCGTCGGAGGAAGGTGTCCGGCTGCAGCTTCACCTGCTTGGAGGCGATACAGCCAAAGGATTCCTCTGGGATTCCTATCTCCCTTTGACAACAACGGACGAAGCGGAGGAGATCGTACGGCAGCTTCATTATTTGGGAGTGGAGGATATGTCCGTCGTCTATCTCGGGTGGCAAAAGGGAGGATACAGCAAAGCCGGAGGGCATTTCCCGGTCGACCGGAGATTGGGCGGGAACGGCGGGATGAAGCGGCTGGCTGATTTTGTCCGCTCCAAAGGCTTCTCCCTCTTTCTGGATGCCCGTTCCTACACCTTCAATAATACGGGCAGGGATGGATTCCGCGGCAGCCGGGACGGTCTGCGCGATCAGGGATCGTCCGTTATCCGCTTCCGTTCGTGGAACCGGGAGGACGAGACGACCTTCGTCAGCCCCCGCTTCATGGAGGAGGTGGTCCTCCGGGATATGCAGAAGGTGAAAGAACTGGGTGTGGATGGCCTACTATTCGGAGACGGCATCGGTGATATCCTTAATACCGATTACAACGAAAGATATTCCCTGACCCGGACCGAGTCGCTGGAATTGCAGAGGCGTCTGCTGCAGACAGCGCAAGAGGAGCTGGGACGTATCCAGCTAGCGGAAGGCAACGTATACGCAGGCAAATTTGCAGAGCATTGGGACGGTCTGTCCAATGACTATTCTTATGATTTGTTCGTCGACCGGACGGTGCCTTTCGCACAGATCGCCCTGCATGGACTGGTCAGCTATTCATTCGAATATGCCAATCTGAGCGGCAACTATACGGAAAACTATCTTCGCGGAATCGAGTATGGGGCGGAGCCGTCCTTCGTCGTCACTTCCTCCCCTTCCCAGGAGCTGTTGAAATCGAAGTCGCTAAACCGGTATTACAGCACCTACTACAAAGATTGGCTGGAGCAGATAGTTACCCAATATCAGCTATACAATGATGCTTTGAGCGAGGTTAGAACCGAGTTCATTACGGATCATCGGGCCTTGGCCAAAGGGGTGATGGAAACGACGTACGCGAACGGACATCGGGTGGTCGTCAATTACAATGCTTATCCTTACTCAAACGAAGGCCTGGTCGTTCAGGCGAATGATTTTGCCGTGATTCGGGGAGGGCAGTAATATGGGGAAAAAGAAGAGATTGAACGCCCGTTTCATGCGGAATCTGGAAGGCACCTTGTTTATCGCCCCATGGCTGATCGGATTCATCGTGTTCTTGGGGTTTCCGCTTGTATTTTCTTTATATATGAGTTTTCACAGCGTCAAAATTTTGCCGACCCGGATGAGCTACGAGTTCGTCGGATTAAAGTACTACCGGGAAATTTTGTTCGGCAGCTCGGCCTTCTACGACGAATTGATTCCGTTTTTCCAGGAAGTGGTCATCATGATCCCGGTTATTCTAATCTTCTCGCTTCTCATTGCCATCTTGTTAAATCAGAAGCTGAGAGGCCGCTTCCTGTTCCGGGGCATATTTTTCCTGCCGGTGATCTTTACGACCGGTTATGTGCTGACGGAGTTCGTCAACCAGGGGGAAGGAAGCCTCGGTTTCCTGGAACGGTTCGCTCTCGGAAGTTATCTCGATGCTTTCCTGGGAGACAGCTCCTGGGCCAAACCGGTTAAGGAAGTGTTGAACCGCTTTGTGCTCGTCCTCTGGTATTCCGGGGTGCAGATTCTAATCTTCCTGGCCGGTCGTCAGACCATCTCGGCATCTGCCTACGAATCCGCGAGAATCGATGGGGCTTCCCCGTGGGAAGTGTTCTGGAAAATTACAATCCCGGCGATGTCACCGTTCATTCTGCTCAATCTGATCTACACCGTCGTCGATATGTTTACCTTTCCGTTCAATCCGATTATCTCGTTAATCGGCAAGGGAAATTACGGATACAACAGCAGCCTGGCCTGGATTTATTTTCTTGTGATCATCATCTTTCTCTCGCTGGTGCTGTGGATTTACAGCAGGCTAAACCGGAACCAAAGAGCGTCGCGGGCATAAGGAGGGGTGCGAAATGAATACGATCCTGATGAAGCTGAAGAGGAGGATCACCTTCAAGGACCCGGTCCGTCAGTTGAAGTATATGACGCTCGGACGGGAAATTAACGAAGGGCTTGTTTTCAAGCTGTTTCTATATACCATTTTCATTTGCACATCTTATATTTACCTACATCCCATTATGAAGATGGTTGTCAAAATGGTCATGGACGCCAAGGACTTGATCGATCCGACGGTGACATGGATTCCGTCATCGCTCTATTGGGGGCATCTGCAGACGGCGTGGAAGGTGCTCAAATACGGCAATTCCTTCACAATCAGCCTCGTCGTGGCACTTGTGGCCTCGGTGTTTCACTGCATTTCATGCGGCTTTGCCGGCTACGCCTTGGCAAGGCTTGAATTTCCGTTCAAAAAATTGGTGTTCTTCCTGCTGCTGCTCGCTTTCATCATACCTCCTCAAGTCGTGGTGCTGCCTACGATTATTGCCTACTCGCAGCTGGGGCTGGACGGCTCGCTGGCGGCGCTGGTCATCCCGGCGCTGTTCGGCTTTGGCGTCAAAGGCGCTCTGTTCGTCATCATTTACCGGCAGTTTTTTATGACGCAGCCCAAGGAGCTGGAGGAAGCGGCCAAGATTGACGGGGCGAGCGCGTTCAAATTTTATGTCCGGGTCATGTTTCCGCTGGCGAAACCGGCCATTCTGGTCGTGTTTCTGTTCTCCTTCGTATGGACATGGAACGACACCTACATGCCGAGAATGTTCCTGAGCGAAGCGAAGAATGTGCCGCTCGCCGTGCAGATGTCCCGTCTGGATGTAGGTATAAACCAGTTCATGCAGGCGGCGGATATGCCGTTGTACATGTCGGAGGCGATCAAGATGGCGGCCAGCTTCCTGACCATTCTGCCGCCGCTTCTTATCTACTTCTTGGCTCAGCGCTATTTCGTGGAGAGTGTGGAAAGAACGGGGCTGGTGGAGTAAGCCCGGCCCTAAGTTTTCCAATTTAACGGTTCTGAACGACCTCCTGCAGTACCTGGATAAAAGCTTCCGCTGCCTTGGATAAGTAGCGCCCGTGCCGATAGGCGATGACCAGCGTTCTTGTAGGCCGGCCGTCCAGAGGGAGATAGACGGGGGCATGCGGCTCCCCTTGTACCCTCGCTACCATCTTGGGAACGAAGGCGACCCCCATACCGGCGGCGACCAGTGATTGGACGGTATCGATATTGGTGCTTTCGAACACGATCCGCGGCTCGAAACCGGCCGCTCCGCACAAATCCATTGTGATTTGGCGGAAGCCCTGGCCTTTTTTCAAAATAATAAAGGGCTCCTCCCGAAGGGTATCGATCCGCACGGCATCATCCCCGGACGCTGACTGGGCAAGCGGGTGATGGGGAGGGACGCAGAGGCGAATTTCCTCCTCGATCAGCGGCAGGTAAGAAAGGGAGCGCTCCGCCAGAGGCAGGGAGAGCAGACTGATATCTGTCTGGCCGCTTGCCGCCAGCCGCTCCAGGTTCGCCGAGGTCTCTTCAACAAGTTGAATTTCAATTTCCGGATACTGCTGCTGGAAGACGGGGAGGACGAGTGGTAAAATATGGGACCCGGTAATGGGCAAGCTGCCGACAATCAGCTTGCCTTTTCGCATTTGCGAAATGTCCTCCATTTCTTTTTTGAGCTGGGAAACCTTATCCAGAATAATCTGCGCCTTCTCGACAAAGACCGTGCCGGCGTAGGTCATTTCCACGGAATTGGTATTGCGCTGAAACAGGAGAACCCCGATCTCCTTTTCCAGTTTGGAAAGCTGTTGGCTTAAGGAAGGCTGGGCAATGTGCAGCTTTTCCGCCGCCCTCGAGAAGTTTTTTTCGGCTGCTATCTGGACTGCATACTGCAATTGTCTTAATTCCATAGAAAGACTCTCCTTTGCGGGGGTTTCCCGCCTCATTAAAGCTCTTTTCTATCTCGTCGGCAATAAACCTTCCCACCAACCCCACCGCAAGCTTTTCCCTCAAGTGGTAAGGGGAATCTGACAAGGTTTGCAGCTTCGGGAGATGTGGAGAACTGCAGATCTGAACGCTTTTATTGCCGTATACAAATTTGGCTTTATTTATCATTGCTCTTCTCATGATATTATACATCCGCAGCGTTATAAGGACAAAGTTGCGGCGTCAAGTAGGAGACATAGGCATCCTGTTCGAGTTTATAAGCGCGGTCGTGCTTTGGAGTGGATAGCCTGCCAGAATTTTGTATTTTGCTTCTATGCTATGTGCTTTTGACTGTTATCCCCTTCGTTCAGGAAAAGTATTTTCAAAGGACAGCGATGTTCTATAGACTGGGGATGCTTCCGGAAAATTAGAGGACAAGAAGTGGCAGAAATTGCTTTCGGGATTATGACTGAAGGATGTGTATGGAAAATTTCTAAATGTACTGAGTGAAAGGGATAACGGTCAAAAGGGCGCAAAAAGGTGGAGTTGGCCGGTAAAGGTACTGAGAGAAAGGGATACTGGTCAAATGGGGCGGAGAAGTGACATGAATCGCGCCTAAGAGGTTGCAGGTCCGCTAGTATTGTACGATAGAAAAAAACGGATTAAGGAGACTGGACAGAAAGGAAACGTCCTCACGAAGATCGTTGATCCGGGCTTTTGACTGTTATCCCCTTATATCAGAAAGGCTGCTTAAATCGCCTGTTCGTCCTTTTCTATGCTTCTGCATTATGTTCAATCCCTTCCGGGTCCGGATCCAAGCCCTGGGAGCCGAACAGGTGCATCATTTCCTTGGAGAGCCTGAGCTTACGGGATAATTGTTCAATGGAGCCATGCTACTGAGCGAAAGGGATAATGGTCAAAGAGACGGAAAAAAGGTGGAGTTGGCCGGTAAAGGTACTGAGTGAAAGGGATACTGGTCAAAGAGTCGGAAAAAGAGGTATTGCCCGGCGAGCGATGTGCTGAGCGGAAGGGATAACGATCAAAAGGGGCGGAAAAAAGGTGGAGATGGGCCGGTAAGGACACTGAGTGAAAGGGATAATGGTCAAAAGGGGCGAAAAGGCATGAATCGCGCCTAAGAGGCTGCAGATCCGCTATTATTGCACGATAGCAAGGAAGACATACCATTTAGACCCCCATGCCTCTGACCGCGGCACCTTGCTTCAATAGTGTGAAATTTGAAAACTAAATGGATTTCATACAGTTAGATTTCTATATTCGGGTCTAACTGGAAAACCTACAGCTAGTTTGCGCCAAAACAGCCGTTTCGCCCAAAGTTGCCCATTTTAACTGTAGTTTATCCAGTTAGTTTGATCATTTTCGCCCATTCGCTTGAATCTACCTGTACAAAATACAGTTAGACGTGCCGCTCCGCTTGCAACGATGCCTGCAGACGGTAAAATAGACGGATTTTCAAGGTAGATTAGAGGGAGACAGTTATATGCTTACGGCGAGTCTCATGAGAACCATGTTTGGCGGAATGTCGATGTCTTTTCTTGTCGGATGATTGAGCACTTTCTTGTCGGAGTGCAGTGGGCGCAAAAAGCGGCTTGAACGATCGATTAGAGATCAAGCGCCCCCCGCTTATAGGCGGAATACGGAATAAAGAGAGTCTTTATATTAATTTCCTATAAAACTTATAGATATTATATCTTGGAACAATCAAGAGAGAGATGTTACTATAGGTATTAATCGAATATGGATGATCTTTATCGATGGAGAATTTTCGTAGAGGTGAAAAAGATGTCGAAAAAAACGATGTACGAAAAAATTTGGGACCAACACATCATTCATCAGGAAGAAGGAAAGCCTGGCATCATTTATATTGATCTGCACCTGGTGCATGAAGTGACGTCGCCGCAAGCTTTCGAAGGGCTTCGTTTGGCCGGGCGCAAGGTGCGCCGTCCGGATCTAACCTTTGCGACGATGGACCATAACGTTCCTACCAAGGACCGTTTCAATATCGCCGACCCGATTTCCAAGCAGCAAATCGACACTCTGTCCAAGAACTGTGCCGACTTCGGTGTGAAGCTGTTTGATTTGGAAAGCACGGATCAAGGGGTTGTCCATGTCATGGGGCCTGAGCTCGGATTGACGCACCCCGGGAAGACCATTGTATGCGGAGACAGCCATACCTCCACGCACGGAGCCTTCGGTGCGCTTGCCTTCGGGATTGGAACGAGTGAAGTTGAGCATGTGCTTGCTACTCAGTGCCTGCAGCAATCCAAGTCGAAGACGATGGAGGTTCGCGTTAACGGCAAGCTGAGCCCCGGCGTAACGGCTAAAGACTTGATTCTGGGTATCATTGCCAAGTACGGCACGGATTTCGCTACCGGATATGTTATCGAGTATACCGGGGAAGCGATTCGTTCCTTATCCATGGAAGAGCGGATGACCGTCTGCAATATGTCGATTGAGGCAGGTGCTCGCGCGGGTCTGATCGCTCCGGACGAAACGACGTTCGAATACTTGCGCGGTCGCGAATACGTGCCCCAAGGCGAAGCATTCGACAAGGCCGTTCAAGAATGGAAGAGTCTCGTAACGGATGAAGGGGCCGTATATGACCGTGTAGTTGAGTTTGATGCCGACTCCCTTATTCCTCAAGTGACCTGGGGTACTAGCCCGGGTATGGGAACAAGCATCGACTCCTCGGTGCCAAATCCGCAAGATTTTGCTACGGAGAATGAAAGAAAAGCAGCGGAAAAAGCCCTTGAATATATGGGACTTACTCCCGGAACCCCGATGACGGAGTTGAAAGTGGACCGGGTCTTCATCGGCTCCTGTACGAATGGAAGAATCGAAGACTTGCGTGCGGCGGCTTCGGTAGCCAAAGGCTACAAAGTATCTCCTAATGTGAATGCGATCGTCGTTCCCGGTTCGGGACGTGTCAAGATCCAAGCGGAGAAGGAAGGCTTGGACAAAATCTTCATTGAGGCCGGATTCGAATGGCGCGATGCGGGCTGCAGCATGTGTCTGGCGATGAATCCGGATGTCCTGAGCCCTGGCGAGAGATGCGCCTCGACCTCCAACCGGAACTTTGAAGGCCGTCAAGGACGCGGAGGACGGACACATCTTGTTTCGCCGGCAATGGCGGCTGCGGCTGCTATCGAAGGACGTTTCGTCGATGTGCGCAATTGGCAATTTAACTAAAAGAATAAGAGGAGTTGCTAGATATGGAACCTTTTAAAAAGCATACCGGAGTGGTAGCTCCCGTGGACCGTGTGAATGTGGATACGGACGCGATCATCCCGAAACAATTTCTCAAAAGAATAGAAAGAACCGGCTTCGGACAATTTCTGTTCTACGAATGGCGTTTTGATGAGAGCGGGCAAGTCAATCCGAATTTCGAATTAAACAAGCCCCGTTATGACGGAGCATCCATTCTGATCTCCCGGGCCAACTTCGGCTGCGGCTCTTCCCGTGAGCACGCGCCTTGGGCCATTCTGGACTATGGCTTTAAAGTTATCATCGCTCCGTCTTTTGCGGATATTTTCTATAACAACTGCTTTAAAAACGGAATTCTGCCTATCAAGCTTTCGGAAGAAGAAGTTCAGAAGCTGTTTGAGCTCACGGCTGCCAATGAAGGCTACCAGCTGACTATCGATCTGGAGAATAAGAGCATTACCGATAACCAAGGGCTTAATCTTTCGTTTGATCTGGATGAGCATCGGCGTCAGTTCCTGCTGCTTGGACTGGACGATATCGGCCTGACTCTGCAGCATAGCGACAAAATCGCCGCTTATGAGGAGAAGCATCAAGCCAGATTATCGTAAATCATATTGCTAGATAATAACGGGAGCCTATAGGGAATTACCAGGCTAAATAATCATTCTACCCAAAAAGCTCCCTGTCGAAACAGAAAAATCTGTCGACAGGGAGCTTTTTTCGCAACTTTTTGGAAAATATTACGTCTAATTATACGTCGTATGGCATAATCTACTAAACTCAGAGGTGAATGATGAAAAAGCTGGTAGTCTCCCTGTTGTCCTTGTTTGCATTTATCTTTTTGCTTCCCCAGTTCACATATGCGGAGGATTCGATTCCGCTATATCTGAACGGGAAGAAGCTAAACCCTGAGGTAGCTTCCCGCATCATGAATGATACGACAATGGTTCCTATTCGCATTGTGTCCGAGGAGTTGGGCGCGAAGGTCAGTTGGACCCAGGAAGAGCAGAAGGTGACGATTCAGAAATCGAATTCCGAGATGCTGCTATGGATCGATAAATCTTATGCTTCCATCGACGGGAAAGGCTATCCTCTGGAAGTTTCTCCGGTGAATATCGAGGGAAACACACTTGTTCCTGTCCGGTTTGTCGCGGAAAATCTAGGGCTTCAAGTTAAGTGGGACAACGAAACGCGTTCCGTACATATGATCAACGAACCGATCATAGAGCAGCCAGAGGAAAGCACAGATGAAACCGATCCTTCGGATCCAACCCCTGGTCCTGATCTTAACCAGACACCTGGCCCCCAGCCTACTCCGAATCCCAATACGGATCAGAATGGCCAGAAGCCCAGTACAGGGCCTACCGTAAAACCGACACCGGATCCCTCCCTTCCCGCTATTGAATCCATCGTCATGAATGGCGAACAGTTACTCATTCAAGGGTCGAAGGAAATGAAGCCGAGCCATTTTTCCTTGCTTAGCCCGAGCCGACTTGTCATTGATATTCCCAATTACAGACTTGGACAAGCCCTTGTGCCCCAAACAGGAGTAAATAGCGGAACGATCGAGGTTGCGGATCACCCTATGGTGTCACAAATTCGTTATGCCTTATATTCGGACGACCCGTATACCGTTCGAATTGTCGTTGATTTAAAATCGAAGGCATCCTATAAGCTGCTGGAAGATCCGACAACCAATCAGATAACGGTTAACTTCCAACCGCTCGTTTACAAAGTGGTGATTGATGCCGGCCATGGAGGTCAGGATCCCGGAGCTTCGTCTCTAACGGGAAGGAAAGAGAAAGAGTTTACGCTGAGTACAACTCTTAAGGTCAAAGAGCTATTGGATAAGGAGCCTCTAATTCAACCGCTGTTAACCCGATCGGATGACACATACCCTGAATTGGACGAGCGTGCCGCTTTTGCCAACAGCCAGGAGTCCGACTTGTTTATTTCCATTCATGGGAATAAGTTCAATCCGGAAATCAGAGGCACAGAAACTTATTACTGGCATGACCGAAGCCTGGAATTTGCTAAAATCATGCACCGCCATATTCTGGATGCGACTGGCTTCCCGGACCGCAAAGTCCGCAAGAATAATTTCCGGGTCATTACGGCAACCAAGATGCCGTCCATTCTGCTGGAAATCGGATATCTGTCCAACGTAGAGGACGAAACTTTGATGTACCAGGAAGAATTTCAGTACAAGGTTGCAGAAGGAATTGTGGCAGGCATTAGAGAATATTTGCATATAGAATAAGCATAACTCAAGCTGGAATTGAAGGCTGAAAGGGGAAGAGGAATGAAATCGGGTAAGAAGAAGACAGAAAAAATGATAGTTTCTTTAGTAGTATCTGCCATGGTGGTAGGCAGCCAGGCAGGCGGGGCGTATGCCGCTGAATGGAAACCGGCCGGCGGAATGGTACAGGCGGCCGCAGCTTTAAACTATAAGTTTGATGATGTGCCGACATCTCACTGGGCTCATCAGTTTGTGACGAAGCTGGCTCTACAGGGGATTGTTCAAGGAAGGGACGAAGGGAAATATGTTCCCGATGATAAAGTATCCCAAGAGGAAGTCATTGTACTGGCAATCCGTTTAATGGGGCTGGAGCAGGAAGCCCTCAAGTTAAAGACGGAGAACTACGTGCTGCCTTTCTCGGTGAGTGACTATGCCCGCGGATATGTCATTACCGCCATTGAAAAAGGCCTGATCAGCATCGGGGAAGAAGGTTCAAATACCTCTTCGGGCAGCAAGTCCTGGGGGACAAAAAGCGCCTCCAGAGAATGGGTGGCTAAGATCGTCATTCGTTCGGTGAACAAGCAGCAGGAAGCCAATCAGAAGAAATCCCAATCGACCGGATTTTCGGACAATAATAAAATATCCGACGAAAATATCGGGTTCATAAATGAAGCCTTGTCGTTAAAAATTGTAGACGGCTTCGAAGACAACACATTCCGTCCCCAGGAGTCGGTCACAAGAGCTCAGATGGCCACCTTCATCAGCCGTGCCCAACAGTATTCCTCTTATCAATCCGATAAAGTGATAACGGGAACGGTTCAGGCAATAACCGGAAATTCTGTGCAATTGATCGATAGCCGCGGGCAATCCCGCACTCTGTCTATTAATTCCAGCTCGGTTATTTATGGAAAAGGCAGTACCGGTAAAATATCCTGGAGTGATATCAAACCCGGATACACCGTTTATACGATAGCTCAAGACAATACGGCTTATTATATAGAAGTGACGGATCAGGTTTCTTACCAATCGACCGAAGGTACAGTGGAAAATATCGATTTGTCCGTCATGAAGCTGATTTTAAAAGTTGGAGATAGGTCTGAAGTATACGATTTGATGTCCGGCACCTCGGTCACCGACAAAGACGGTTTGGGCCAAAGTCTCTCGTCCGTTGTGAAAGGAAGCAAAATCGAAATTCGCCGCACCGCCGACCAGAAAGTGGCTCATATTATTATCAAAGAGGCGCCGGTCAATAAAACAGCTGTCGGAACCTTCGTCTCTGTGAATAAAGACAGTAAGAAACTGACCGTGAACGAAACGGACGGCGGCAAGCAAGAGTATGCTTATGCGGATAACCTTCCTGTCATTTACAAGGAAGGAATGAGGTCTCTGGATCATATCTTTGAAGGAGATACCGTTCGCATCCGCGTGGAAAATAACATCGTTGTGGAATTGGAAGTCGTAACGACCAAAGTAGAGATGATCAAGGAAGGCAAGCTGGATTATATTAAATTGGATAACCGGGCGCCTTACTTGACTATTCAGTTTGCGGATAACCAATTCGGAACTTATTCGTTTGATACCAATACCGTTGAAGTGATCATGCCCTGGAAGCTGAGCTCCTCGATTGCCGAGCTTCAGGAAGGGGACGATATTACGGTTTACCTTGGTTCCGATGATAAAGTGAAGAAGGTGTTTGTCGGGGAACGGAAGCAAAAGGTCAACTACATGGCAACAATTCATAGTTATGACAGCAAGTCGAAGTATTTGACCGTTATCGTCGACGGCAAGCCCGAGATTTTCGAGTTGAACGATAAAGTCAGCCTTACCTATAATGGAACTTCAATTGCGATTGAGACTTTCGACAAGATGTTTCCTATCGGCCAGAAAGTGGATTTGACGTACAACAGTAAGGACGAGCTGATCAATATTTCGTACAGCTTCGGGTACGAAGGGGTCATATCCATGATCAACCCGACGACTAGAGAGCTCAAGCTGAAGATGCCTAACGGCCAGTATGTCGACCTTAAACTCAATACGTATGTGGCGGTAGAGGGATTGAACCAAGACAACCTTACGCTGGACCATCTGAAGGTCGGTGATTCGATCCGGGCTGGAATGAGCAACCAGCACGATTACGTTTTCCAGATCCAGAAGAAACAGACCATCAACTATGAGCTGACCGCCAAGAACGAGTCCAGCCGCCAGTTGACCGTGAAGGATCAGAATGGTTCCGCATTTTACTACACTTTGCCGCATGATGCGAAGATTTTGTCTGCCGCAGATACGGCAATAACCTTCGCCCAGCTATCGCCTGGAACGAAGATTGCCATTACATTCGTAGGCAAGAATATCCAGCAAGTGAAGCTGATAACCAGTAACTAGAGAAGCAAGAGCCGCCATCAGGCTTGTCCGAAATTCAGGACATAGAGCTTGCCGTCCGAATAAGGAACATCCTTATTCGGACGGTTTCCTTTTGAGCGCAATGTTTTAGAAATGTTCATTTTTTGCCTGGATATCCTCATTGAATATCTTAATCGGATTCGTTACACTGTAGGGGGTTCGGGCGCAAGGTTAGAGAAGGGGGACCGGGATGATGAATAAAACAAAGGTTCGGCACATTCTGGATGAAATCGGGAAGATGTTTCCGGATGCTCATTGCGAGTTGACCCATTCCAATCCGTTCGAGCTGACGATCGCGGTGCTGCTGTCCGCTCAATGTACAGACGAGACGGTCAACAAAGTAACGAAGTCGCTCTTTCGTAAATATACAACACCGGAAGATTATTTGGCCGTTCCGCTGGAGGAGCTGGAGCAGGATATCCGCAGCATCGGATTATACAGAAACAAGGCGAAAAACATTCAAAAGCTTTGTCAACTCATTATAGAAAAACACAACGGACAAATTCCGCAAGAGCATTCACAATTAGTAGAGCTGCCCGGCGTAGGCCGAAAAACGGCCAACGTTGTTATTTCCAATGCATTTGGAGTTCCGGCCATCGCAGTGGATACTCACGTGGAACGGGTATCCAAACGGCTGGGTCTGGCAAAAGCGGATGACTCGGTGCTGGAAGTCGAAAAGTCTTTAATGAAAAAAGTGCCGCTGGAAGAATGGACCCAAACTCACCATCGTCTTATCTTTTTCGGAAGATATCACTGTAAGGCGCAGAATCCCCAATGTGACATCTGTCCTTTGCTGGACGTGTGCCGCGAAGGAAAAAAAAGAATGAACGTTGCGAAGAATAGGAAAACGAAGGAAGTCAAGACTAGATAAGGAAGTCAACAGTAAAAGGATGGGATGACATGAAATGCATATCAGTCTATACCAAAAACTTCGCGGTGTTCTCCGACATCTATGAAGAAATAATGAAGACCCCGTTTGCCGAAAACGAGGAGAAAGAGATTGAAGGAATTGTCGTCAGCGAATCTGGAGAGGTGCCGGATAGCTACCTGGATCGCATGAGAACGAAGCCGGACGTTGTCGTGATGAAAGTTAAGGAACAGAACGTGACTATCCTTCAGCATGGGGATGTGTTCGAAATTATTCTCCCTGAGGAGGAAAATGTGATACACTAGTAACCGGAGAACACGGTTATAATGGCTTATAACGATTAGAAACGGCCGGGATGAGGGGCAAGATCGCGCCTCCACCGGAAAGGACATGGAGAGCGAGGCCCTTGAAAGGGCGTTGCCGCTGTACACCTTCAGGTTGCAGCGCCATTTCAACAGCCTCCGCCGGGAGCCTTCGACTACACCTGTCGAGGCCCCGGATCCGGAGTCCGTTTCTACCATAAACCGAAGCCTTTCGGTGAAGTGCAGTCTAAAGTCTATTGAGGAAATCTTCCTCAACACTCTAACCGAAATCCGTTTCGGTTTTTTTGTTTATTTAGGACAACAGAGGGTCAGGAGAATGCGTGATGAACGGTGTGGAAACGATTGCTAAGCTGGCTTCCGACATGCAGGCTGCGGGGGATTCTCGGCATGCCGACAAGATGATGCAGCTAGAATCCAAGCTTGCTTCCGGTCAGCTGTACTTTGCTTTTTGCGGGCATTTTTCCGCAGGAAAATCCAGTTTGATTAACCGGCTGTGCGGGGCGAAGCTGCTGCCGTCCAGCCCCATTCCAACGAGTGCCAATATTGTGTCTATCCGCAATGGAGAAGGGGAAGTATCCGTGTACCGGAACGGGCGGGAGCAACCGGACCGGATTGAGCCGGACCAATTATCCGAATACTGCAAGAATGGGGAGGATATCCGTTCCGTTGATATTCGTTACCCGATTCCTTTTCTGGGCGAGCGGGCGGTACTGTTGGATACACCGGGGATCGACTCTACGGACGATGCCCACCGGATGGCAACGGAATCGGCGCTGCATTTGGCCGATGTCGTTTTTTATGTGATGGATTACAACCATGTGCAATCAGAGACCAATTTTGCATTTACGAAGCAGCTTCAGGATTGGGGCAAGCCCGTATACCTGATCGTTAACCAGATTGACAAGCATAGGGAAGCGGAGCTTCCTTTTGAACAATATAAAGAAAGCGTGAGACAGTCCTTCGCCAACTGGAATATTACGCCTGACGGGATCCTGTATCTGTCGGTCAAGCATCCGGAGCATCCGCACCATGAATGGCCGAAGCTGATCTGGCTGCTTCGCAAGCTGATGCTAATGGCGGAGCCGCTGCGCAATCAGAGCGTTGCGGCTTCTTCGGAACAGCTGATTCGCGAGCATGCCGCTACTGTTGCGTCTGCCCGGGAAGAGGAGAAAGCCAGGCTTATGGCCGAGATCGAGCAGGCGGACGGAGGGGATGAAGCATTAGCGCGATATGAAGAGAAGCAGGAGCAGCTAAACCGGCTTAAGGAGCTTCCCCTTCAGCTTCAGGCGGAATGGAGGAAGGAGATCTCCTCGATCATTGATAACGCCAATCTGACTCCTGCGACAACCAGAGATCTGGCGCATCATTATTTGCAAAGCCGCAAGCCTGGGTTTAAGGTCGGATTTTTCTCAAGAGCGGCACAGACGGAGAAAGAAATCTCCAGCCGATTGGACGCTTTCTATTCTGATTTTGCGGAGAAGATCAAAGCGGGCTTAAGCTGGCACCTTCAGGATTTCATCAAGCAGCAGGCCGAGAAGCATGAATTGTTGAATGAATTGGAAGAGGATCGATTGAAGGAGCTGGAATTTAGTCTTCCGGCTTCCTGGATAGCGGAGCAGGTTCATACGGGAGCGGTCTTCTCCAACGAATATACCCTTAACTTCTCCAAGCAGTTGTCTTCGGAGGTCAAGACGATGTTCCGGCAAGCGGCCACCGGGCTTATCGAAGAGCTTATAAGCAAGCTATCCCTGCGAATGCAGAAGGAGCAGCAGCAGCTGGAAGCGGAGCTTATGGAGCTAGAGTCGGCCTTAGGGTCGCATCGCCGGCTGCAGCAAATCGAGCAGGAGGAGAGGGAAGAGCTGCAGCGGATGCTGAACCTGTCTCGCGGGGCACTTCCCCGTTCAGCGCTGCAGCTGCCCGCCCCCGGCGATTACAACGAAGAGGAATTCGCTGGGGAACGTTCTTCCGATCCAGTGGCCGCAGCCCCATCGGATTCCGCGATGAAGAAGCCCGAGGTGCTTCCGGCAGAGTCAGAGGCCGAAACCGAGAGCAGCAGTGCGAACCGGGTTCAGGATCAGCGGAACCGGCTGCGGCGGATGGCGGATACTCTTCGTCAGGCCGCCAACTTGACGAAGGATCTGGCCGCACTGCAGAACGTATCGCGCTCCATGCTGGACAAAGCCGAGCGGATGGAAAACAACCGGTTTACCGTCGCTTTGTTCGGCGCATTCAGTGCCGGCAAATCATCCTTCGCCAATGCGTTGATCGGAGAACGGATATTACCGGTCTCCCCGAATCCGACGACTGCGGCGATCAATACCATATTGCCGCCGACGGATGATTGCCCGCATGGAACGGTTAAAGTGGTCATGAAGACGGAGGAAGCGGTGCTTGAGGAAATCCGCTTCTCGCTGGATGTGCTGGGCAAGCCGGGAGGTAGCCGGGAAGAATGTCTGCGTACCATTGCCGGAATCCACCCTGAGCAGATAAGCGAGGGCGGGAAACCGCATTACGCCTTCCTCAAAGCTGTGGAGAAAGGCTGGGGTGCCGCTGCAGATAAGCTCGGCAAAGAACTGACCGCCGATCTTGAGCAGTTTGCAAGTTATGTGGCGGAGGAGGAGAAATCCTGCTTCGTCGAGTCGGTCCGGCTCTATTACAGCAATCCGCTGACGGAGCAGGGCATGGTCTTTGTGGATACACCGGGGGCCGATTCAATTAACGCACGACATACCGGAGTAGCCTTCAATTATATTAAAAACGCTGACGCCATTCTCTTCGTCACGTATTACAATCATGCCTTTTCGCAGGCAGACCGGGAATTTCTGCAGCAGCTTGGCCGGGTGAAGGACTCCTTCGAGCTGGATAAGATGTTCTTCATCGTCAATGCCGCCGACCTCGCCGCAGATGCGGAGGAGCTGGATGCGGTAGTGAAGCACGTGGAAGCCAATCTGACAAGCCATGGAGTCCGAAACCCGAGAATCTACCCCGTATCCAGCCAGCAGGCAGTAGAGGGCAAGCTGCAGAACGATCCGCTTCTGCTTCGCCAATCGGGCATTCTCGAGTTCGAACGCCAGTTTATCCGCTTCACTTACGAAGAACTGAGCGAGATGGCTATCCGTTCCGCCCGGTATGAATTGCAGCGCGCGGTTGGGACTATGAGGGAATGGATCCAAGGCGCGCAGCAAAGCGAGGGCGAAAGGAAGCGGAGGCTCCTAACTCTGGAGAATGCATATACAGAGGTAGCTGCAGCCCTTCAGGCTCCCGAGAGCGGGACGGGACACAACGAACTGGCGAAGGAGCTCCAAGAGCTTCTCTACTATGTGAAACAGCGAATGATGTTCCGTTTCGGGGAATTTTATAATCTCGCTTTCAATCCCGGTGCCCTTCATGAGGATGGAAGAGACATCCGGATGGCATTGAGGGCTGCTTATTTTGATTTGCTGCGGCTGATTTCCTACAATTTGTCTCAGGAAGTACTCGCGACGACACTTCGGTTGGAGCAATTTATGAATTCCTTCGCCCAGAAGAAGCTTGAGAAGCTGTGGAAAGACATCGAGCTGAAGTTTCCGGGCTACTCTCCGCATCGTTTTGAAGCCGAGTCCTTCGATACGCCGGAGGTGGACGAGTCGGTGACGGTGCCCGAACCGGATGTCAAGGGCTTGCAACGGGCCTTTAAGAACGGCAAGTCCTTCTTCGAAGGGGGCGGCAAGGAGAAGCTTAGACAACAATTGGAAGCGGAGCTGGGTACGGTTATTCAGCAATACTTGGACCTTCACGCGGAACGTCTGCAAACGGCCTACGGTCGTCAACTCGCAGACAGGCTGGAGCAATTGGGGCAGAAGGAGCTGCAAATGGTGAAGGATCACTACCAAGGCTTGAAAGATGCCATGGAAATGAAGATCGACGTAGGTCAGCTTATCGAGATTCGAGACCGATTGGCGGCCCTTGCCGAGTAACCTGTTCAATTCCCGTTATGATTGACTAAAAAGTACCAAACAGGCTACCATTAACCGTTCGACAGAAGTCGGACGGTTTTTTTTCAAAATAAGAAAGTAAAAGTTCCACCTCATACCTGTTCTTATATTTCATCGTAACCGCGCCAGTCCAAAGGACGGCGATAGCCGTTATCCTTGTGGGAAAAAATACGCAAAGAAGGTTAACAGATTTATTAAATGAAAGCCCGGATGGAACCAAAAGGTAACAAATCGAGGTTATTAGCGGCCGGAGAAACATTGGAAAAAGAAAGTCGATGAAAACAGGAAACAATTGGGGGGATATGGATTATTTAAAAGGATTCGACGGATTGTATCTGCTTTTTATTAGCAAATGTTGAAATAGGAGGATTTTAGCGGTTTTCTACTTATTGCCCCCCTGTAAGGATGGTGTTAATATTGCTAATGATTCGAGCGGAAATACCGCTTAGATACAAGCCGGGAGAAAGAAATAACAAGGGACGGCACTAAGGAGCTGTCGCTGGTTTATACTGCCTCCGGCCAACCGAAAGCGGTTTATCGGGGAGAGAGACTTTACTGGCCGCCACTGGGTAGGATGAATATTTATTCACTCTATTCATTCGGACGGTTACGGCCATCAGGTCGCTTCATAAGCCGATTCCTATTTTCGCACGGTTCACAGTAAGGAGCGAATGCTTACGAGACAAGTTTTGCCAAAGGCAGAGCTTATAGGGGGCAGGAGGATGAATGTATTTAGGCAGTTGAAAGAGTATTATTGGAAGGAGAAGAGGCTATTTTTCATCTCGATCATTTGTCTGGCGTGCGCCACGGCCTTGGGACTCGTATATCCCAATCTGCTCCGCTTTTTGATCGATGATGTCATCATCGCAGGAAAGTATGAGATGGTTCCTTACTTGTCGTTACTCGTCATAGTGGTCATCTCGATTAAAGGAACGTTCCAGTTTCTTCACGGATTTACCGGGGGACGGCTTGGTAACCGGGTAGCGTATAATCTTCGGAACGCCTTATACAACAAACTGCAGTATCTGTCCTTCCAGTTTTATGACAAGGCAAGAACCGGCGATTTGATGTCGAGATTGACTGCCGACCTGGAGGCCATTCGCCACTTCATCGGCTTCGGTATGGCGCAAATATTTAACGTCGTGCTGATGCTTGGATTCGGGCTGGCCATGATGTTCAGCATCAATTGGAAGCTAAGCCTGATTACGATGGTCACTATGCCCTTCCTGGCGTTTACAGCCGTCCGTTTCGAAGGGAAAATTCATCCGGCCTTCCGCAGCATCCGCAAATCCATGAGTGATCTGACTACGGCCGTGCAGGAAAATATTACGGGAGTAAGAACGGTTAAATCCTTTGCCCGCGAGCCCTATGAAATTGAGAAGTTTGCGGCTAGAAGCGAAGACTACAAAGGGACAAACATATTTACTTCCAATATATGGGCCAGGTTCTTCCCGGTTATGGAGCTATTTGCGAACCTGAGCATCGTCATTCTGTTAGGGGTAGGAGGCCACTTCGTTATCACCGAACAGATGTCGGTAGGGGAATTGGTAGCGTTCAACAGCTTAATCTGGTATATTATCGGCCCGATGTGGAATATCGGGGTGCACATTAACAATTATACACAATCGAAAGCGTCCGGCGAAAGGATTCTTGAACTGCTTCATCATTACGTGCATGTCAAGAACGTGGATCAGGCCGTCAAGCTGAGCCCGGAGCAGGTAAAGGGACATGTTAAATACGAGAACGTTACCTTCGCCTATCCGGATAATTCTCCGGCGCTGTATAACATAAACCTGGATGCTCCCGCCGGAAGCGTCATCGGGCTGCTCGGCGGCACGGGATCCGGGAAATCCACCTTCATCCAATTGTTGATGAGAGCCTACAGCCTCAAGGATGGGGCCATTACATTGGATGGGAGAAATATTAACGAGCTGGATCTGGAATCTCTCCGCCGGCAAATTGCGGTCGTCTTCCAAGAAACCTTCCTGTTCTCGGCATCGATTCGCAATAATATCGCCTATGGCAACAGGGACGTGCCGATGGAGAAAATAATTAAAGCGGCGCAATTGGCGAAAGCCCATGACTTCATTATGGAGCTGCCTGAAGGCTACGATACGGTCGTTGGCGAGCGGGGTATGGGGCTGTCCGGAGGCCAGAAGCAGCGGATCGCCATCGCACGCGCCTTGTTGAAAGACCCTAAAATCTTAATACTGGACGATGCGACAAGCGCGGTCGATATGGAGACGGAGCATGAAATTCAAGCAGGCTTCAGCGAATTGATGAAGGGAAGAACCACATTTATTATAGCACATCGAATCTCTTCGCTTCGACATGCCGACGAAATTATTGTTTTGGATAAGGGAAGGATTGTGCAGAGAGGAACCCATGAGGAGCTTCTGGCCCAACCGGGACCTTATTTGGAAACCTATAAAATCCAGTACTCCGATCGGCCCGAAGAGGCCGGAGAGAGAATGCTAAAGCAGAGGTGGGCCAATTGAGTAACCGGCGAAAGGTCGAGAACGATGATTCGTTGAAACAGTCGGGGGGCAGCAAGCAGCAGCGCTTTGTCTACCAAGACGATGAAGTAATGGAGAAGCCGTTCGACTGGGGACAAATGCGCAGACTGGGTAAATATATGATGCCCTACCGCAAACAGATGCTGCCCATCATCATTATAACGATACTGCTGGTCACACTAACGAAGCTGGCCATCCCCTTGTTCATCACGTATGCTATTGACCATGCGCTAATGGAGAAGAACGGAAAGCTGCTGCTTATCATCATTGCCTCAATGGCTGCGGTATATATAATACAATGTCTGGCGAGCAATTACAGGATCCGGTATACATCCATGATCGGGCAGCGGGTGATCCATGATCTCAGGCATGATCTGTTCAGCCACATTCAGTCTCTGTCTTTTCGCTTTTTTGATAAGCGCCCGGCGGGATCGGTTCTTGTCCGTGTAACGAATGATATAAACTCTCTTCAAGATCTGTTCACTAACGGTGTAGTCAACGTACTCATCGACTGTATTCAATTGTTGGGAATAGTCATCATACTCTTGATGTTTAATGTCAAGCTCGGTTTGGCCATCATGATTACAGTTCCGTTAATGTTTCTGGTATCCACTTCCTTGCGTAAGAAGATCAGGCGGGGCTGGCAGGACGTTCGGATGAAGCAGTCGCGCATTAATTCTCATCTGAACGAGAGTATCCAAGGAATTAAGGTCACCCAGGCTTTTACCCAAGAGAAAGAGAACATGCAGTATTTCAACGAAATGAACGATGTGAACCGCAAATCATGGGACCGAGCTTCACGTCTTAATCAAACCTTCGGGCCCTTGATTGAAATTACTGGAGCGATCGGTTACTGTATTTTGTTCTGGTATGGGGCTACGCTCGTTGCCGCCGGGGATATTTCCATCGGGGTGTTGGTCGGTTTTGCCACATATATCGGGCATTTCTGGGAGCCTATTAATCGTTTGGGCCAAATGTATTCTCAACTGCTCATAGCTATGGCGTCATCGGAACGCATCTTTGAGTTTATGGATGAACAGCCGACCGTACAAGAAAAAAGAAAAGCGCGTACCTTGCCCCCAATCCAAGGGAATATCCGTCTGGAGAATATCGTATTTGAATACGAACCGAACCGTCCGGCACTTAAAGGGATAAGCCTGGAGGTTCAGTCGGGCCAATCCATAGCTTTGGTCGGACATACGGGATCGGGAAAAAGTACGATCATCAACTTGCTGTGCCGCTTCTATGATCCGGTAGAGGGAAGAGTGATGATCGATGGTCACGACATTCGGGATGTTACGGTCCAGAGCCTTCGGTCCCAGATTGGAATTGTTCTGCAGGACACGTTCATCTTCTCGGGAACGATTCGCGATAATATACGATTCGGGCGATTGGATGCGACAGACGAAGAGGTGGAACTGGCCGCCAAGGCGGTTCACGCTCACGACTTCATCATTAACCTGCCCAATGGCTATGATACGGAGGTGCAGGAGCGGGGAAGTATGCTGAGCATGGGGCAGAGACAGCTTCTTTCATTCGCAAGAGCTCTGCTCGCCGACCCCCGGATCTTGATTCTGGACGAGGCGACAGCCAGCATCGATACCGAGACGGAGCTGAAAATTCAGGAAGCGATGAAGACGCTGTTGGCAGGCAGAACCTCTTTCATTATCGCTCACCGCTTATCCACCATTCGTCATGCCGATAATATCGTCGTTCTGGATCATGGCAGAATCATGGAGACCGGGAATCATGATGAACTGATGAAAAAGCAGGGAATTTATCACGGGCTTATTCAAGCGCAGTATAAGTTTCTGAATGAAGCCGTCGGTTAAATTTAAGCTAATTGTATATTTTGAGAATCAGCGGTGCCCGGCGATTTCCTGACAGGAATTGCCGGGCAGTTGTTGGTGTTGTCCAGGCGGGTTGAACAGAATGGTATTAATTGTGATTCTCAATAAAAGGCGGCGGTATTCTATGAATACATCACTATTTGTCATTTCCATTCTTGTTGTGATTTCCCTTTTTACTACAACGTTCACAGTAACGAAAGTCGTCTTGGCGCATCGCTCCCATAAGGATAAGATGCGACTGACCAAGCAGATCATGGACAATGGAAAATCTGCAGAAGCGATAGTCAATTTCATTCGACAAACCCAGTCCAAGCTTGACGATCAGCCGGAGGTTATATTGGATCTTACCGTTACCAAGGATAACGGTGAAGTTTTTCATGCCGCGGTAAAAACCTTTATTCCTCTAATCCTTATCCCGCAATTTCAGAAAGGGAAAATTATCCAAGTGAAGTATATTGAACAGGAGGACGAAAGAAGGATAGCCGTCGAAGACGCTTATCTTCCATAATTCGTTTCAAAAGATTTTCTAAACACTCCACCACTGATATCCCCTAAAGTCAGGTGACTGGAACTATGCTCCCATCCCGAGTCTCTTTGACTGCTATCCCCCTAAATCAGGAGAATGAAACATAGCATCAATGTCCCGTCTTTTGACTGCTATCCCCCTAAATCAGGAGAATGAAACATAGCATCAATGTCCCGTCTTTTGACTGTTATCCCCGTGAGTCAGGGAATGAAACCTAGCATCTATGTCCCGTCTTTTGACCGTTATCCCGTGAGTCAGGAGAATGAAACATAGCATCTATGTCCCGTCTTTTGACTGTTATCCCCTTAAGTCAGGAAAATTGCATCCATTCCCTGGCCTTTTGATCGTTATCCCCAAGAGTCAGGAGAATGAGACACTGCTTCCTTAGTCTTCGTTGTTATGTCTTCGCGAACGCAAAGATCCGTAGTACAGCTTGTTAGGCGATACCTATGGAGCTTAAGGTTTTACCGCCAATGAACAGTCGGCTCTCTATAGGTTCTTATGGTGGTATATCGTTGAAAGATACTTTGGGAGTTCTTATTCTAGATAATTGCTTAATTTCTGAGTAAAAGGGATAACAAACCAAAGGAGCGGAAAGACGATATGGATTCGAATTAAAGGAAATGAAGAAAGACGATGAACTAAAAAGTCAGTAGTACGAGAAAGGAATTAAGAGGGCGGCGGTCGGAGAGTGTGAAAGAAGGAAGTAAGTGGGGGTTGCTTCAAAAAAGAAAGTCAGTGGTACGAAAAAGGAATTAGGAGGTGAGCAGTTGGAAGGAGCGAGGAGAAAGAAGTTAGTTAGTGAGAGCAGTTCCCAAAGGAAATGAAGAAAGACGATGAAAGGAAGAGGTCACTGGCACGAAAAGCACAAAAAATGCAGTAGAAGCCGGCAATCGCAGCGTAGCGAAAAGAATAGAGTTAGCGGAAGCAGTGAAAAGAAGTTGATGTCGATGTCGGATGCCGTCAAAGGAAATGCGAAGAAAATGATGAAGGTCATCTTCAAACATTGTAGCAGTCCGCTTCAATAGATCCTTATCCTATGGTAAGATTAAAGGGTGGCGAGAGGGGCTGTATTCCAAGCAACACCGTGAATTGCCGCATCTATGAATGGTTAAATACATAGGGAAAGCTATTCCAGGCTGGGGAGGAATTTTAACATGAAGCACAAGTTTGCAGCGCAACTATATACTTTGAGGGAGCAAGTAAAGGAAGATTTCCCGGGAGTACTCAGGCAATTGAAGGAAATGGGCTGGGCGGGGGTCCAAATTTCGGGACTGCACGGTTATACTGCCGAAGAAATAGCCGCCGTGCTGAAGGAAACCGGCTTGGGAACCGCAGGTATGCATGTGTCCCTGGACCGGCTGAAAAATGAGCTCGACGAAGTGCTGAATGAAGCCCGGATTTTAGGCACCAGAGACGTCGTATGCCCTTCACTGCCGGGCGAATTGAAGAACGAGGAAGGTTACCGGTCGGTTCGCCGCGAGCTGAACGAAATTGCGTCCAAGGTTGAAGCGGAAGGATTCCGGGTGAACTATCATAATCATGCATTTGAATTTGAAACGACTGTCGACGGAAAGTCAGCCCTGGAGTATTTGCTGGAGCCCTCTTCCGACAACCGGGTTCTGGCGGAGATTGACGTCTATTGGGTGAAGAAAGGCGGTCAAGATCCGGTGCAATTCATCCAACCCTATGCCAACCGTATGCCGATATTGCATCTGAAGGACATGTCGAAGGACGAGTCCGGGACGTTTGCTGAGGTGGGGACAGGCGTCATAGATTTTGCCCCTATTTTGCAGTGGGGAGAGAATAACGGGGTGGAGTGGTACGCGGTTGAACAAGACGTGTGCCCGGGGGACCCAATGGATAGCCTCCGACTGAGCCTCGCCAATTTGAATAAGCTGGCAGAACAAGCAAATTAAATAGATCGTGCGGCGACCTTCCTGATTGTTCGGGAGGGTCGTTATTTGTATCACGTGTTAATACAGGACGGGAGAATACTTGAAGAGAACTTGCTGCATCTTGGGCGGCAAGTTGCAAAATGTGAGAGGAACCTTTACTCTAATAAGGGAAATTAACTTTTTTAGAGCAGCCAATGAAATAGAGAGGTCAGGGGGAGAGCGTAGGCAATGAATTCATCGCGGCTTCTGTGGAGAACGACCGGTTTGGTGGCTGTCCTTTCCACGCTGTTGTTTCTGTTCGGGTTTGTATATGCGGTTAAATCCATTTGGTACCCGTCGGCCGGCGAGCCCGCAATCTCACGGGAGAAGCCGGTAGAAGCCAATCCGTTATTATCCTCGGACAAGATTCAAATCGTGGCGCTGGGCGATTCCCTGACCAAGGGGCAGGGAGATATTACGGGCGAAGGCTATGTTGGAAAAGTGAAGAAGCGGCTGGAAAGCGCAACAGGAAAAGATGTATATGTGTGGAATTATGCCGTTGGAGGTCTTCGGACGAGTCAATTGCTTGATTATATCTACAATGACAACGGCGAGATTCCGCAGTCGATCCAGAAGGCCAATCTAGTCTTCGTCACGATCGGCGGTAACGACCTGTTTCAATTTGGCTTTGGTTCGGCAGCCGCCACCAATTCCGATTCCTTGGAGATCGACTTTGACAGCGTGGCACAACAGATGCCGGATGCATTGGAGCGTCTGGAACGGATATTAAACCGGATAGCCGAGTTGAATCCGAAGGCTAGAATTATCTATGTCGGATTATACCACCCTTTTCTGGATTTCGATTCGGTTGGACAAGGCTCTCTCCTGCTTCACGAATGGAACCATCATGCGACGTCGCTTTCCACCAAGCTCCACAATTTAACCGTTGTTCCTACCTATGATTTGTTCGAAACCTATTTGACCAAGTATTTGGCCAATGATCACTTTCATCCGAACGAAGACGGCTATGAGCGCATGGCGGAGCGGGTCATGCAGGTGCTTGAATAACGGGCCAAGGGGGGATAAGGAATGCCAGCTGGCGAACAGGTTCTGAATGTGCGGAATTTAAAGAAAAAAATCCGGGGAAAATGGATCATTAAAGGAGTTTCCTTTGATATTAAGGCAGGGGAAGTGTTTGGTTTCCTAGGCCCGAACGGTTCAGGCAAAACGACGACGATCCGGATGCTCGTTCATTTGATCAAGCCGACGGAGGGGACAATCTCTGTCTGCGGCATTTCCTTACGCGATAAACCGACAGAGGCGTTGAGGAACATTGGCTGTATCGTGGAAAACCCCGAGTTATACGGTTATTTGACCGGGTGGGAAAATCTGGAGCATTTTGCCCGGATGCTGCCTGGGGTATCTGCCGAACGGATCGCCGAGGTCGTGGAGATCGTCGGAATGGATAAAAGGATTCATGATAAAGTTAAAACTTATTCGCTCGGAATGAGGCAGCGGCTCGGAATTGCCCAGGCACTGTTGGGTCGCCCCAAGCTGCTTATATTGGATGAACCTACTAATGGGCTCGACCCGCAGGGGATTAAAGAGATGAGGGAATTTATTCGCAAGCTCGCCTCAACCGGGTTGAGCGTATTCGTGTCCAGCCATTTACTGAGCGAAATTCAATTGATGTGCGACCGGGTAGCGATCATTACCCAAGGCTCGGTTATTGCGGTGGGGGAAGTGGACGAGCTGATCAGTCAAACTGATAATATCGTCGTCTGGAAAGTGAACCGGTACGAGGAGGCCGTCCGGTTCTTTAGTCAAAGCGGGATTGAGATCGTCAACGAATGGTCTCGCTTGCTTGGGCACGAAGAAGAGGGGCGAGGAACGGAAGCGGGAGCCGGAGCCGGCGAAATTGCAACGGTTCTTACGGAGGAAGAGGTGCCTGCTATAAATGCGAAACTGGTCGGATCAGGCATTGGGGTGTTGGCCATCGTTCATAAAATTCCGACGTTGGAAGATTTATTCTTGCGGCTGACGGAGGGTGAACGAATTGGTTAGTTTATATCCGCTCGTGCAGAACGAAATGATCAAAATGTTGAAGAAGCGCCGTTTCCTTGTCGTTGTTCTAATTCTCGCTATTCTGATCCCGATGTTTACCTATGCCCAGATGAAGGTGGCCGAAAACTACCGCAAGCAGTTCGGGACGGAAGACTGGCGGGTAACGACCCAGCAGCAAATCATTGACTATACCAACCGATTGAACAGCAACCGGGTGGCTGAGGAATGGAAGAAGATTCTGCGGGTCGAGGTGCAGAGACTGCAGTATGCGCTTGAGCAGAACGTCAACCCGCAGTGGCCTAGCGGGGTAACCTTCATGAGGGATTTTGTCCAGAATTCGGTCAGTTTGTTCATTCCGCTCTTGATTGCGGTCATGGCTTCCGATATCATTTCCTCGGAGCATTCGACGGGAACGATCAAGCTTTTGTTGACAAGGCCGGTGCAAAGATGGAAAATTTTGATGAGCAAATGGGTCACCCTCATTTTGTTTGTCGGGCTGATCCTCCTGTCTACCGCTATTTTGTCTTATCTCATCTCGGGTGCCGTCTTCGGCTATTCGGGATGGAATATGCCGGTGCTGATCGGATATCAGCTGATCGGGGACGAATTGAGCACGGCTAACGTCCATGCGATTCCGCAATGGCAGTTCATTCTAATGGAAATCGGCCTCGCCTGGTTCTCCGGCGTGATCGTCGCTACACTGTCGCTAATGGTATCCGTTCTGGTCCGCAGTACCGCAGCCAGTATGGGAATAATGCTCGCGACGCTCATCGCCGGAACAATACTGACCAATATGGTCTCCACCTGGGAGAGCGCTAAATATTTGTTTATGGTAAACTTGGAGACGATCAATTATTTAACGGGCTCTATTCCACCTGTGCCGGGAATGACATTGACCTTCTCCCTGGCGACTCTTGCGGTTTGGGGGTTGGCGGCACTCATTATCGCTTTTACTGTTTTTACTCGGAAGGATATAATGAACTAGTATGGATACAATCGATGCCATATTCTAGACGTCATAGCTTACTTTGATTAGGAGGCACATGAATGGCCGAGCAGTTGGATTTATTCACGCAAGACAATGCGCCTCGTACAGCGGAGTACGGGGCGGATGATATACAGATACTGGAAGGATTGACGGCTGTACGCAAGCGGCCGGGAATGTACATAGGGAGCACCGGAACGTCCGGATTGCACCATCTCGTATGGGAAATTGTCGATAATTCGGTGGACGAGCACCTGGCCAAATTCTGTTCGGAGATCGAAATCGTTATTCATAAAGATCAATCGATTACCGTCCGGGATAATGGCCGGGGGATTCCGACCGGAATACACAAGTCCGGCATCCCTACGCCGCAGGTGGTCTTCACCATGCTCCATGCCGGAGGTAAATTCGGCGGAGCCGGTTACAAAAAATCCGGGGGATTGCACGGGGTCGGGGCATCGGTCACGAATGCCCTGTCCGAATGGCTGGAGGTAGAAATTTACCGCGACGGTAAAATCCACAAGCAGCGATTCGAGTATTGGGTGGACGCCGACGGCAAAGAGCACGTCGGGGAAGCGGTGACCGGTCTGGAGGTCATCGGAAACACCAACCGGACAGGGACGAAGGTCTCTTTTCTCCCTGACAGAAGGGTGTTTGCCAACGGAATCAGCGTCAGCTACGACACACTTGCGGAGCGGCTGCAGGAAATCGCGTTCCTGAATTCCGGGCTGAAGGTGACGATCAAGGACGAGCGGTCGGAGAAGGTCGATCACTTCGAATACGATGGCGGAGCCAGCCAATTCGTTCAATTTTTGAATGAAGGGAAGTCGGTTCTGCACGATGTCATTCATTTCGCCGCGGAGAAGGATGAGATCGAAGTGGAGGTTGCGCTGCAATATAATGACGGCTATACGGAAACGTTAGCCTCTTTCGTTAACTCCATTCCGACCCGAGGCGGCGGAACGCATGAAACCGGGTTTAAGACGGCTTACACCCGCGTGATGAATGAATACGCCCGCAAGACGGGGATTTTGAAGGAAAAGGACAAAAATCTGGACGGCGCGGATTTGCGCGAAGGACTGATGGCCGTCATCAACATCAAAATGAGCGACGTCGAATTTGTCGGACAGACGAAAGATCAGTTGGGCAGCTCATCGGCGAGAAGCGCGGTGGATGCGGTCGTATCCGATAAAATGGCGATTTTCCTGGAGGAAAATCCGCAGGTTGCCCAGATGATGCTCAAGAAGGCGGTGCAATCGGCGAAGGCCCGGGAAGCGGCTCGTAAAGCCCGGGAAGAAGTCCGCTCAGGCAAGAAAGGGAGGAGCGAAAGCTCGAATCTGAACGGAAAGCTCACCCCTGCCCAGTCCAAGGACTATGCGAACAACGAGCTGTTCATCGTGGAGGGGGATTCGGCCGGAGGCTCGGCCAAGCAAGGAAGGGATTCGAAGCATCAGGCGATCCTCCCGCTCAAAGGAAAGCCTATGAATCCGGAGAAGGCCAAGCTTCTGGATATTTTGAAGAATGATGAGTATAAAGCGATCATTGCAGCCATCGGGGCGGGAGTCGGCAGCGAGTTCGACCAGGAAGAAAGCAATTACGGCAAAATCATTATTATGACCGACGCCGATACGGATGGAGCTCACATTCAGGTGCTGCTGCTGACTTTCTTCTACCGTTACATGAAGCCGCTTATTGATTCCGGACGGGTATATATCGCTCAGCCTCCACTGTACAAGCTGACCAAGAAGGCCGGCAAGAAATCGGAGGAACGCTATGTGTTCAGCGATGAAGAGCTGCAGCAAGCGATGAAGGAAATGGGCAAGAACGTAGAAATTCAGCGTTATAAAGGGCTCGGAGAGATGAATCCCGAGCAGCTGTGGGAGACGACGATGAATCCGGAAAGCCGGACCTTGTTCCAGGTCATGATTGAGGATGCGGCCAAGGCGGAACGCAGAGTGTCCACTTTGATGGGCGATAAGGTCGATCCCCGGAAGCGCTGGATTATTGAAAATGTGGACTTTACGGAATTTGAAGAATAGAGGGGACAGACGCCATGAGTACGCTGGAAAAATTTTTACCTGCCTTTTTAGAAGATGTCATGGGAGACCGGTTCGGCCGCTATTCCAAATACATCATTCAAGACCGGGCGATTCCGGACGTTCGTGACGGACTGAAGCCGGTACAGAGGCGCATCCTGTATTCCATGTACGAAGCCGGGAACACGCCGGACAAGCCCTACCGCAAATCGGCCAAGACGGTAGGGGATGTCATGGGGAACTACCATCCGCACGGAGATGCTTCCATTTACGACGGAATGGTCCGTATGGCCCAATCCTGGAAAATGGGGCATGCGCTGATTGACGGCCACGGCAACTGGGGGTCCCAGGACGATGATCCTCCGGCGGCGATGCGTTATACGGAAGCCCGGTTATCGTCCATCGCCATGGAAATGCTGCGCGATATCGAGAAGCGGACGGTAGTGTTCAAGGATAACTTCGATAATACGGCCAAGGAGCCGGTCGTTCTGCCTTCGCGCTTCCCCAATCTGCTGGTCAATGGGGTGAGCGGGATATCCTCCGGTTTTGCCACGGAAATTCCGCCTCACAATTTACGCGAGGTGATCGACGCATGTATGGCGGTCATGGATGATCCGGACCTGACCCTGGAACAGTTGATGGAAATCGTGAAGGGACCGGATTTCCCGACCGGCGGAATCATTATGGGGGAAGACGGCATTCGCGAAGCCTATCGAACGGGCAAAGGGCGTATTCACCTGCGCGCCAAGACGGAGATTGAGGATTTGCGGGGTGGCAAGCAGCAGATCGTCATTACGGAAATTCCGTATCAGGTCGTGAAAGCCCGCCTGGTCACGGCCATGGAAAACATCCGGCTGGAGAAAAAGGTGGAAGGGATTGCGGAGGTACGGGACGAAAGCGGGCGCAACGGGCTTCGCATCGTTGTCGAGCTGCGGAAAGACGCGGACGCCCAAGGAATTCTGGCGTACTTGTTAAAGCGCACCGATCTCCAGGTGACCTATAACTTCAACATGGTGGCGATTGTCAACAAGACACCACAGCAGCTTGGCTTGAAGCAGATGCTGACTGCCTATATCGCTCACCAGAAGGAAGTCGTCACCTACCGGACGCAATATGATCTGGAGAAGGCGGAGGACCGTGCTCACGTAGTCGAAGGGCTGGTCAAAGCCCTGAATATTCTGGATGATGTCATTGCGACGATTAAAGCTTCCAAAAACCGCCAGGATGCCCAGAATAATTTAGTCGAGCAGTACGGCTTTACGGAAAGACAAGCGGATGCGATACTCACGTTGCAGCTGTACAGGCTGACTAATCTCGAAATTACGTCCCTGGAAAAAGAACTGAAGGAAGTCCGCAAGACGATCGACTATTTACAATCGATTCTGTCCAGCGAACGGAAGCTCTTTAAGGTTATCAAGGATGAGCTGACGGAAATCCGCGATCGCTACGGTATCGACAGACGCTCCGAAATCCAGGGCGAAATGGAAGAGATCAAGGTCAACCTGGAGGTCATGGTCCCGGCAGAGGATGTCTTCGTGGCGTTGTCCAATGAAGGCTACGTGAAACGGACCAGCAAGCTATCCTTTACCCGGTCCGGCGGCGATGTGGACAGCATAGGACTTAAGGAAGGGGATTTCCTCCGCTTCCTGCTCGATGTGAATACGATAGATAACTTGCTCATTTTTACCTCGAAGGGCCAGTATTACCTGCTCCCCGTCCATCAGGTCCCCGAGTACAAATGGAAGGAGAACGGGACGGCGATTGTCAACGTGATACCGATCGCCAAGGAGGACCGCATCGTTTCGGTCATTCCGGTCAAAGATTTCGAAGATCCGGAGCTGTCCGTCGTCTTCGTCACCCGTAAAGGCCAGGTTAAACGAACGGCACTGAAGGAATATTTCACGAACCGATCCAATGCGATTATCGCCTGCAAGGTTTCCGAGCAGGATGAGATCATTGCAGTCCAATTATCGGATAACCGCAAGGATTTACTTCTGGTTACGAAGAATGGAATGAGCATCCGCTTCATGGAGGATGAAATCAACAGCATGGGCCGGGCCGCTGGGGGCGTCCGGGGCATTCAACTGAAGGATGACGATGAAGTCGTTGCCGCCGAATGGGTCAAAGGGGAAGAAGGAGAAGTGCTGGTCGTAACCGATCTGGGGTACGGCAAGCGTTCCCTCCTATTGGATTATCCGTTGCAGGGCCGCGGCGGCCGCGGGGTATTCACCTTCGAATTCAAGGACGGCAAACGGGTCCGTTCCAACGGCTCCGTAATCGTGGGAGCCTTCGCGGTTAAAGAAGAATACGAACTAACCGTTATTCTCGATGACGGCGGGCGACACAGTTTCTCAACGGAGAAAGCTCCTATTGAGGAGCGCAAGTCAACGGGCAAGCTGCTTGTTCCGGCCTCCAAAGCCAATAAGCTGGAGTACATCGGGAAAAAAGCGACGATCGAGGAGACTCCGAAATAAAGGTTAGGGCTTCGCTAGGCGGTCTGTCCGGTACTTAAAACGACTTAAAACGCCTATCGCGGCAATTTATCGCTGAATGCAGGCCTTTTCGGACATCAAGGGTTGATCGGCCGACGGATTAATCATATCCGATGGATGGCGGATCGATTTTGTCAAGCAGATTCAGTGCAATTTCCAAAATGGCCCAAGCCGGCATCGGTTCATCGAACCGTTCCTGCCAGCTTGGGTCGTTGATTATTCCTTCCTTCAATGCGCGAATGATGATTTCCCGCTTTATTTGACTATCCATGTCGACTCCCCCTTTCTAATCCTTCAAATCCAGGGTGCGATTCTACAAAATCTGATCCTCGGGTCATCTGCCTATTTTATGTGTATGTTGAAGAGCGTCAAAAGGTACATTTTCACATCGATTAATGTCATAAAGTATTAAGCGGATTAAACTTTAAATCGACATTCGGTCAGTGCTATAATGAGGACAAACCAAGGAAACCGGAGGGAAGAATCGCATGTATACGAACGATTTCGCCAGACTGTGGTTTAAACTTTCCAAAGATCTTAAGAATCATATGGAAACCGGCTTGGCCCCAACGTTGACCGAAGGACAATTGAATGTACTGGAACTGCTGGAGGCTCACGAGAGAATGAAGCCCTCGGACTTCATTGCCTATCTGGAGACGACTCCGGCTGCTATAACGACATTGCTGGACAGAATGGAAAAGGGCGGCCTGATCGTCCGCGAACGGGATGATCATGACCGCCGAATCGTCTGGGTGAAGACAACGGACAGGGGAAGAGAGGAATGCGCGAGGGGAGTGCAAATCCGGGAGCAGTTCCTGCAATCGCATCTGGACCGGATCTCCGCCCATAATCAGCAGCTGCTGGTCTACTTGCTGGGCAAGGTCGCCAACGCTTCCTGAGCCTACTTCAGCTCCAGCTCCTCCCTCCACTCGGTCCATGGGTAAACCGTCGGTGGGCTGCAGGAGAACGTCATCCACTCCCGCTTGACCGGATGTTCGAAGGAAAGACTGGAGGACCACAGGGCAATTTGCTGTCCGGGCCGGTTCCGGCCGTGCCCGTAACGCTGATCGCCATATAAAGGGTGGCCTTCCGTCGACATTTGTACCCGAATCTGGTGGGAGCGTCCCGTGAGCAGATGAATCTCGACGAGACTCAGCAGCTCGGAAGGGCCTATAACCTTGTAGTCAAGAATGGCTTCCTTGGCCCCGGCTTTGGCTTTGGGTACGGAGGAGACGGTGTTCGTGCTGCTATCCTTAAGCAGGTAATGAACGAGCCGGCCCGCAGTCGGCTTGGGGGTTCCGTGGACAACGGCCAGATAGGTCTTGTCCAGCTTCCGGGTACGGACGGCATCGGCCAAGCGGGAAGCTGCCTTGGAGGTTTTGGCGAACACCATGACTCCGCCTACGGGACGGTCCAGACGGTGGACCAGACCGAGATAGACATTCCCTGGCTTTTGATAGCGGACTTTCAAATCTTCCTTAAGAACGGACAGCAGGTCCGGATCGTTCGATTCGTCCTGTTGAGACGGCATATTCACCGGCTTCACCACCACCAGGATGTGATTGTCCTCATACAGGACAGGAACCTCCATAGGAGGAAGACCGGCCTTCGTCATCGTCATAATTCCCATCGCCCCAATATTCCACAGGGCAGCACCAGCCCGCTTGCCGTAATCGGCAATCCGATTTCTCCGGTAGCAATCGTCCCCCCGTGCTTTCTCTGCAAGGCGAGCGTTAGTATATTGGCAAGCACCGAAGCGGAAATTCCTGTCGTATACGAATTGATCAGGAAGAACAGCGGCCGGTCGGACAGAATGCCGGTACACGATTCCACGAACGGATACAGGTCCTTCTCCAGCTTCCACATCTCCCCGTTCGGTCCCCTGCCGTAAGAGGGAGGGTCCATGATGATGGCGTCGTAACGGTTGCCGCGGCGGTGCTCGCGCTGGACAAACTTGAAGACATCATCGGTTATGTAACGGATAGGACGGTCCGCAAGGTTGGACAAGGCGGCGTTCTCCTTCGCCCACTGAACCATTCCTTTGGCCGCATCGACATGTACGACCTCCGCGCCGGCCGAAGCGCAAGCCAGGGTGGCGCCACCGGTATAGGCGAACAAATTCAGCACTTTGATCGGCCTTCCGGCTTGCCGGATCTTGTCCATCATCCAATCCCAGTTGGCGGCTTGTTCCGGAAACAGGCCGGTATGCTTAAAGCCGGTGGGCTTGATATAAAACTTCAAGCGGCCGTAGGAAATGCTCCAGCGCTCCGGGAGCTTGACCCGTTCCTTCCATTCACCGCCACCGCTCGAGCTGCGGTAATAACGGGCGCTAGCCTCTTTCCAAAGCCCGCTGTTGCTGTCCTCCGCCGGCCAAATGATCTGCGGGTCGGGGCGTCTCAGGACATAGCCTCCCCAGCGTTCCAGCTTCTCCCCGTCTCCGGTATCGATTAATTCAAATTGTTCCCATCGATCTGCAACGTACATTCGTTATGCCTCTTTTCAACTAAACTGGATTCAAGTGAATTTCCTTTCTATTCTACAACACCCGGGCCCGCATTATCCAGTTGGGACGGAGTTCCATCAAGCCGCTCTCCTGAAACGCGGGACGAATCGCTCTTATCACACCATACTCGTCCTTAGGATTAATGAAGCTGTCCGCCTTCGACAGGGATTACCTCCTGCCCGCAGGCGATGCTGGTCTGAACGGCTATTTCCAATGCCCGCACGATAACTTCCAGACTCATGCTCGGCCTGTCCGGGAATGCCGCAGCCTGTTTCGGGAGGTAAGGGATATGGATAAAGCCGCCGCGAGTGCCCGGATAACGGGTCGCCAGCAGGTGAGACAGCCCATAGAACAAATGGTTGCATACGAAAGTGCCTGCCGTTTGGGAAACGGAGGCCGGGATGCCTGCTTGCCGCAGGCGGCTTACGATGGTTTTGACGGGCAAAGTGGACCAATAGGCCGCCGGACCTCCAGCAATAATCGGGGTATCTATCGGACGGTTGCCTTCATTGTCCGGAATCGGCGCGTCATCGATGTTGATCGCTATCCGTTCGACGGTAATTCCGCTGCGCCCGCCGGCTTGACCTACGGCAATGACAATATCAGGCTGAAGGGCATCGATGGCCTTCTCGAGCACGTTCAGGCATTTGCCAAAGACGGTCGGCATTTCCAGAGCCTCCAGCCTGGCTCCTTCGACCGCTGCTCCCTGCAGCCGTTTGACGGCCTCCAGTGACGGGTTGACCGTTTCGCCGCCGAAAGGCTGGAAGCCTGTAAGCAGTACGGATTTCATGCTTGATCTCCTCCTGTCCCTGAAAGTATGGAAAAGGTGTAAACAGTGATTCGATCCTGTTGGCCAAAGAAGGTGCGGGAATAGCCTTAAGCTTATAAACCGCCTTCCTGCTGCCGCTGTGGTGCGCGAATGGCAATTCTCGCGGCCAGCAGCGCTTCGCGGATGAGGCGGGAGGAGGCCAACGCTTCTTCGCCGTCTCCGTGAATGCAGACGGTCTGGACCTCCAGGCTGACCTCCTGCCCGTCCAGCGAGCGGACCTTCCCCTCGATGGTCATCCGGACAGCCTGGTCCGCCGCTTGCTGCGGGTCGGTGAGGAGGCCGTGCGGGTGGGAGCGCGGAGTCAGCGTTCCGTCCGCCTGATAGGTCCGGTCGGCGAAAGCTTCGCTGACGGTCGCAAGCCCAAGCTTGCGGCCGGCGCGGATCAATTCCGATCCGGACAAGCCGAACAACAGCAGGGACGGATCTACCCGCCGCACGGCCTCCGCCACGGCTTCCGCAAGCGGAGCGCTCTGGGCCGCCATGTTATAGAGGGCGCCATGTGGCTTGACATGCTGCATGGTACCGCCCTCCGCATGCACGAAGGCCTGCAGGGCCCCGACCTGGTACACGGTCAGGTCGTAAGCTTCCTGGGGCGTGATCTCCATCCGCCGGCGTCCGAAGCCGGCTCGGTCCGGAAGCCCCGGATGGGCCCCGATGGCCGTCCCTGCCTCCAGCGCCAGACGGACGGTCTTGCGCATCGTGGACGGATCTCCGGCATGAAAGCCGCAGGCGATGTTCACGGAGGTGGCCAGCGGAATGAGGGCTTCGTCATTGCCGATCCGGTAGGCTCCGAAGCCTTCGCCCAAATCGCAGTTCAAGTCGATAGTATACAAGAATGAACCTCTCCTTCATTTTGCTTCAATTCAATGGACAGCGCGAGCTTCCGCAATTCCGCTTCCCTCTGCAGCAGGAGCGTCTCGGCCTCCGCACGGGAGATTTGCCGGAAGGCGAGTGTGTCCCCCGGCTTCACCTGCGCCAACACCGGAAGGTCGACCTCGGCAATCTGAGCCAGCTTCGGATAGCCGCCGGTGGTCTGCCTGTCGGCCATCAGAATGATCGGGCGGCCGTCCGGGGGAACCTGCACAGTGCCCGCCGTCACCGGCTCCGAGATGCTTTCCGCCGGCTCGCTGAGCGCCAGCAGCGGCCCGTCCAAGCGGTAGCCCATCCGGTCGGAGCGGGAGGTGACGAGGAAGCGCGAGCAGCCGAACCGGGTTCGGCTGTCGGCGCTGAAGGCGTCATATTCCCGCCCGGGGACGTACCGCAGGACGGGGTCCTCGCGGTAGGGCGGCAGCGCCTCCCGGCGGATGAACCAGCCGGTGGCGGCGAAGGGCCGCCTGCCGCAAGCGGCGGCGAGGCGGGCGGC